>CALWNO010000032.1 GCA_944382785.1 uncultured Gemmiger sp. | reverse complement strand
TTTGGCGGAGTAAGAGGGATTTGAACCCTCGCGGCCCGTTAAGACCCTACGCCCTTAGCAGGGGCAGTTTTTGAAATGGTTCTTGTCGTTTCTCCGTTTATTTTTTCTTCATGTGCACAGCCGACACACTTTTTTTCAAAAAGTCAGTGGGCAGGATTATCGTCGGCGGTCTTGTCCACCGCCGTCTTCCCTGCTGCCAGCAGCTTGGTGAGCCAGCTGGGTACCGGGGCGCCCATGTCGGTAGCGTTCTCGGCAATGCTGCCCAGCTCGGTGAAAATATACCAGGCCAGCACCATGGGCAGGACCAGGGTTGTGTAATTGATGGCAAGGCCGGGCAGGTGCTCCACCGCCATGGCCAGGACGCAGTCGGCCAGGGCGGCCACGATGACCACCAGGATCATCCCCGCCTTATGCCAGATCCCGGCCCGGGCGGTGGCGCTGGACCACTCCCCTTTTGCGGCGGCCGCCGCGCTGCCGCTGATCCAGTCGATGACCATGCAGGCCACCCAGGCCACGATCAGCCAGCCCAGCCAGCCGAAAGCCGCGGTAAAGCCGCCGCACAGGGCCACGATGGCTGCCTTGATGGCCAGGAAAATGTTGTTGGTGTGTTCCATTTGTTTCTCCCTTCTTTATGCAGCCTTATGCCGCCTGGTCTTCTTCATCCGCCCACTGGGAAGTATACAGGCCCTGCTTGTCCAGCTGGCGGGCCCTGCACTCGGCAAGGATGGCATCCGCATCCCCCTGGGTGACCGGCCCGATGGTGATGGTCTGCAAGGTGTGTTCATCGTTGCTCCACTTGGAGACATACAGCCCCAGGTCATCCAGTTCCCGGGCCTTGCACACGGCCAGAATGGCGTCGGCGTCGCCCTGAGTGACGGGACCGATGATGATGGTCTGCAGGCGGGCCGGTGCATAAGCAGGGGCTTCAGGTTCCGCCGGGAGCACGGCCGCGTGCTCCCCGGGGCGGTAAGTATAGACGTTGCTGTTGGCGGTGGTGAAGTCGTTGTCCAGCCACACCAGCGGATTGCGGCGGCGGCCACCCAGGATCACCTCAAAATGCAGGTGGGCGCCATCCACGTTGCCGGTGTCGCCGGTGTAGCCGATGAGCTGTCCTTCCTTGACCTGCTGGCCCTTGGTCACGCACAGGCGGGACAGGTGGGCGTAGCGGGTCTGCAGCGTTTCATTGAAGTAGTCAGCGTGCAGAATGCGCAGCGCCGTGCCGTAGCTCTGATTGCCGGTCTTGGTGTAACCGTCCCAAATCTGGGTCCAGTCCACAGTGCCGTCTTCGGCGGCGTAAACCGGTTTCACGATGGTACCGCCCTGGTTGGTGCGCAGGTCGATGGCCTCATGGCTGCTGCCGTCGCTGTAATAATACCCGGCCGTGAGCACATGCAGTGCCAGCGGCCAGAGGAAGATCACTTCTCCGGTTTTGGTTCTCATGGTTATCCTTCTTTCAAATCTTAATTCCGTAGATTTTCATGGGAACTGAAGCCGTATTATCTTGGGAACCTGTATAACCGGCCTCGAAAGTCACCCCTGTTTCGTCTACGCTAAATTGTCTGTCCCATCCAGGCGCACCGGAACTATGTCCCATATATCCTGGAGTTCGGTTCATATCCCCTACAGCGCACATTGCGACCCAGTGGGGCTGTTGGTTGTATCTGGCTGCAAAATCAACCACTACAAAATCATAAGCGGCCAAGGCGATTTCCACTTTCTGAGGAACGAAAGTGGAAACGCCTTCGTTTTTCCACAGCAAAGTCATTCCACTTTTACCCGGTACCATCAGTCCCATCATGCCACCGCCTTTCCGGCGGCAGGACTCAGCCCATACCGTGCCTCATTGTGCAAAGTGCCGAAGAGAGGGTTACGGTGCCCCCCCCCGTTGTTTTTACGTTGTTTCGTCATTTTATACACCTCACTGACTGCTTACGCCGTACTTTTCAAGGATGGGGCCGATGGTCTCATCCTTGAGCAGGTTCTTGGCCTGGCCTGGCGGCAGGGCGCCCAGGATGGTCATAAGGTCATCGGCCATCTCGGCGTTTTTGGCCACCGACCGGTTGTAGGCGATGATCTTCTCACGCAATTCCTGTTTCACTCCGTCACCCCCGAAAGAATCATGTCAAGGGCTTCCTGCAGCTCATCCACATCGTCCTGGTTAGCCTTGCCGGTCTCCAGCTCCTCTACCCGGGCCGCCAGATTGGAGCCGTCGGTCTCATCGGGCGGGTGCTGGGCAGCCAGTTCTTCCCCCGTGTATTTGTGGTAATACTGGCAGTCCTCGTACTCATCCCACGCCGGGGTGCCGGGCGTGACCACGATAGTGCCCCGCAGGCCCGCGCCGCCGTTGCAATGCTCGGTGCCGGGCAGGATGCCGATTTCAGTGACCGGGGGCACCGCTTCATGGTGGACCGTAATCCGCTGGCCGTCGTAAAGATAGCCGGCGGACAGGTCGGGGTCGGCTATTTCCAGCAAGGTTTCTTCATCATAAATTTTCATCGTCCATTCTCCTCAAAATTCAATTCCATAAATAGCCCAAGGAATTAAAGAGTTATTGTTGGCCGATTGACCACCATTCAAATAACCTGATTCAAACGTCATTTTCCCGTGTTCGGAATATTTTGCGTTTCTCCAAGCGGGCTGAGTATAATTGATTGTTGATTGCAACTGTGCGCCATGGCCGAAAAGAATTAACACAGAGGTGGAAACATCATTTGCACCGTAAATTCCGGCCACAATTATGCAAGCCTTAAAACCGGTATCACCATCCAACGTTACAGTTTGCGGTGAAAAAGCTGCACCCGGGGATAAGTTTTCCCACAGCAGTTTCATTCCACCCGTTTCAGGTACCGCCTTTCCCATCACTCTTCCCCTTTCTTGACCAGGAAGAACACTTCCACGTCGCAAGCCGGCTTATCCGTGCCCTTGGTCACGCAGGTAATGGTCCCGGCGCCCAAGGTCTTGGTCCCGGCGTTGACGATGGCCCCGGCCTCGTTCATCTGGTCGTAGGTGTCCCCGGTGAAGCCGTCGTCGATCATCACCGGCGACTGCATGGAGCTTTCCGCCGTGACCGCCGGGCCGTCATCCACCGGGGTGAGCTCCACTGTCTGGGTGTAGGGGCCGTCTCCGGTCCAGCCGTCCAGCAGAAAGGTGGCCTTGTACAGGTGGGGGCCGTAGTCGTACACGTCCACGCCCCGGCCCTTGGTGTCGTAGGTGGTTTTGAGCATGGTCTCGGTACTGGCATTGAGCCGGTCCAGTTCCTGCTCGATTTTGGCGAGGAACGCCTCAAAGGCGGCCTGCATCACGCTGGTGTCGATGCTGTCGATGGTGTCCCGCATGAGGCCGCAGTAGTCCGGGTCCAGGCGCAGGTCCACAATGTCATCCGCCTCGATCTTGGTGGCGCCGACCCGACGGCGCACACCGTAGATGAACACCTCGTCAAAGTCGTTGTCCCTGCGCACCACAGGCATTTCCGGGGAGGGCGCGGCCACGCCGGTGCGCACATACACCCCGGCCGCGTTTGCGTTTTTGTCGTACCCAACGGCCAGAACATCCCAGCGCATATACACGCCGTCCGCGTCCTCGAACTGCATGACGGTGTCCTGTTTCAGAAAGGGAAAAGCGGCCCAGAAGTCGGTCACATGGACGCAGGCCACGCCCTTGGAGATGGTCAGGGTGTTGTCCCCGTTGGTGGTGGCGGTAAAGTTATCGGACCGCAGCAGGCCCCGGCTGCGCGCCGCATAGGCGGCCCCCAGGGCATCGCTGAAATACTGTTTATTGTCCAGCGGCCAGCAGGTCAGTTCGGTCAAGTGGCATCACCTCCGATTGTGATGTTGTCAAAGACAGGCTCTACCGTGCGGCCGGTCTTTTCGTAGATCAGTTTCACGCTGGAAACCCGGGCAGTAGCCACCAGGTCCATCTCCGGGATACGCAGCGGGACGATATCGCCCAGGGCGTAGTCCGTGCCGTAGCTCAGCGGCTTGTCCGAGGCGGTGGCTTTCAACGTCCGGCCACCCATGTGGTTCAGCAGCGCTGCCATGGCGTAGTTGGTCAGGGCCGCCTTGTATTCCTCTTCGGTGTAGGTTGCTTCCTGGGTGGAACCGTCGGCCAGCTGTACCGTGTGTTTGTGGGTCACGCTGGACCCATCCACCCACAGCTCGTGCCGGTCGGCGCCGGTGGCCTGGGTGTTTCCCACCTCCAGAAACAGCTGCTGCCACTGGTCCTGCTCCGTGGGCTTTTCCCCGCCGCAAAGAACCACGTTGGCATAATCGCTGCCGTCGTTCTCCAGGGACGGCGAGGACAGGTTCTTCATCTGCGTGCTGAAGAATCCCCGATAGGTTTCGCTTCCCTGCTGGCTGCGGTCCACGCCGTGGAGCAGCTCCAGGGATTCGGCGGCGGTGTCCTTATCAAACCGCACCCGCGCCCCGAAGCCGCCTGCCTGGGCCAGCTGCACGATGGCACTGCAGCAGTCCTTCCACTCCACCGTTTCCTGACAGGGAGCAGTGAATCCGGCGTTTTCCGGCACCGTGACCGGCAAGCCGCGCAGGTTGGTCCGGCACAGTTCCAGCAGCCCCGCGGCCGCGTCGGTGATGTTCCGGGTTCCCTTGGCCACCCGCTGCTTGAATCTGAGCAGGCTGAACTTGCCCCGCACCGTCATGGTGTTGCTGCCTGTGTCCAGGGTGACGGCCACGACTACGGCGGAAAGCTCCGGTGTGTCCGGGTTGTACAGGGTGACCCACTCGGTCAGATTCCGGCGGTTCTTGGCGCTGGCTGCGCAGACGAGTTTGAACTCCCCCACATCGGCCCAGGCAGGCATCCATTGCAGGCTGCTGATGCTTTCCACCAGTCCCACCGACGTTGTCCCGCTGTAAATGTAGAGCTTCACAATATTGGTTTCCAGGCTGTTTTCAGACACTGCTGGCCACCCCCTTGGGCGCCGAGATGGAGGCCGTCAGGTTTTCCCGGCCTTCGTCGGCAGTGAGGCGGATGACGTTATCCCCGGGGGAAAGCGTCATCCACCAGTCCGTGTTGATGTCCATGAAGCGGAAGCCATCCTGTTCGGTGCCGTCGGCGGCATAGTAGGTGCATCCCCGGTCGCTTTCTGCCGTGGAGATCACAGCCCGCTCCCCTGCCTGCATCTCTTTGTTCAGGCGGATAAAGGTTCGCTTGCCATTGTGCCACAGCATGGGATTGAGCACCCGGGCCATGGCAGTGAGCTGCACTTTGAAGTCGGTTTCGGTGTTGCCGGTGTTGGTAACGGTGGTGTACAAGTCCTGCTTGTACCGGCTGATATACCAGGCCCCCGCAGTGGAGACCGGCGTGGGGAACCAGGTGGGCTGCAAACCGCCCAGCAGCGTGGACACAGTTTCCTCCGTCCGCCAGTAAGGGTAGGCGGCATACAAGGAGAACTGAAAATTCAGCAGATGTTCCCCACCGCTCACATCCGGCGAGCGCTTGGTGATGACATCCACATACCAGCTCTGGTTTCCGATGGTCTTGGTCCAGCGTCCGACGGAACCAGGCACCAGCAGCTGCTTCAGCAGCCGTTCGTTGGCGTCCAGGTCCCGCAGAATGGCGCCGGTTACCACGATGGGCCGCGCCCCCACCGAAGTGCCCGTCACAGTGGTGCCGATCTGGCCGGTGGACTGCTGTTCACTGATGTCCAGGTCCAGGCCGTCCTCGCCGGAAATATCCGTAGCCCAGAAGTCACTGTCCACCGCCAGGCGAATGGTCCGCCCGTCGGCGGCGGTGTAGGTACGGTACGGAACAGTGCGCACGAAAGTCCTCCTTTCAGTTACGGAATGGCCCACGGCAGCCGCTTGGCCATGGACTCGGCTTCCCGGGTCAGTTCCGCCTCGCTCAGACTGTCGTGGGTGTTGAAGGTGTTGTATTGCTGGATGGTAATAGCGGAAGCCGGGCGCATGGCGGCCATCCGCCGCTGCCCCTGGCCAAGAGCACCGGCCATATCCTGCTGCAGCATGCTTGCCGTGGTCGTGCCCAGGGTTCGCATGGCGTTGGTGACGGGCCGCAGGTTATCGGTAATGCCCAGCGCCATGCCCGCCGGGATCATCTTGCCGATATCATCCCGGAACAGCCGGGAGGGCGAGTTGATATCCAGCGCATCTTTAGCCGCGTTGTAGGTGGCCTGAGCCGCGCTCACCGCTGCATCTACCAGCCCGCCGATGGCAGACTTGAGACCGTTGATGATGCCGTTGAGAATGTCCATGCCCAGCTGAGGCCAGTTCAGACTTGTGAAGGAATCCCACAAGGTCTGTGCGGCCTGCACCGCCGCGGTAATGATGCCGGGCAGCGCCTGGCCGATGCCTTGGATCAGAGCGGTAATCAGGGAGAAACCGGCGGAAATGATCTGGGGCAGATTCTGCAGCAATCCGCTGATGAGGGTGGCCGCCATCTGCGCCGCCGAAGTCAGGATCTGCGGCATGGCCTGACCAATGCCGTTCACCACGTTCAGCAGGATACTGGTGCCGGCCGCCAGGATCTGGGGCAGGTTGGCAATGATGCCCTGTCCGAACTGGGTCATCAACGAAAAAGCCGCAGACAGAATCTGCGGCAAAGCGGTATAAATCCCGGTGACAAGGCTGTTGATGAGGCTGACCCCGCTCTGCAGAAGCTGGGGCAGATTCTGCATCAGGCCCGTAATCAGGCCGCTGAGCATGGTCTGCCCGGCCGCGATGAGCTGGGACAGGTTGGTGTTCATCCCGGCCTTGAACTGCGCCAGGAAGGCGGGCAGCTGGGCCGCCAGCTGTGTGCCCATCTCCTGCACCAGGGTAACGACACCACCGGGCAGTGCCTTGAGGATGTTCCACACGGCGGGCAGAAGATTGCCCACCAGGAAGGTGGTGGTGGTCTGGGCCAGGGCCTGCAGGGACGGGGTGATATCCTGGCCCAGTGTCAGGTTGCCCAGCACGTTCTTGCCTGCCGCCACCATGGAATTGAAGGAGCCGGACAGGGTGGTGGCCGCCTCCTTGGCGGTGGTGCCGGTGATATCCAGTTCCTCCTGGATAACGTGAATGGCGCTGTACACATCGGCCAGGTTGTCGATATCGTACTTGACGCCGGTGATTTTCTGGGCGTCCTTGAGCAGGCGCTCCATCTCGGTCTTGGTGCCGCCGTAACCCAGCTTGAGGTTGTCCAGCATGGTGTAGTTCTGCTTGGCGAATCCCTGGTATGCGTCGGTGATCCGCTCCATGTCGGTACCCATTTTGTTGGAGTTATCCGACATATCCCGCATAGCCATATCCGCCATATCGGCAGCGGCCGCGGTGTCCCCGCCCAGGCTCTGCAGCAGGCTGGCCGCAAAGCTGGTGGTCTGTTCCATGTACTGGTTGGCGCTCATACCGGCGGTGCTGTATGCCGCCGCAGCGTTGTCCTTGACCTTGTCGGCGCTGTCCTTGAACAGGGTCTCAATGCCGCCGATGCTCTGTTCCAGGTCGGCGCCCTCGGTGATGGTGGAGGCAATGGCCTTGCCGATGGCAGCCACCGATACAACGCCCAGCACCTTATTCACCAGGTTGGAGCCGAAGGTCTGGCCCGCACTGGTTCCGGCCGAGGCCGCTTCCCCGCCTATGGCCTGGGTGATGCTCCCCTGGATGCCCCGGGCAGAAGGAACGATCTGCACATAGGCTTTTGCCAGTTCAGTGGCCATTGTGTTCACCTCCCAGGATGCGGGCCTTGGCCGCTTCGTAGTCTTCGGGGGTGTTGTAGCCCGTCACCGGGCCGCTCTGGCCGCCTTCGATGCCCAACAGCAGGTTGAACACCGACGGCGGGCAGCCCCGGCCGTGGCGGGCGTCCTCGGAATTCTGCCACAAAAGCAGGCCCAGCCGGTCGGTGATGGCTGCCAGCAGCATGGTCTCGGGGTCGCTCTTGGCGCCGCTCATCTTCATTCTGATTCTGGAAGTTTCCCGCAGCCCCGCCGCCAGCACGGCCGCCTGCGGCAGCGGCAGCGTGTGCCAATCCAGAACGCCATAGGTCTCGGCCATATCACAGGTCAGAGCGTCGGCGTCGATGGCCAGCATGGCGGCGAGGGTCATCAGTTTTTTGCGGGCTGGCAGGACTCGAAGATCTCTTTCAGCGTTTCGGTCACCGCATCGATGGGCACCGTCCCGCCGGGGGTGCGCAGATGGTCGTACAGGGCCTTTTTCTGTTCCTTGGACAGCAGCAGCCGCATCACGGTACTCAGCGCGGTACCGTCGCCGCCGTCCAGGTCGGCCAGAGCGTCCAGCAGCTCCATGTTGTTCAGGCGTTCTTCCTCGAGTTCAAGGCAGAAACCGCTTTTCGTTGTCACCTGGCGCATCAGGCACTCACCCCTTTCTTGATGTACTCATAGTGAGTGTCCCCTGCCTCATTGGGCGTGGCCTCGATGGTGATACCGTACCCCAAGGCATCCTCATCGGCGTAGACGATCTCTTCCAGTTCGGTGATTTTGGCGCTGGGGATGACGATGCGCTTGAGCACATTGCCGTTGAGGATCATCTCCACCACCCAGGCGTAATACTGGTTTTCCTTGCTGTTGGCCTTGACGGTGATGCCGTCCTCCAGGGTGCCGGTGACATTTTCAGGGCTGTACACCGTCTTGAGGACCTCCACGTTCTCGGCTTCGATGAGCTTGAACTTGAAGGTGTCGGGCTTTTCTGTCTGGTAGGTGTGGACGGTGTCCCCGCCCCAGGCCTTGATCTTGTCGCCTTCGGGGGAATTTTCGTTGCTCAGCCCCTCATCCGAAATATACCCCTGGTTGATGAACGCCTCATTCAGCTCAGTGGTGGCGTCGGTGGGCAGGGGCGTATTCAGAGGCGCCCGAAACACCGAGCCGCCGATTTTAGGCTTGCCGGTGGTGACGTTCTGTGCGTTGTTCTTCATATCGTTCCTTTCCCGTGCCCCCATCAGAGGGCCGCGTTATTGTAATAGGTGATGTCATACACCGCCTGGTAGCGGCGTCGCTTGGTGGTGGTATCGTTGAAGGGATAGTCGCTGTTCAGCCTGGCCGCGCTGACCGACGGGTGTTCCGGCAAACTGTCCATGGCCGCCTTGACCTCTTCATTGAGCAAGGCAGCCTTGTACAGGGTTTCCCCATAGCTTTTTACTGCCAAGGTTGCCGAATCAATATAGTTTTTTCGGCCGGAGCCGGTCTTCTCCACGACGACAAAAGAAGCCGGCGGCCCCTCCGGCACTTCCGTGCACACAGGGACCGCCAGCTTTTGGGCCAGCCAGTCTTTGACGATGAATTCGATCATGGTTTCCTTGCCCTCATTTCAGGGCTTTCAGAAGGGTGTTGTTTTCGGCGTTGTCCCGTTTGGCTTGCGTCGTATCTGCCCACACCATGGCGTTGACGCGGGTCTTGCCGGTGTAGGTATCGGTGGCATAGCCGGTACCGCAGCGGGCACGGACGGCCTGGGCCTTTTCGGCGCACATCGCCTTCATCTCCTCCGATTTGAGCAAGGCACGCACACCGCTTCGGTTGAGCGCCACTTTCACTTTAGCCATAGCGTTCCACCCTGACCTTTCTGTTCCAGTCCAGCGGCAGCTGGGCTTCGATGTATTCCTGCACCGGCGTGTACACCCGCCAGCTTTGCCCGAAGAACTCCACCCGGCAGTCCTCCCAATGATGGGCGTCCCCCTTGGGCAGGCATAGCTCATAGGCCGCCCGCTTGCCGTACAGCTGCAGATCCTGCACCACCGCGTCCGCCGCCACCGGGGTGACCAGGACGTTCTCCACGGTGGTGGGGTTCTCGGCGTACTCGGCGGCGCCGAAGGGGTCCTCCCCTGTCTTGGTGCGCTCATACAGGATGACCGGAATGCCTTTAATCAGGCTTGCCATAGGGTTCGATCACCCCCATCCGCTGGCGGCGCAGGCCCAGCCGGGCCAGCTCACTTTTCTTGATGAACAGTCCGCCGCCGGGCACCAGGAAGGTGCCGGAGGCGGTATAGCCCCCGGCGCCCTGGCTCATCTGGGTCATGGGCTCCTGGTCGGTGGAGGTCATCAGCGCCCGGGCCACCACATCCACCGTCACGCTCTTGGCCACCTCGGCCAGATCCTGGTCGGCGGCGATCATGGCGTCCAGGTCACGGCCCCGCTTGCGGGCTTCGGTGCGCAGGGCGGCGCAGACCACCGGCAGCAGGGCTTCGGCCCGGGCCTGTTCCTGGCTGCTCATAGGGCGCCACAGGGCGGTGATATCGTTGACCTGGGCATAGATCATTTTGCTTTCCCCTTGGCGGCGGTCTTGGTGCCCGTGGAGGCCGTCTTTTTGGTGGTGGTTTTGGCGGCGGGTTTGGTTGCAGCCGGTTTGGCCGCGGACGTTTCAGCCGCCGGGGCGGCCGTGGTCTCGGCCGGCTGGTTCTTTTCCTGGCCGGTCGGCTTGGCGGCGCCCAGCAGTTCCCAGCCGCCGCCCGTCAGCTTGCCGTGGGTGCGGATGACGCTCCCCGTGCGGGTGTTCTTATACTGGTACATGGTTTCCTCCTTACCCTTCCGACTTCACCACGCGGGCAAAGGCGCTCTTGTCCAGGATGCCCCAGCCCACCCAGGCTTCGGCGCGCAGCACAACCTCATTGGTGCGCTTCAGGTCGCCCTGGCCGTCCGGGTCGCCGTATTCGATGATCTCCATGGGGATCTCGTCGGCGTAACCCCACTTGAAGGCCTCCTTGAAGTCGCCCACATAGGCCAGGGCCTTGTCGTTGCCCTTGGTGACGGTGGTGTTCACGTCGCAGGCGGTGCCCTTCAGCATACCGGGGTTGCCGCCCAGCTCAAATTCGGGGAACTGGGGAACGCCGTTCACCGTGTAGTCGCCCAGGGCGGCGGCAAAGGCCTTGGACAGCGCATAGCCGGTGACATCGTTCTCATCGATGGCGGCCACGGCATCGTTGAGGGCCGCCTTGGGCTGGCCCTCGGTGTACTGCACCGAGGTGACGGTGTCCAGGTGGTTTTCGCCGATCTTGCCGGAGGCTTCCAGGTCCGCCGGGTTGACGCCGTGCATGGCCATGATGTCGATGGCGCGGGCCACCTTCTTGGCAAAACCGTCGTTGTAGGCTTTGAGGATGTCCAGCTGCTTCTCCTCGGTGGTGCGCAGGAACTCATTGCTCACCCGGTGCTGGTAAACGATCTTGATGGGGGTGATGCTCACCTTGCCGTGGGTGGCGTTGCCTGCGGGCTTCTGTTCGCCCTCACCCACGATGGCGCACTCGCCGTCCAGGTTGAAGGTCATCACATCGGTGCCGGAGAAGGGCACGGGAATCTGTTCGGACAGTTTCACCAGGGTGGAGTGGCCCTTCACCTTGCTGAAAACGTCCTTGACCAGGTCGGGGGAAAACAGGCCCGCGGAAGTAGTTTTAGTTGCCATAGGTTTTAGTCTCCTTTCATCTT
Source organism: uncultured Gemmiger sp. (assembly GCA_944382785.1). Classification (GTDB taxonomy): domain Bacteria; phylum Bacillota; class Clostridia; order Oscillospirales; family Ruminococcaceae; genus Gemmiger. The sequence continues at coordinate 18,363 of CALWNO010000032.1, read as the reverse complement.
GTGCAGCAAATCTTTCAGGCCGGCGGTGACCCCGTCGGGTTCGCCGGTCTCGGTGTCACGCAGGGGCGAGGCCGGATTTTCGTTCCGGCCCAGCAGCTTGGCCAGGCCCTCGGCATCCTTGCGGATATCGTCCTCGGTCTCGCCGGTCAGACGGCCCGCCAGCTCATAGGGAATGCCGTTCTCACGGGCGATGCGCGTTTTTACCGAGTCTGTCTCGTAACCCTTGATCTTGGCATTCAGCTCGGCCACGGTCTTGTCATAACCGGCGTACTTCTTGGCGGCGTCGGACGCTTCCTTGGTCAGGGCGGCGATCTGCTTTTCCTGCTCCGCCGTCTTCTGCTTCAGAGCGTCGTAGTCGCTGTACTTTTTGGCCTGGCTTTCCCGCTCCCGTTTGAGGCGGTCGGCGATGGCGGCGTCAAACTGTTCCTGTGTGGTGATGGGTGTAAATTCTGCCATGGTTGTCGTTCCTTTCTTCCCACAAAATTGCCCGGTGGTATCGGGAGATCTATACAAAAAGGACCCTGCACCCCCAAGGGTGCAAAGTCCTTTCAGTAACTGATTTTCTGGCGCCGTCGGCCCTTGGCTTCGGCGCACTGCCAGAAGGCCAGGATGGCGCTGTCCAGCAGTTCGATGTGAACATCTTCTTTTATGGCTTTGTAGCCGAAGCCGCCGCCCGAACCGATGGCCCGCTTTTCACAGTTGGAAGCGGCCTGGGTCAGGCTGGGTTGTCCCATGTGGCATATGGTCTTGGCAAAGATGGCCTGTTCAAAAGCGGCGTTGGCGGCGATGATCTGGCGCACCGACGGCAGCAGCGGGGCCTTGAGTTTGGCCTCCTTCATGGCGTCCGCCAGCAGTTGCTGGCCACTGGCGCCGTCCACCGCCACCCCGGCCAGGTCCGCTTTGGCCAGAAAGTCCACCATCCAGCCGCAGCCGGCACGGGCCGGGCGGCAGTCGATGCCTTCGATAAAGACCTTGCCGGTGGCCGTCTTGACCGCGATGGATAGGGCGGCGCCGCTGCCGTCGTGGGCGAACTTGATTCCGGCGTACAGCTTGCCTCGCAGCCCCGGCAGCTTGGCGCACTGCAAAGCGTCCCACTCTGCCTTGCTGATGGCGCTTTTCAGGCTATACCGCAGCCACAGGCCCAGGCGCTGGATGTTAAAGTCCACCACGTCCGTGCCGATCTCATCGGCGATCTTGCGCTCGGTGAGAATGGTGCCCAGGCTGGGGTTGGTTTCGTACCAGGCTTCCACGTCGTGGGGGTCGGTCTGGTGGTCCACGCTCCATTCGGCCCAGAAGGTATTTGGGGTCTTTCCCTGCAGGGCATCGTTGCGCAGATTGAAGAACACGGTGCCCGAGCTGACCGGCGTGGGCGGGGTGCCGCAGAAAAGGGTCTGGGGGTTGGCACTGTCCGACACCACATACTTGAGGGCGCTTTCCTGGTCGTCGGTGTATTCCTGGGCTTCGTCAATCACCAGAAGGTCGAAGCCTTCGCCCAGGCCGCCCTTGGCTGACCGGGTGCGGAAGCTGATGGTGCCGCCGCCCTCATCCAGCAGGGTGATGCACTCCATACCGATCTGCTTGGTGTAGGTGTAGCTCTTTTTGTAGGCCTGCCCGGTCTTGGGGCGCATGACCTCGGTAAAGCCCGCCTCATTGAGCAGGGCGGCCAGCCGCCGGGATGCGGCGGTGCTGGTGGTGGTGCGGTGGGCGGTGTGGAGCATGTGCTCCCCGTTTTCCAGGCCGTACAGCTCCCGCATGCCCACCACTTCGTTTTTGCCGTTGCGGCGGGGCACGCTGTACCCGCACTTGGTATGCACCCACAGGCCGTCCTCCCCCACCGCCATGATGTCGCACAAAAGAAGCAGCTGCCATTCCTGTGCGGTGCGCCCGGTGGCAGCGTACAGGTCGGCGGCTTCCTGGCCTTTGGTATCGGTATAGGGCAGCACCACCGAGGCGGTGGGCGTCTGGCGGCCCCGGCGCGGCTGGGGTGTGTCCAGCTGGGGTTCCGCCGGGGCGGTTTTGGTTTTGCGTTTTGAAATCGCTTTACCACCGCCGGGCTTTTTGGGTTTGGCAGCCTTGGTTTTGGCTGGTGCCTTTTTCCTGGCTGCCGGTTTGGTCTTGGCGGCTGCGGTGCTCATTGCTGCACGGCACACCCCCTTGCGTTTGGTTTGCCGGGTTCCTCCCGAGCCCGGCAGGTTTGGATGAAAATAGAAAAGCGCCCTTGCAGTCAACTGCAAAAGCGCATACAAAAACCACGGTGCGGATGCATCGTGGTTGTGGATCTGTTTCTGTTATGCTTCGGGGATGAGGGCAAACAGCTTATCCCCCAGTGCGGCATACTGGCTGTACAGCCGCTGTGTTTCGGCGTCTTCCCCCTGGGAGTAGTACACTTCGGAATCGCGGACCGCGTCCAGCATGGTCAGCGCTTCCTCTTCCGTATAGTCCTGCCCAGGTGCAAAGGCGATCTCCCGCGCTTTCAGCAACGCCTGTTCCTGCGGCGTCAATTCAATTTTCATGTTTCGAGCGCCTCCAGTTTCTTGCGCGTTTTAGAATGGGTCGGGTAACAGGTGGCGATCACGCCCGTTTCCGGGTTGATGGCCAGTGTTGCATGGCGTCCCACCACGATAATGGAGGGCCGCCCCTCCTGGTCATACCTGGCGGGATTCACCTGCAGCGGGTTTTCGAGGGCGTCCCGGATATCCTCCACGGGCACGCTCCGTTCTGTCATGCGCTGCCGGACATGGTCGCTGATTTTTTGCACCGTGATGCCCTGCACGCGCAGCCCGAGCAGTCTTCTTTCTAAAATTGTAACATCTTCTGCGGGTTCTGTCCATTGCTTGGTATGAACATTCTGCCGCCGTCCGCTGCCGGGGTCGTATTCCACCACACAGCGGCAATTCCGGTGGCGGCGGTAGACATCCCGGGGCACGTCCGGGTAGGTGTAGCTCCCGGCCAGGCGGCTGCACCACTCACAGCACTTGTACGGGGCGCGGCGCACCACCTTGGGCTGCAGTCCGGTCTTGCCCTGAAACTCCACATTGGCCTGCAGGGTGGCGTCCACCACGCCCCGGGAATAGGTCACCACTGGGTCTCCCAGAATCCAGGCCACGTCATCGTAGGCAGCGGCCGCGTCCAGGCGGTTCAGGATGCCGTTGATCTTTTCGCTGTCCACCGGCACCGTCTGGGGCTGCAAGCCAAGTCCCGCCGCCTGGTTCAGGGCTTTCTGCACCTGCACCGCCGCATCGCTGACCATGGTGTGGTCCTCTTCCAGCAGCGGCCGCACAACCCTGTCGGCAATGTTCCAGTACATCCGCCCGTCGGGCAGGTCGGCGCCGGTGATGGTGGAGAACGCCCCGGCCAGCGCCTGGCCCACCGCCTCGGCATAGTCCCCTGCTTCCTCGTACCCGGCCTTTCCGGCCAGGATGGCTTCCAGCAGTTCCGCCGCGCGGGCGTTGCCTTCCAGATGCTGCAAAAAGCGCTTCCGGAGAGTTTCCAGCAGCGCGGGGGCGATATCTTCCATGGCGGTGGCTCCTTATTCGTTGTCGGCGGTGATGCCGGTCATCTGCCGCAGGTTGGACGGGCCGAAGTAGCCCGGCATCGTCTGATTGATCTTGTTCACCGCGTCCCCGATACCCGAGAGCATGGCCGCGTCCGGCTCAAACACCGGGTCCCAGGTGGGGCGTGTCAGGTAGAGCTGTTCCCGCTTGTAGGCGTACTTATCCCGCACGCAGGCGGCCAGGAACCCGGCGTTGAGAAAGCCGGTGCTGAAGGTGCGCTGGGCCTTGCGGGCCGCCAGGCGCAGGGGTTCGTGGCTGGCCTTGATGGCCTCGGCGCTGGAAGGATTGTCGGTCACAAAACCCAGGTCGTCCAGGGTCAGGCCGGTCTCCCCCGCAAACAGCGCCGCAAAGGTGCGCAGCTGCTCGGTGAAGGGACTCATGCTGACCTGGGAGAACTGCCCCACCGTGGGGGCATCCCCGTCCTCGTCCTTGGTGAACTGCAGCATGCTGGAGATGGTGGCCCGCCACTTGTCCATGGGGTCGGCGTCGGGGTCGGTGCCCAGAACGTACTTCTGGGGGAAGGAATAGAACTCGGCGGAGATCTCCGACCTCTTGAGGGTGCGCAGCGCCCCCTGCATCAGGCCCATACAGGCCCGGCTGATCCGGCTGTGGCCGAAGGGCCGCACAGCGTCCGGCCGGTGCAGGATGGGCACCAGAAGCGGATACGGTGCCGGATTGGTCACCTTGTACGGTTTGCCGCCCTTGGGGTAATACCAGGTTTCACCGGGGATGAACCAGGCTTCCAGCGTGGGGCGGTCGTGGTCATCCCGGGCCAGGACGGCATATCCTTCGGTCAGCATGTTGGTGATGGGGTCCAGGATTCCGGTGGCGTTGCCGCCGTCGATGACCTGCAGCCGGGGAAAACCGCCCTCATCCGGCGAGATGTACACAAAGCAGCAGGCCGCAATAAGGGCGGACAGGATGGCGGAGTCAAATAGGATGTCCGCATTGTTCAGGCGGTAGATGCCGTTGAGGTCGAAGTTGTCGTTATCGAACTCCCGGAACACCAGCCGGTCGGCCATCTGGTCCACGGCCTTGCCGCACCAGCCCAGCACCTCGCTGAAGTTCTTGAACTCCGGCGGGATGATGATGTCAAAATCCCGGGTAGCGTTCTTCATCTCGTAGTAACGGTAGCGCACCCTTACGCGCATCCGCTTATTGGCGAGCTTGCGCCGCAGGTACGCCATACCGCGGTATTGAGCCATGGGCAAAGCCTCCTTTTCGGCTGGTTTTGGGTGGGGTCATGTAAATTTGAGCGCGAGAAATATTCCCAGTGACGGCGGTGAAGTCCGAAGGCCCACCGGGGAGGGGGGTGTCCCCCCTGTCGGTACGGCGGATCGGCCCGCCGGGCGGGTTCCGGTCCGGGTGGCCGGGTGCAGGCAAAAATGCAGGTCAGCGGCCGTGATAAGCGGTCCAGTCGCAGCTTTGCGGGAGCATCCGGGCGCTGACCACTTCCGGCTCGGCATCCTGCACCCGCCGGGCACAGAGCTTGTCCGACTTCTGCCGGTTGCAGCACCAGTGCGCCAGCTGCAGATTGCTCAGATCACTGGGGTGCCCGCCCTTGGCAATGGGAATGATATGGTCAATGCAGGGCGACAGCGGGTGTGGGTATTTGTAGGAGAAGTCCACCGGCTTGCCGCAGATGCCGCACACCGTCTGGGTGGCGAAGATCTTCTTTTTGTTTCGCTCAAAGGCCAGGCGGTGGGTGCCGTCGTGGTCGGGACGGTTGCGGGTGGTGGGCATGGTGGACTTTACCTCGTTTATAAAAACAGCCGCCCGGCAGTGCAGAGGACGGAGCGTCTTTGTCACAAGTGTGTGGGTCTCTCCCCGCCTGCCGGGCGGTGCCGTATGCTCGCCAGCCCCGCGGCGAGTCGGGACTGATACGGCCATTGAGCCCGCCAGGCCTTCATGCGGGCCGGACATGCATACAAGAGCCGGCATCTCAGCCGGCGGTTGGGTCCTTATCGCAGCGACGTGGGAAGCGGTAGCGGCCGCTCATCCCGCGCAGGTCCCGTTCTGCAGGAGGGTTCATGACGCAAAAGCGTAAAGCAAAAGCCGCGGGGAGGTTTTCCCTGCGGCTTTCGACGGTACCAGTATAGCACAGTTGATTATAAAATACTATCAACTGTTTCCCGGCAAAATGAGATTGCAAACAACCGCCTTGTGAATGTTGCATATATGCTGATAGGTATAGTGCATCTCCACCGCTATCTCTTCCCACTTCTGCCCCAGTATGTATCGCCTCCTCAAAATCTCATGGTCCCGATAGTTTATGATCTGTTCGATAACCTCTGCGATTTCTCCGCGAATATCCGTACACAGGTCGATTTGTTCCTGCAGTTCCTGCTTTGCCTGAACAATCCTCTCCACAGACTTAGGCAGTTTCTGGCCATCACCTGCTCCACCGGGCATGACTGACAAAAGTGGTGTGATTCTTGTAGCCTCCGATTGAAGGCGCTCCACCTCTTCGGCCAGTTCTTTTTCCCTCCGCAGGCTATCCTGGTACCTCCACAACCATCGGCGCTTTTCTTCATAGGTCATCGGCATCACTCCTTTGATTTTCCGTTCCACTCCCAGTTCAAATCTCCATCAGGGTCATTTACGCACCAGTCGCACGGCGAATTGCCATATTTGCAGGTTGCGCAGGTCTTGGGAATAAAGCTCATGGCCGCATCCTGATCCGTCTTGACCTGTTTCAGCTCCGCCCGCAGCTGTTGCACAATAGGCAGGGTTTCCTGGTCGATTGTCGGCATGGCAGCGATGTCGTGGAGAACTTGGCTCATTAGCCAAGACGCCTCTTTACTTTTTTGGATGATGTCTGTGTTAAGTAGTCTCTCGATTTCAAGAAGCTCATTTCCGTCAATCATCCTTTGTTTCTCCATTGCGTTCACCTTCTTCATACTCTCCGCTTAAAACAAGCGCCATGGCTTCAATTATGATCTCATTTTTTACTCTTGCCAGGTTGTCAAACGCGATATCTTTCTTCTTGTCCTTCCTCTGCCCCGCCGTCTTTTGCATCATCATTTTGCGAAGTTCCAGAACGGCATGCTTGAGTGCTGGGTAATTTGCCTTTTGAGATCCCATTTCCAGGAACGACCACATGGCATCAAACATATCGTTTTCCACACGCTGTTCATTCATTTTATTCATCCACCATATTCTCAAAATAGCTGCACTATCCAACATTTGGCGCTTTTCCCATCTCGTATAGCGCACAACACGGAACCATCGAGTAATCGAGTATTAGGTTCTCCAATTCTTCACGGCTGATCCAGCCCCCGGGCCACGTACTGGCCGTAGCTGATGCCCAGGGCGGCGGCTTCACTCACGCACTGGTCCAGGCTCTTGAAAGGCTTTTTTGTGCTTGCCCTGTTCGGCGGCCCGCCGGGCTTCCTCTTCGTTTTCCAGGGAGCGGACCTCTTCCTGCCGGATGGCTCCCTTTTTCCGCAGGCAATCATCACAGACTACCCGCCGGGAAGAACCGTTTTTGATGGGGAGGCCGCAGTCGCGGCACAGTTTCACAGCTTTCATGGTTATGCTCCTTTCCGGTGGTGGGTGATCTGCCGCCACTTGGTGACAAACCAGGTCTTGTAGGGTTTACATTCGGCAGGCTTTTTGTTGCACAGGTCGTCCTTCTTGCAGCAGCGGCAGGGGCAATCCTCATACCGCGGCGCCGCAGGTTTCTTTTCAGGCATGGCACTCTCCTTTCGCTTCTCCGGCCAGGGCCTGCAGGGCACCGGTGAGGGCGGTGTGCAGCCGTTCGGCTTCGTCGGTGCGGCCGTCGGCGGTCATGGCGTCGATCAGGTCCATCATCTTCTGGGCGGCGTCCTGCAGCTGCTCAAAAAGCAAGGCAAAGCGGATGCTGTCCTCACTGGCGGCCAGATCCAGCTGGCGGGCGGTGGCTTCTGCCCTGGCACGGGCTTCTTCTGCGTCCCGCCGGGCCTGTTCCAGGGCTTTCCGGTCCTTTTCTTCCTGCTGGCGGCGGGCTTCTTCGGCAGCATCCCGCCGGGCGGCGGCAATATCGGCTTCGGCCTTTCGAGCGGCCTCAGCCTTGGCCAGGGCCGCCTTTTCCCGTGCTGCCCGCTCCGCCTCCTTTTTTGCCTGTGCCGCTGCGTGAAGCTCGGCAGATTTTCTTTCTTCGGCCAGCTTGTCACCCTGTTCCTGCAGCGCCCGCTTCAGTTCCTGCCGGTGGGTGTCCGCCACCTCCGCCCTGGCCTGTTCCAGCAGTTCGGCGCGCAGGGCGTCCATGTCCACTTCTTCGGCCCGGCCTTCCACCGGTGCCTCGGCCTGCAGCAGGGACAGCTGCTCCGCCAGGCCATTCTTTTCTTCGATCAGGCTTTGCAGTTCCTTCACCGTAATGTCGGCCAGTTCTCCGGCCACTTCCTGCTGATCCGCCGGGCCCAGTTTGGCCAGCAGAGCCAGCTTGGTCACACCGGCAGCGGCGTTTTCCTCCACCAGGCGGGCGGGCACGTTCTCCACCACCGTGATGTAGTTAAAGTCGTATGTAGGCTAGCGGCGAAAATAGACTTTTTCTATAGACCTCATGCATCCATTCCCACAGTTTTGAGTTTTCCAGGCTGGTCCCTTCCAAGTCAGGCATCCTTTTGCAGTAAAAATAGGGAATGCCCAACCGGTCCGTGTATCGCTCCAGCTTCTCCCATGCATCCAGCTTCATCACCACCGAACCATACGCTCCTCGTACCTCTTTGCGCCAAGTGGTGATCTTTTTCCCATCCACCACATAGGCACGCAGGGGTAAGGTTCTTTTTTTCATACGCCAACCTTCTGTCGGGCTGCTTTCCACCCAGCGTTCAGCATCCCACTGTACCAGCAGCAGAACACTTTGTTTTACATAGGGTACGGTAACAATCATTTTCTCTGTGCGCCCACGCATCTGATCCGTGTTGTACACCCATCCTTTCTTTCCGCAGCATGGGCAGTGGAAAGTACTTCCTTCCCACTTTTCTACGGGGCTCCCAGTATCATGGTCATACAGACGAATGCCACGCCTTGAATAAGTCCCACCCCGGCAGTTTTCTCTCTCTTCACTCATCCAGGCAGTTACCACACGCTGCTCGCAATCGCTGCACCACAACATGGCGGGCGGCTCATCACCCTGCGGTCGCAGATCTTTGTACCATCCATCGCAGTCCAAATCAGCCCTGTACACCTTCCGCACACCCAGCCACACTTCGGTAAATCCATCTTTCTGACGCGCCATCTGTTCAAACAGATCTACCGGCGGTTGAAGAGCTTCCAGAATGTTTTTAATCATATCCGATTCCACGCTACTCTCCCCCTCACATAAAGTCCGCCAGGCGTATGGTGCGCCGCCGGGCGGGTGCAGGTGCGGCGGCCGGGGCGGCGGTATCCTCCCGGCGGGCGGGAAGACCGTAAAACTCCCGGATGATGCGGTCGGAATCCGCCGGTCCACAGAAACCCATGTTTCCTTGACGGTTTTCCTTGGCAAAGGCGGCGATCTGCTTTTCGCAGTCGGCAATGCCCATGCCTTTCTGTTCCAGGTCCTGGGCCACCAGTTCGGCGGCCTCCGGCTGGGCGCGCAGGATGTCTTTCAGCTGCTCCCCCACGCACCAGGGCGCAGAGCCTTTATTGTGCTGATTCTGCTGGGCGGTGATCTTGTCCAACACGGTATTGAGATCGGTCATGGTGTATCCTCCTGTATGTACTCGGTGAACTTCCACCCGTTGGGGCGGGCGTAGAGTTCGATAAACAGCCGACGGCGGTAGATGTAGTCCCGCTGCAGGCGGCGGATGGCGGCATGCTTCACCTCGATGGCCTCCACCAGGCCATTGGTGTAGGTCACAAAGAAATCCGGGGTGTAGTGGGCGGCGGGCAGGCGGACGCCGCAGTAGGCATCCGCCGGGTAGAGTTCAAAGCGTTTCTGCAGCTCGCAGCTGACCACCTGACCGGCCAGCATCCGGGGCCAGATCACGGTGGTGTAATACTGCTGTTCCAGGTTGCTGCCCGGCTGTGGCATCTTCGGCCCGGCTGCGGCTTTTTCCTTGACTCGGCGGGCCTTCTGCTCGGCCTCCCGCCGGGCCAGTTCGCGGCGGATCTGGGCTTGTGCTGCCGGGCCGAAGCGCTGCAGGTCTTTCTCGGTGAAGGCCATTCAGATGCTGCGCTGGTGTTCGCGCTTTTCCACCCGTGTGACCACGACAGCGGCGCCGCTGGTCTTGAACTTGGCCACCACATTCTCCATCACCTTGATGCTGGTGCCACTGTACAGGTCACCGCTCCGGATCATGTCCGCCACCTGGCACAGCAGGTCACCGGCTTCCGGGGAGATGTCGGGGAATACTTCCTGCAGCATCTTCCTCTCGTTGGCCTGGCGGCTCACCGGTTCACCATTCACGCAGGTGCATTCCATGGTTGCCATGGCGTCGGCTTCCCCCCTGGTTTCCGCCGGGGTACTCAGTGTGACGGTCTGGCCACAGCATGGGCAGCAGCCAACCATGAATCTGGTCATTGTATCTTCTGTCATCTTCGTGTCTCTCCTTCCCCGCCTCGTCGGCGGTACAGTTTCAGGCTGATGGACCAGCCCAGAAAGTCGTTATATTGGGCGCTGGCCTCGATGAGCTGCCAGCCCGGGTATCTGCGGGCCCAATAGGCGGCATCATTCAGCCGGGCGGCATCGGTGGCCAGGCGGGCCACCTGTCGGCGGGTGTAGCGGCCGTCCCTGGGCGGCGGCATGACCGGGTTCACAATGCCCCGGCTGCGGAAATAGCGGTGCTTGCGCTTGGGGTACTTCATCATGTAGTTGGCCAGGGCTTCCAGGCTGCCTTTGTCCAGCTGCAGGCGGTCGGCGTTGGCCCGGCCCAGGCGGATACCCTTGCGGTGCCAGCAGCCCTCGATGGTATCCCGGTCCAGCTCACAGCGCAGCAGCACATGGAAGTGGGGCACCACCTCTTTCTGTCCGGTGTCCGGGTCGGCTTCCTGCCATTCCATCACGGCCAGACATTCCGGTTTGGGCAGCCCGGCGGCGCGGCAGGCATCCCGCAGGTGGCGCAGCCAGTTGCGGAAATCCCGCCAAGCTTCCTCTGCCGATGCCGGGCGGTTCTCCGGTGCATAGGTCAGGGTGGTGTGGGTGTCCTTCGCGGTGAAATTGCTCACGGCCAGCCGGTGAAACCACTGCCGGGCCGTCTTGGCGTTGTGGTTGGCCTGGGCCTTGGGGGTTCCCCGGAAGGACGGCGGCTTGGCGTTCTCCCGGTCCAGGTCCCGGCCACGTCCGTTCCGGGTGGAAAGCGGGTAGATCTCCACCTCCTGGTACTGGGCGTCCCGTCGGTTCCTGCCGCAGATGTATCTTCGTTCGCGCTGATAGGTCCGCATGATCTCCTCTCTTTTCCTTGGGTGGGCTCCGTTCTTCTTTTATTACCCCATACAAGCCCGGAAAGGCGGCCGCAGCCGCCGGGATTGTTGACAGGACACAGCGCAAAGGTCTATACTAAATTTGCTGAATCGGCAGGCCTTCGTGCTTGTCCAAACCGGCCCCGCAGGATTTGTGGGGCCGGTTTTTATTTTGCAGTCGAGTGCAAAAGCTGTTCGGTTGTCTTGGTGGGCAGGGTCAGAATCTGCCGGGCCGCCTGGGGGTCCAGTGTGCGCCAGCTCTGGGGCGGGCAGGGCGCGGCGGCTTTGGCCAGGGAAACCGGTTCCGCCAGCTCGGTGGGGCCCTCCACCTGCCAGGCGTACAGCTGGGCCACGTCCCGCCGGGATTCCGAGGCGTACCGGCGCAGCTGCCAGCTTTCCAGGCAGGCTTTGTCGCAGACTTCCCGCTCGAACATTTCCCACAGGCGGCGGGTATTGCGGCAGGTGAACCAGCCCACGATCTTGCCCCGGCCCCCTTCCCGCTTGCTCTCATAGAGAAGGACGCACAGCGGTCCCTCCCGGATGGCTTTCGGGGCGGACTTGCGGATCTCCAGCGTCTTTTTGCCCTGGAGAATGAGGGCTGCAAAGGGCGCCCGGATGCTCATGAGTATGTAGGTCACTGGGCTGCCTCCCTGTCAAAGTTGACGGGCGCGGCATGGGCCCGGCGCAGTTGGGCGCGCAGGGCCAGAATCTCCCGTTCCAGGGCGCGGGCCTTGCGCTTCAGAGTGCGGTTCTCCCCTGCCAGGATCTTCACCAGGGCGATCTCCCCGCAGCCGTGGCAGGGATGCTGCGGCGGGCTTTGCAGGTGGCTTAATTCCCGGTGGAACTGCCACAGTCGTTTGGTGCTTTGTCGTTTCATGTGGTTCCCTCCTTGTGTGGTTTTGGCGCTTGCGCGCGGTGGCAGCGGGCCAGACCGTGACCCGCCGGTCGGGAGAGAGGTTTCTCTCACAGTTTGCCGGCCGCCCGGTATTCCTGGGCCAGCTGCCGCAGCACCGCCGGGTGCAGCAGGGACAGCTCAAACCGCACCCGGTCCAGGTCGCCGGGCGGCGCCACCAGAGGCGCACCGTTGAAAGACCGGCGGATAAACCGCAGATACAGCCGCTTGATGACCGGATGGTTGATGTTGAGGAAATACCAGGGCGTAGGTTCCCGGCTGTGGGTGGCGGCGGCGCGGGCGGCCTCTTCCTGGCGTTCCTGCCAGACCAGCGGCGCCAGCTGCTCGATGAGCTTCCGCTGTGCCTGGAGGCTCACAGGTCCGCCTCCCTGGCTTCATAGACAGCCAGCAGGCTCTTGTAGATGCTGGCCTCCTGCTGGGCGGCGGCCACGCTGCTGCGGGAAGCGCTCTCGATGGTTTTATGTACGCTGTCCATCCGGGCCAGCACGGCCAGATAAAAGAAGGTCTCCAACACCAGCACGGCCATGGTCACAATGGCCATGCGGCGGAACAGGTTGCAGGCCCGGTTCAGGCGACGGTTTTCCTGTTTCAGCCTGGCCGCCGCCGGGTCAGGGACGAAATACACGCTGTGCATCTCCATGGGGTTCTCCTTTCTTGGTTTCTTTGTGGGGGTCGTAGATCTCCGGGGTGGCATCGGCTTCAGCGGCACGGTAACCGGCGCGGTAGCCATCCGACCGGCCGGCGCCGTACAGGGCCACGCCACCCAGGGCGACAACGGCCAGGGCGAGAATGTGGGCAAGCATGTGGGGCCTCCTTTCAGCAGGAACGCATGCCCGGCGCGGGCGGTGCCTCTTCGGCAAGCGGCTTCACGTAGGGGCTGCGGGCGGTCAGCCAACGGTGGAATGGTATCCGGTAGATGATGTAAACTTCCTTCTGGTTTTCATCTTCGGCGGCAATGTAATCCGCCCAGGACCATACGCCATGCCGGATTCCCTGCTTGAGTTTTTCCATGCTGATGATAATGCCCGCGTCCTGGAGCATGTCCCAGGCTTCTTTGGGGCGAATGGTCATATTCATGGGGGACCTCCTTTCATCCAGGATTCACTTGGCCGTTTTTCTTCCCGGCGCTTTTGTAAATGTCGGCCTTCATTTCCATAAGGGCGGCGAGTTCCGCCGGGTCACGCTGGCTCCAGGGTGTCTCAAGATAGCGCAGTACCCTGTCCAGATAGGTGTCAATCTTTTCTGCTGTGGTCATGGGTAGCCTCCTTTCCGTACGGATGCTCTGTTGCAAATTGAGCTTTCCCCTGGGTATCGTCAGTCGATCGTCGCCACCTCGGGCAGCCACATTTTCGGGTTGAAGTTCAGCGTGTACTTGTACTGGTTCACGTCGCCGGTGGTCACATCCTCCACCACATAGGTCACGTTGTCGCTGAGGCCGATGAAGTGTTTTTTGTACTCCCCGTTTTCATCCTCCACAACGATTTCCAGCTGATTGTCGGCAGTGTCGGCCGTGATGCTCATCTTGCCGGTCATCTGGAACAGAACATCTCCCTGCAGGCAGTTGATCACCGTCACCTGGCGGATGTCATTGAAGTTGTCCGCCTGTTGGGACAGGTTATAAGAAACCCGCTCGGCTTCCGTAGAGCACGCCGCCAGTGTCGCCGCCAGCGCCGTGCAGGCCAAAATACAGATTGCTTTTTTCATAACATCAGACTCCTTGTTATTTTATTTATTCCACGTTACAATGCTGACAGAAAGAAGGTATCTATATGATAGATGATGTCATTCGCGACTTGGTTGTTGGGGCTATTTCATCGGCAATTATGTACATGTTGCATGAATTTTGGAAACAGATTTCCAACCAAACCGGAAAAAGCCAGCATAAGGTCTATAGCAAGCGGAACCTCATTCGGCAGTTTTATCTGAGCACACTATCTTTTCCGGTGTTTCTCATGGCTGGTGTACTGTTGCCAGCTACGCCTGATGGTCACCCTTTATTGCCTTACATCAAAGTCCTTTGCTTTATTGCCGCATTTTTCTCTCTTGTTTTTTCTCTTGGAGCGTTTGACGCGGCTATCTCCCTTTACCCAACTGAGCAGGAATTCAAGGTTCCAACCAAGCATCCCACCGATGAGGGCACTGACGATTGTGGAAAAATGAATTAGTAGTCGCCTCCTTTCATACTTTGACGGGCTTGTACCTCACCACGGTGTAGGCTTCTGCGATACGGTGGTCCGTTTTGATGGGAAGCCGCGCAAAGGCGGCTTTTGCCTCTTCCAGGGTGTCGTACTGCATGGACTCCAGCGTGATCCAGCGGCACGACATGTCGGACCGGCTTTTGTAGGTGTACATCTGGATGGCATAGCGCTTCATAGCATGATCCCCCTTTCAGCTGACACAGCCTTTTTCAACATCACGCTGAAGCAGATAGTCAATGGAGCAATCAAACAGTTCCGCCATCTTTTCCAGCTTGCTTTGCGGAATGTTTCCGTGTGCCATCCAGTTGTAAATGGTCTTTCTGGATACTCCCAGCTCTTTTGCAAGAGCTTCCACGGTAAGCCCCCGTCTACTGCGTTCAGCATTGATGTTCGGATATGGCATAGTTTTCACTCCCTTCTCTTTTCGAATTACTCATATTGGGTATTTCACCATTATGATATACCCAATTTGGGTAATTGTAAAGCAAAATAATACCCGAATCGGGCAACCACAATTTGTGTAAAATGCTCAATTCGGGAATCTTCGTTGACTGATTACTCAAAATGTGTATTATAATATACATATAGGAGGTGTTTCCATGAACCGCATGCACGAACTGCGAACAGAAAAAGGGATATCCATGAAGGAAGCTGCCGCTCGCCTCGGGATGCCTTATACCACATATGTCAATTATGAGAAGGGCACACGCGAGCCAAATTCGGAAACTTTGATTCTGCTTGCGGAGTTTTATGATACCTCCATCGACTATCTTGTCGGAAAAAGTTCCAACCCCAAACCCGCCGCCATTCCCCCCGGCTTTGAACCTCTTCCTCCTATGGATCAGGTTCCTTTGGTCGGCCGCATTGCATGCGGGCAACCCATTACTGCTGAAGAAAATATTGAGGACATCGTCTCAGTCCCTTCTGCCTGGAGGGCCACCTTCACTCTGAAGTGCATTGGCGACAGCATGGAACCGAGGATCAAGGATGGAGATTTGGTTGCCATCCGCAGCCAGCCACAGGTAGAAAATGGCGAGATTGCAGCGGTGCGAATCGGCAGTGAAGCGACTCTCAAGCATGTTTATTTGCATGATGATTATATAGAGTTGCGCCCGGAAAATCCCTCGTACCCCTCTATCATTCGGAACAAAGCAGATATGAATGATGTAACCATAGAAGGAAAAGCCGTCGGTCTTTGCCGCGGTTTGTAAAAGGATCAGCTACACTTTTGAGGAGCGGTGACTTGCATATGGGATTTCTCGATTTTCTTTTCGGCAAAAATCATCCGGACTCCAACTCATCCACCGACCAAAAGAATTATCAGCAAGAGGACTTTTATGTGGTCGGCACCTCCTATTACGCAAAATCCATACAGTTGCTTGGAGCCTTGAATCCCGACTGGCGAAAAACGGCCAAAACCTTGGTTTCACAAGGAAAGGCAATGCAATGTATTTATAAATACCAGTATGTCAACAGGCCTGTTAAGCTGATTCCTGAACCCAGTAATCGAGAGGACCGCAATGCTGTTATAGTCCAAATAGCCGGTGAAAAAGTGGGTTATATCAGCCGCGATGACAACCGCCATGTCAAAGATATTCTTTCTCATCATACTATTATTTTCATTTCTGCCTTTATTCGGGGAGGCCCTTATAAGGTAATATCTGAAAAAGGCGACATTCAAAGACTGGAAAAGAATGTCTCTATCAGCATCCGAATTCGGTACAAGTAGTATTATCCTTATCGCTTGTAAGTGGTAGAGTAAATTATTTTGCGGTATATCTCGCCAACTTATAAATGCGTTGTTCTATATTTCAGCTCGGCTCAGAGGAAGTCCCCGCCGGGTTTGCTCCTACTATGAAACAGGATTCATCACGATTCATGAAGCAACTGCCAAGAAGGCAGAAAAATAGGAGGTTCATCATGAAAAAGATACTATCTTTGTGTGCGGCTGTGAGTTTAGTTCTTACTTTGGCATCTTGTGGAGACTCCGTTTCCAGCCAAAGCGCTGCAGTTTCTACTAGTTCAGCGGAGACGCCCTCTTCTTCCTCTGTTGAAACGCCTGCTCCCACGCCAGAACCTGCTCCCGACCTGACCGGTGTATGGACACAGGTCGACGCCAGTGACAGCTACCAACAAGCTACCATTCAAGGTGATACCATCGAAATCAACTGGATCAGCTCCGACGGTACCTCCGCTCTTTACTGGGCTGGCAGCTTTACCGCTCCCGAAGATTCTACGGAACCCTATTCCTGGATCTCTAATAACGATACATCCAAGACCAGCGGTGCCTTGCTTGCTTCCGGAGATGCCACCAAGGAATTCACATACGAAAACAGCACTATCTCTTACGAAGTCTCTATGATGGGCGTTACCACCACTCTTCAGCTCGAAAAAACCGGCGAAGTAGATGAATCCTCTGGATTGGATACCTCCGAGACCACCGGAATCACCTTTTCGGACGGTGTCTATACTTCGGATGAATACACCATCACCATCACTGATTACAAGGTGATTCAGCCCGGCGAGACCGGCAACGAATACGGGGACAAGCCCGTGATTGCATTCTGGTATGACACAACGAATGTCGCTTCTGATACTGCGCTGAATCCTTCGACTGCTTGGATGCTTGTTTTTGAGGCCGTGCAAGACAACGATCCCAACGCCGTGAATACCCTCAATGTCGGAATGCTCCCTGACGATCAGTTCCTGGACAGCCAGCTCCAGGATATCAAAGTTGGCGGCACCGTTTCCAACGCCGTAGCCTACGAGTTGGACGATTTGACAACACCTGTCACGCTTACCGCTCAGGACATGTTCGGTACCGTATACGGCAGCCAGGACTTTACTGTGGCGCAATAAATTTCCTCAGCAAAATAAAAAACGCCCCGCCGGCGGCAACCGGCGAGGCGTGGATAGATCAGCTTGCCTGAAGGCAATAATCCGACCTACTGCAATTCGGATTATACCACCTCCGGGCAGGCTTTGACAAGTATGCCCCGGAGGTGATTTTTTATGTTGTGTGTGCGCACAGCCTGTGGCCGTCAGATCCCGGATGATGCCCTTTTCTGTCCGTATTGCGGAAAGAAGCAAACATCCACGCCCCGCCGGACCGGCAAAAAGGGCCGAGCCCCCAACGGCAGCGGCACCGTCATCAAGCGCGGCAACACCTACACCATTATATACCGGCATGTGGTACATGGGCGCCTGGTGAGCCGAACCAAGGGCGGCTTTGCCACCCAGCGGGAGGCCCGCGCCTATCTGCCCACCCTGGCCGCGCCGTCCTCCCAGGCTTCCCAGGTGTATACTCTGTCCAAGTTGTGGGAGATGCTGCAGAATACCCGCAAATGGCAGGAAATCAGTCCGCAGAAACGTGGTCACTATGCCACCGCCTACAAACGCCTGGAAGAGCTGCATGACCGGGATGTGGCCGGTATCCGCTTTTTTGAAATGCAGGATATTGTGGAAGATCTTCCCGGGGCCTTCTACCCCAAACGGGACGCCAAGACCGTACTGCAAAAGCTGTTCGACCTGGCCGTCATCAATGAGATCGTTCCTCCTGCCAAGGCACAACTGGTCGGGTATCTGGAACTTCCCAGCAAACCTCTCACCGCTCAGGACGCCCGCACCCCCGAAGAGATGCGCCTGATCTGGGAGGACTGGAACTCCGGGCATCCTATTGCAGGATATGCCCTCATCATGGCCTATGCCGGTCTTCGTACCGGAGAGCTGACCGCCATCGACAAAAGCGCGGTGGATCTGTCGGCCCGCCGCATTGTAGGCGGCATCAAGACATCCGCCGGGCGGAACCGGGAAATTCCGATTGCTTCTGCTATTCTACCAGTTTTGGAAGCACTCCTACCCTTCGCCCGGTATGGTCTCTGCCAGTACAGTCTTGATGGCTTTTACAGTGAATTCGCCCAGATGGTTCAGCGGACAGGCATCCGGCAGCTGCGCCCCTACTGCCAGCGGCATACCTGCTACACCCGACTGCTGGAAGTTCAGCCGGAGATTCCCCGGGCGGTAGTCAATTCCATCATCGGCCACAGCAACGGCGCTCTCGGTGATACCTACGGACACATTAGCCTGCAGACCAAACTTGAAGCCATCGACTCCATGCATATGACCTGATGTAAACAGTTTTGTATACAATACTGTACACAACGGTGTACACAAATGCTGAAACTTGCAAGGAATTACCAGAATTCTCTTACCATAAACACAAACAAAAAAGAGCCAGAAACGAACGTTTTCACGTCGTTTCTGGCTCTTTTGGCGGAGTAAGAGGGATTTGAACCCTCGCGGCCCGTTAAGACCCTACGCCCTTAGCAGGGGC
>CALWNO010000031.1 GCA_944382785.1 uncultured Gemmiger sp. | reverse complement strand
TCCCGCACGGTGAAGAAGTTGTTGGCGCTCTTGGACATCTTCTGGTTGTTGATGTTCAGGAAACCGTTGTGCATCCAGTACCGGCTGAAGGTGCAGCCGTTGGCGCACTCCGACTGGGCGATCTCGTTCTCATGGTGGGGGAAGATCAGGTCCTGGCCGCCGCAGTGCAGGTCGATGGTCTTGCCCAGATGCTTGCGGGCCATGGCGCTGCACTCAATGTGCCAGCCGGGACGGCCGTGGCCCCAGGGGCTTTCCCAGTAGGGCTCGCCGGGCTTGGCGGCCTTCCAGACGGCAAAATCCGCCGGGTCTTCCTTCAGATCGTCGTCCATCTGGCTGCGCAGGGCGCGGTTGCCGCTTTCCAGGTCGTCCAGGTTCAGGTGGCTCAGCTTGCCGTAGCCGGGGTCGGACTTGACCCGGAAGTACACGTCGCCGTTGCGGGCCACATAGGCGTGGCCGGAAGCCACCAGGTCCTTGACGATCTTGATGATCTCGCCGATATGCTCGGTGGCGCGGGGGCGGACGGTGGGCTCCTTGACGTTCAGGCCCTCGGAGTCCTTGATGTACTCGGCCTCGAACTTGCGGGCCACCTCCTGCATGGAGACGCCCTCCTGCTGACCCTTGGCGATGAGCTTGTCGTCAATGTCGGTGATGTTGGAAACGTAGTACACCTTGTTGCCCAGGTATTCCAGGTAGCGGCGCAGGGTGTCAAAAACGATCATGGGGCGGGCGTTGCCCACATGGATATAGTTATAGACCGTGGGCCCGCAGACGTAGATGCGGTATTCCCCGGGGGTCTGGGGGATGAATTCTTCCTTCTGGCGGGTCAGGGTGTTGAAAATCTGCATAACGGAGCTTCCTTTCCGGGTATGTTTCGGGATTTTCCTTGCTGTATCATTATAGCCCCGGCGCCGCGGCGGCGCAAGGGCTGAAGGGGCTTATTTTGCCTGCATGAAACAGCGGCGGTTCTGCCACAGATAGATACAGCCGGAAATCACCGTGACCAGGGCCACCAGCCAGCACAGGGCCTGGGTGATGAGGCCGAAGGCCATGATGTCGGTGGAGCCCATGAAGAAGGGAACAAAGTAGTAGAAGATCACGGTGAGCATCTGCAGCACCGTCTTGACCTTGCCCCACATGTTGGCGGCAATGACGGTGCCGGACCCGGCAGCGATCATCCGCACACCGGCCACGGCGAATTCCCGGAAGAGGATGACCGCCAGCACCACGGGAGAGCACAGGCCGTCCACCAGCATGTAAATGAAGGCGGCGGTGGTGAGCATCTTGTCCGCCAGGGGGTCCATGAACTTGCCGAAATCGGTGACCAGATGGTATTTGCGGGCCAGGTAGCCGTCCAGGAAGTCGGTGAAGCTGGCCACCGCAAAGACGATGCCCGCCACCAGATGGGCGGTGGGGTTGTAGGCGGCGGTCCCGATGCGGCCGTAGGCCGCAAACACCATGAACACCGGAACCAGAACGACCCGCATCAGGGTCAGTTTGTTGGGCAGATTCATTGCTTACTCCTCCTCGGATTCCACATAGCCGTACAGGTCGTAGGTATCGCTGTCGGTGATGGTCACGCGGTAAAATTCGCCGGGGGTCAGGGGGGTATCGGCGGGGGTCAGCACGTTGCCGTCGATCTCCGGACAGTCGGCCTGGGTGCGCAGCAGATACATGCCGGTCTCGTCGTCCACCCCGTCACAGATGCACTCAAAGGTCTTGCCCACCTTGGCGGCCATGGCGGCGGCGCTGATGTCCGCCTGGATCTCCATGATGTGTTCCGCCCGGCGCTGCTTGACCTCCTCGTCGATCTGGCCGTCCATGGTGGCGGCGGGGGTGTTCTCTTCCGCCGAGTAGGCAAAGCAGCCCAGGCGGTCGAACCGCACCGTTTTGACGAAGTCGCACAGTTCGGCGTACTCCTCCTCCGTCTCACCGGGGAAGCCGGCGATGAGGGTGGTGCGCAGGGTCAGGCCTGGGATGGCCGCCCGCAGCCGGGCAATGGCGTCCTCGATCTCCTTGCGGCCGCCCCGGCGGTTCATGGCCTTGAGCACCCGGTCGTCGCAGTGCTGGATGGGCAGGTCCAGATAAGGCACCACCTTCTTGTTGCGCACCATGGCGGCGATGAACTCGTCGGTGATGCGCTCAGGGTAGGCGTACAGGATGCGGATCCAGCGGATGCCGTCGATCTCGTTGAGCCGGTCCAGCAGCTCACACACCGCTCCGGGCTTGCCCCAGTCCTCGCCGTAGGCGGTGGGGTCCTGGGCCACCACAATGAGCTCCCGCACCCCTTCCCCGGCCAGCCAGCGGGCTTCGGCCACGCAGTCCTCCAGCGGACGGCTGCGCAGCGGGCCGCGGATCAGCGGGATGGCGCAGTACCGGCAGCGGTTGTTGCAGCCTTCGGCGATCTTCAGGTAGGCGTAATGGGAGGGGGTGGAGATGACCCGGGCACCGCCCAGGGGCATATCGGTCTTGGGGCCGTAGCTTTCCAACCGGTCAGCCCCGGCGGCGCAGACCCGCTCCACAATGGCGGGCAGGGCGGCGTTGGAGCCGATGCCCACCACCGCGTCCACCTCCGGCATTTCGGAGGCGATCTGCTGCTTGTACCGCTCGGCCAGGCAGCCGGTGACGATGACCTTCAGGTCCGGGTTCTGCTGCTTGTACTGGCAGGCCATGAGGATGTTCTCGATGGCTTCCTCCTTGGCGGACTGGATGAACCCGCAGGTGTTGACGATGATCACGTCCGCCTGGGCGGGGTCGGCCACAGTCTGGTGCCCGGCTTTGAGGAGGGCGTGGCAGAAGACATCGGCGTCCACCTGGTTTTTGGGGCAGCCCAGAGAGATGATGGCAATGTTTTTGGTCATGGTGGTTTCCTTTTTCCTATGTTTATTCGTCCCGGGCTTCCTGCAGGACGGTGCGGATGACACTGTGGGAAAATCCCCGGCGGGCCAGGGCGGCAGCCACCTGGGGTTCCTTGCCCTGGGCCAGTTTGGAGGCATACTGCCGCTGTACCAGCGCCCGGGCGCTGGCCAGATCGGGGTCTTCCTCCTCGTCCCCCAGGGCCTCCACCACCGCGGCGGCGGTGTCCCGGTCGATGCCTTTTTTGTTCAGGTCCATCAGGATCTCCCGGCGGCTTTTGCGCTTGCGCAGCAGCTCGGCAGCCCGGCGGCGGGCAAAGTCCTCGTCGTTGAGCAGGCCCAGCTCCCCTGCTTTGGCCACCGCAGCGGCGGCGCTGTGGGGGTCGAACTTGCGGCAGAGCTTGTCGTACAGTTCCCCGGCGGCGTGGTCCCGCAAAGCCAGCAGGTCCATGGCCTTATCCAGGGCGCGGCGGGTGTCGCTTTTCTTGCGCAGGTCCTCGATCTGCCAGGGTTCCAGCTCGTCGTCCTTGTGCAGGCCGGCGTCGGCAAAGGTGCCCTCGTCCAGAGAGAAGGCAAACTCCCCGTCAAAGAAGAGGGCGTACCGCCCGCGCTTGGTCTCGGAAATTTCTGTGAGGCGGGGCATCAGTCGTCAACCATGATGTCCAGGTCCACCTCGCTGCCGGTGGTCTTGGGGGCAGCGGGGGCAGCTTCGGCGGCAGGGGCCGCGGCCACCGGGGTGGCCACCTTCTCGATGGGCTTGACGGTGCCCTTCTTGCCCGCAGCAATGAGACGGTCGGCGTTTTCCCGCACGATTTTCTCGATCTCCTCGGCCACGGCAGGGTTGTCCTTCAGGAACTGCTTGGCGTTGTCACGGCCCTGGCCCAGGCGGATATCGCCGTAGTTGAACCAGGCGCCGCTCTTCTGGACCACGCCCAGCTTGACGCCCAGGTCGATGATCTCGCCCACCTTGGAGATGCCTTCGCCGAACATGATGTCGAATTCCGCTTCCCGGAAGGGCGGGGCCACCTTGTTCTTGACCACCTTGGCCCGGGTGCGGTTGCCGATGAAGGAGCCGTTGGAGTCCTTCAGGCCCTCGATGCGGCGCACGTCGATGCGCACCGAGGAATAATATTTCAGGGCACGGCCGCCGGTGGTGACTTCGGGGCTGCCGTAGACCACGCCCACCTTTTCACGCAGCTGGTTGATGAAGATGCAGACGGTGTTGGTCTTGCCGATGATGCCGGTGAGCTTGCGCAGGGCCTGGCTCATCAGACGGGCCTGCAGGCCCACGTGGGAGTCGCCCATCTCGCCCTCAATTTCGGCTTTGGGGACCATGGCCGCCACCGAGTCCACCACGATGGCGTCGATGGCGCCGGAGCGGACCAGGGCTTCACAGATTTCCATGGCCTGCTCGCCGGTATCCGGCTGGCTGACCAGCAAACTGTCGATGTCCACCCCCAGGGCCCGGGCATAGGCGGGGTCCAGGGCGTGTTCCACGTCGATGAAGGCCACTTCGCCACCGTTGCGCTGGGCTTCGGCCAGGATCTGCAGGGCCAGGGTGGTCTTGCCGGACGATTCGGGGCCGTACACTTCCACAATACGGCCGCGGGGCACGCCGCCGATGCCCAGGGCCATATCCAGGCCCAGGCTGCCGGTGGAGATGGCGTCCACCTGCATGGTGACGTTGGCGCCCAGCTTCATGACGGCGCCCTTGCCGAACTGCTTTTCGATCTGGGCCAGAGCCGTTTCCAGCGCGGCCTTCTTGTCCCCGGCGGGAGCCGCCGTGGTGGTTTTGCTTTCTTTCTTGGCTGCCATTGTATTTCTCCTTTGCAAGGGGGATTGCTCCCCCGCCCTTATTGTGATTCAGATGCCCTTATTATACCCTTTCCAGCAGGAAATTACAACTATTTGTTGTGTATTTACGGGCCGGTTTATGGGGCTTTCAGCCTTTGCGTTCCGGTTTTTGCAGCAAAATGGCCCGGTCGTTGCCGCCGTAATCCTGCCGGCAGCTGCCGCCAGCCCAGCCGTTTTGGGCGCCCAGGTCCAGCACGGTCTGCCTCTGCTCGTAGCCGATCTCCAGCACCAGCCAGCCCCCCGGGCGCAGGACCCGTTGCCAGGGCCCGGTGAGGCAGCGGTAAAAGGCAAGGCCGTCTGTCCCGCCGTCCAGGGCCATAGCTGGTTCCCGGGTGGTTTCGGGCATGAGGGCGCGCATTTCGGCGCCGGTGAGGTAGGGGGGATTGCTGACGATCAGGTCCACACTGGCCGGGGGTTCTGTTTCCCAGCCGGTGAGCACATCCCCTTCCTGCACCGCCACCTCCGCCCCGGGCAGGGCCTGCCGGGCGTTGCGGCGCAGGTAAACCAAGGCTTCCGGGCTTTTTTCCCAGCAGGTCACCTGCGCACCGGGTACAAACCGTTTGACGCCCAGGCCCAGGCAGCCGGTTCCGGCGCACAGGTCCAACACCACAGGGGCGGGGTCGCCCGTCTTTTGCAGCAGCTCCACGGCGGCCTCACAGACCACCTCGGTGTCCGCCCGGGGGCAGAGTACCCCGGGGCCCACCTGCAGGGTGAAATCCAGAAAGTCCCACTCCCCCAGAATGTACTGCAAGGGTTCCCGCCCGGCCCGGCGTGCGGTGAGGGCCGCCAGGGCCGCGGCGTGTTCCGGGGTCAGGGGGACGGTATCCAGGCGGGGGTCCCGCCCCACCGCCCGGCGATAAAGTTCCCGGGCATCAAAGGCGGCGTCGGGCACGCCGGCTGTTTCCAGAGCCGTGCGCACCGCCCGCAGCGCTTCCCGGGGGGCCAGACCGGTGAGGGAAAGCTCAGTCACGGTTCCAGGCGGCCTCCTCCGGGTTGTCGGGCAGGACGGGGGTCACGGCGGCGATGGCCACCTCGATCATGTCGTCCTCCGGCTCAAAGGTGGTCAGCCGCTGCAGCCAGAGCCCCGGCACCGCCACAGCCCTGGCCAGCCAGGAGTTGGATCGGCCGGACCAGCGCAGGATTTCATAGGAGATGGCCACCAGCAAAGGCAGCATGGCCAGTTTGTACAATACCCGCAAGGCAGTGCTGGTCCAGGGCAGCACCGCATACAGCACGATACTGATGAGGATGACCAGGATCAGGAAGCTGGTGCCGCACCGGGGATGGAACCGGGTGTGGCGGCGGATGTTCTCCACCGTCAGCTCTTCCCCTGCTTCATAGCAGGCGATGGTCTTGTGCTCGGCGCCGTGGTAGGCAAACACCCGGTGGATCTCCTTGGTGCGGGAGCACAGGAACATGTAGCCCAGGAAGATGGCCAGCTTGAGCACCGCCTCGATGATGACCCGGGGCCAGCGGCTCAGGGGCACCACCGTGGACAGCAGCCCGGTGAGGAAGGTTGGCAGGTACAAAAACAGGAACAGGGCCAGCACCACCCCCAGCAGGGCGGAAGCGGTCATGAGCACGTTCTGGAAGACGGGGCCGGTGTGTTCCTCCAGCCATTTGTCCAAGCGGGACTGCTCGGCTTCCTGCTCTTCCTCGGTCATGGCGATGTCGGCGCTGTGCATCAGGTACTTGTAGCCGCTGCACAGGTTTTCCACCATGTTGCAGACGCCACGCACCAGAGGGATCTTGTTGTACCAGTGGCTGTGCACATCCTCATAGGTGAGGTCAATGGCGCCGTCCGGACGGCGCACGGCGCAGCAGATCTTTTTGGGGCCGCGCATCATGATGCCTTCCATGAGGGCCTGGCCGCCCACGCTGGTACGGAATTTTTCGGTCGGACGCGATTCTTGCGGCATAAGACGGATAGTCTCCTTTTTTGGTTTCAGATGGGTTCGTGCAGGTATTCCTGCCCGGGACGGTACAGGGGCAGGGTGATGAGCACCGTGGTGCCCTGTCCCAGGGTACTGGTGATGTCGGTGGTGCCGCCCAGGGCGGTGACGATGGCATCCACCACCGCCAGGCCGATGCCCGACCCGCGCACCGCATTTTTGCCCTTGAAGAACTTCTGTTTGACCTTTTCCAGGTCATCCGGGGCGATACCCCGGCCCTGGTCCCGTATGGACACGGTGACGGTGGAGGGACCGCGGGTCAGGTTCAGGAAGATGGACCCGCCGGGAGGCGAATACTTGATGGCGTTGTCCAGCACATTGATGAACACCTGCCGCAGGCGGGCGGGGTCCGCCCACACCGGGAAGGGTTCAGGGGGTTCCTCATACACCAGGCGCAGGCCTTCCTGCCGGATGCGCCCTTCCACAAAGAGGGCGGCGTCGGTGGCTTCGGCCACCAGGTCCAGCACCTGGCAGTCCAGCTTGATGCCGTTCTGCAGGCGGGAAAAGTCCAGCAGTTCCTCCACCATGGCATACAGGCGGTCAGTCTCGGCACCGATGACCTCCAGCCCCTTGCGGTAGTTTTCGTCGTTGGGGTCCTTGAGAGCGGCAATGGTCTCCACCCAGCCCTTGATGGAGGTCAGGGGGGTGCGCAGTTCGTGACTCACTGAGGAGATGAATTCGTTTTTCATCCGGTCGGTCTCGGTCAGGTGCTCGGCCATCTCATTGATGGTGCGGCAAAGCCGGCCGATCTCATCATTGTAACGTGTATCCGGCAGACGGGTCTGCAGATCCCCCCCGGCGATCCGGTTGGCAATGACCTCCACCTGGCCCAGGGGCCGCACGATGGAGCGGATGAAGAAAAGCCCGCTCCACAGTGCAAAGGCCAACGCCACCAGCACAATGCCGCCGGACAGCAGCACCGTATTCCACCATTGCCGGTCGGCCAGGGTCAGGCTGGTGACCAGACGCATGGCGGTGATGTTGCCCGCGTCGTAGGGGACCAGAGCGGTGACCGCCATGACCCGCTCCCCGTCCGGGGTGCGGAAGATGGCCCGGCCGACGCCATCGGTGCTGACCAGGGCGTGGTAGTAGTCCACCCCTTCGGTGAGATTTTCGTTGATGGTGCCGCTGGAGGTGGCCAACACCACCCCGTTCTGGTCCAGCAGCATGAATTCGAACTTGTCCTTCTCCTCAAACTGTTCCACCGTGCGGCGTAGGGACTGGGCCCGGCTGGCGGCGTTGCTGTCGCTGTCGCCGGCGGTGCCGGTGGCCTGCAGACGGCCGATGAAGGTGGAAAAACGGCTTTCCATGGCGCGCTCAATGCCGCCGTAGAGGTTCTGGTAACAGAAATACAGGAACAGCCCTTCGGCCAGGGCCAGGATCAGCACCGTGATGAGCAGGCTGCCCCGCAGCCAGCGCTTGGTGATGCTTTGCATGCGGGGTCACCCCTTTCTTCAGGTGCATGCGGTGCCCGGGAATCAGGGGCTCCAGCGGTAGCCGTATCCCCAGACGGTCAGGATATGGGTGGGGCTGCTGGGTTCGTCCTCGATCTTCATGCGCAGACGGCGGATGTTCACATCCACGATTTTCACATCGCCGTAGTAGCCCTTGCCCCAGACCCCTTCCAGGATCTTTTCCCGCACCAGAGCCGCGCCGGGATTGCGGAAAAACAGCTCCATGATCTGGAATTCCACCTGGGTCAGGTCGATGGGTTTGCCGGCCTTGTACAGCACCCGGCTTTTTTCATCCAGCACAAAGCTGCCGCTGACCAGCTGATCCGGGCCGGAACCGTCCCGGCTGTCGCCGGTGTTGCGATGTACCCGGCGGGCCAGGGCCTCCACCCGGGCGATGAGCTCGGACACCGAGAAGGGCTTGGTGATATAGTCATCCGCCCCGATGGACAGGCCCCGGATCTTGTCCGTCTCCTGCCCTTTGGCGGATACGATGATGATGCCGATGTCGGGGTCATCCCGGCGGATGGTCTCACACAGGGAAAGCCCGTCCATACCGGGGAGCATCAGGTCCAAAAGGGCGGCATCGCAGGGCGGGTTGGCGTGCAGCAGTTCCAGGGCGCGCTCGGCGCTGGGGGCTTCCAGCACCTCCCACCCGGCCATGCGCAGGTTCAGCACTTCCATCTCCCGGATGCTGTTTTCGTCCTCCACAACCAGGACTCGTTTCATACTCTTAACTCCTTTCCAAGACAAGGAATCACAGGGTTCCGGACAAAACCGTCACACCGGAGAGGATATCTTCCAGGGTGAGGCCGTAATATTCGGTCAGGATGCGGGCCTGCAGCTGCCGACTCCCGATGGTGGCCACCCGGCTGTACTGGTCGGAGCGCAGATTGGTGGAAGAGGATTCCACCACCCGCAGTTCACAGTACTGGATGTCCCCCGCCAGATTGCAGATGATCCAGCCGCTGCCGCCAATGTTGGATTTCACCGACACATTGCCGTGCATGGATTCAGGCAGACGCAGGAAAAAGCGGTGTTCGCTGTCATAGACACCGAAGATGTTGTTGCCGCCCTCCTCGGTGGCATAGTCCTTCCACAACAGAAAGTGCAGCTGGTTGGCCAATGCTTCGGGCACGGTGCCGCCGTCCGCCACCTCGGTGGGAATATCCACGGTGCCGTTGCCGTCCACATCCATGCTCAACAGGTCGGTGTCGTACCGCTGGGTGGCACTGTACAGGTCGGGCACGCCGGGCGGGAGATAGGTCTTCAAAAAGCCGCTGTCGGCGTCATAGATGATGATACTGGAGGCCAGGCTGGAGGCGGAACCGGTCCAGCCGTCCACCACCAGGTAGGAGGCGCCGTCCTGCCCCACCCCCGCATGCAGCCCCGCACAGCCGCTGTAATAGCCTTCCCCCACAGCCAGGGTCTGGGCCGCCAGGAAGGTATCCCCGCCGGTGTAGGTCAGCAGCTGCAGGTTGATGCCGCCGTTTTCGGTCTCGGTGGGCAGGGCCAGAACCAGGTCCTCGGTGCCGTCCTTGCCGTCGGTGACATCGGCCACCAGCATGTCGGTGTAGCTTTGCTTATTTACAGTCTGTAATGTTTCATCACTATTATACAGATAGACAACCATGTAACGGTCGCCCTGGGCGCTGTCGTAGCCCACCAGCAGCTGCAGGGATTCGGCGTCCCGCAGGTGGGCGTAACTGACCGACTCCACCTCGCTGGAAAGGCCCTCCGTCTGCTGGGATACCCGCCAACCACCGGAATCGGTGGGTTCCAGAATGGCCAGCCAGACGTTGGAGCCGCCGGATTCCACCGTATATAGAACGGCGGCCTCCTGGGTACCGTCGCCATCCCAATCGCCGAAGAGGAAGGGGGACAAAAAGTCGCCGCTGGCCGGGTATTTCAGGGTGGCCACCCCATCCAGATAGCTGTTCAGGGCTTTCTGGACGGCGCTGCTCTGCCCCGAAAGCCGGGGAGCCCGCAACAGGTTTTCGGTCTCGGCACCGGGCAGCACACTGCAGCCGGTCAGGCACAGAGCCAGGGCCAGGGCGGCCGCGGCCGCTTTGGGTGTGTGGACCATGGTCGCCCCTCCTTTCCGCCGTTTCACGATAGACATAGTCAGTATACCACAAACCCGCTCAAGCCGCAACGCGTAAGGAAAGCCCGCCGGTTTTCCCCTCGGCTTGACAGCCTTTGCAGGGACGTGGTACGCTGAAACTGTCAGCGACGTTTTTTCCTGTTCAGGTCGGCCAAAGCGCCACCCCATCGTCCCTGGCACAAAGCCTTTATAAAAAGGAGGAGTTTCCCCTATGCGTACATCCCGAAAGAACCTGCTGGCCGCCGTGAGCGGCTATCTGCTGGCCCTGATTTTCCTGCTGTTCATTGCCGCGCCCCTGCAAATGCGCTACGGCATGATGGGGCTGCTGTGGACCGAACTGGGGCTTTTGGCCCTGGCCCTGCTGGGCACCGCGGTCTTTCGTGCCCCCTGGCGGCAGGTATTCCGGTTCCGCCGCCCCACTCTGAAAGGGGTGGCGGGCACCCTGCTGCTGTGGATCGGCGCCTACGCCCTGGTTATTCTGGTGTCCATGTTCACCATGTTCGTTTCGCCCCAGCGGATGACCGAGGTGAGCACCGCCATCAACGACCTGTTCACCCGGGTGCCCTTTGCCCTGCGGTTCCTGATCGTGGCGGTGAGTCCGGCGATCTGTGAGGAGATGCTCTTCCGGGGATATCTGCTTCACCACATGCAGCCCATGCCCACCTGGGCCCGGGTACTGACCTGCGGGGTTCTCTTCGGTGCCTTCCATCTGGACCCGGTGCGGTTCCCGCCCACTGCGGTGCTGGGCATCTTCATCACCTGGGCAGCGCTGTACAGCGGGAATCTTCTGTATGCCATGCTCTTCCACCTGTTCAACAACAGCCTGTCCACCCTGGCCACCCTGCTGCCCGCCTCCACCGAAGCGGCAACGGTGGAAACGGTGGAGACCGTCGTCACCCCCGCCACCCTGGGCGCCTACCTGATGCTGGCGGCAGTCGCGCCCTGGCTGATCTGGGCAGGGCTCAGCCTGCTGCGGCCCAAAGAGACCCCCGCCCCCGACCGGGCCCGCACCGCCATGCTCTGCCTGGTGCTGTGCGCCGCCTGCCTGGTGGCGGGTTGGCTGCTGATGCAGAGCGCATAATACACCACAAAGAAACCCGCCTTCCCTGCATCTGCCGGGAAGGCGGGTTTTGTTTTGCTTATTCGGCGGTCAGCAGGCCCACAGCGCGGGAGGTACCCAGGCGATCAGCGCCCAGGTCCAGGAATTTTTCCATATCCCCGATGGTGGAGATGCCGCCCGCAGCCTTGATCTTGCAGCGGCCTGCCACATGCTTGGCGAACAGCTCAATATCATGGAAGGTGGCCCCGGCGGTGGAGAAGCCGGTGGAAGTCTTGATGAAGTCGGCACCGGCTTCGGGCACGATGTCGCACATCTTGATCTTTTCCTCGTCGGTGAGCAGGCAGGTCTCGATGATGACCTTCAGGCAGTGGTCCCCCACCGCCTCCTTGACGGCGGCGATATCTTCCCGCACGGCGTCATACTCGCCGTTTTTCAGGCGGCCGATGTTGATGACCATGTCCACTTCCGAAGCGCCGTTCTCAATGGCGGTGCGGGCCTCAAAGCATTTGCTGGCGGTGTCCATAGCGCCCAGAGGGAATCCCACCACGCAGCACACCGGCACCCGTCCGGCCATATATTCGGCAGCCTGCTTGACGTAGCAGGTGTTGATGCACACCGAAGCCGTATGGTATTGCATGGCCTCATCACAGAGCTTCTGAATCTGAGGCCAGGTGGCTTCCGGCTTGAGGAGGGTATGGTCCACGACCGAGAAAAGCTGTTCCTTGGTGTAATGGCTCACCGGTACTGTGCCCCCTTCCCGCAGTGCTTGCACAGATGTGCCTGATGCAGCCCGATGGCCGCAAAGATGATGGAGGTAACACCGCACACGGTGGCGATGATGCCCAGGATCAGACCGGTGAGGCGGAGACCTCCGCCGCGAACGTTGTTTTTCATAAGATTGCCTCCTTTGCGCTCGGGTCACGGCGCTTTTTTGGTAAAGATCAGAATCTTGGAAAACACATAGTTGGACACGATCACCACCACCTGGGAGAACAGCTTCACAATGTTGGCCCACAGCTGGGGGGACACAAAGGTGATCATGGGTCCCAGCAGGCTGACGCCGCTCCACATGATGAGCTGATCCAGCACAGCGGTGAAGATGCGGCAGCCCACGAACTTGGTGAACTCCCGCCAGGCGGCGGCGCCATGGCTTTTGCTGAGAAAGACAAAGGTGCGGTTGGTCCAATAGGCAAACAGAATGCAGATGGCATTGTTGAGGACGTTGCCCACACCGGCTGCAAACTCCAGCCCGAAAGCCGCCTGGAAGATATTGAGGATGACAAAGTTGAGCACCGTGGCCAGCCCGCCGAAAAACAGGTAGGCCAGCTGCTCATAGTATTTGCGGATGAGGTCTTTGAGTTTCTGCATGATGCACCCGTGAACCAAAAAGAGGCCCGCCTGTTACCAGGCAGGCCTCCCATTGGGATCGTTCAGAGATTATTCAGCGTCGGTATCGTCGCCGGCCACTTCGCCCTCGCAGGCCTTCATGGACAGGCTGATGCGCTTGCGGTCAAAGTCCACGTTGATGAGCTTGACGCGCACTTCGTCGCCGACCTTCAGCACGTCGCTGACCTTGTTGACGCGCTCGTTGGAGATCTCACTGATGTGGACCAGGCCGTCAACACCGGGCAGGATGCGCACAAAGGCACCGAACTTGGTGATGGAGACAACCGGAGCGGTGAACTCGCTGCCGATGGGATACTCGTTCTTCAGCTTCTCCCAGGGGTTGTCCTCTTCCTTCTTGTAGCCCAGAGAAACCTTCTGGTTCTCGGGGTCGTAGCTCTTGACATACACGTCGATGGTATCGCCAACGCTGACGACCTCGGACGGATGCTTCAGGTTGGACCAGCTCAGCTCGCTGATGTGGCACAGGCCGTCCACGCCGCCGATGTCCACAAAGGCGCCGTAGGAGGTCAGGCTCTTGACAACACCGTTGTAGTGCTTGCCCACTTCCACGTTCTTCCAGAACTCTTCGCGCTTGGCCTTGTTCTCTTCGGCGGTCACCTTGTTGATGCTGCCCACGATCTTGCGGCCGGCGCACTCGGTGATGACCAGACGCACATGCTGACCCACCAGCTTGGTGTAGTCCTCGTCACGGCGCATGGTAGCCTGAGAACGGGGCACGAAGACGCGCACGCCCTTGACATTGACGACAACGCCGCCCTTGTTGGACTCCATGACGTCGCCTTCCATGACGGTGCCGTTCTCGGCAGCTTCGGAAACGTCCTTCATGCCCTTCTGGGCTTCGAAACGGACACGGGAAAGGGTGTCAACGCCTTCCTGGTCGTTGGTCTTCACGACCACCAGATCCAGTTCGTCGTCCACCTTAACAAGGTCTTCCATCTTGGCGTTGGGGTCATGCGTCATCTCATTGAGCTTGACGATGCCGGTGTGCTTGGAGCCGTCGATGCCCACGACGCACTCCGTCGGGCTAACGCTGATGACCTTGGCTTTAACGATCTTACCTGCGAACAGCGGTTTCGCTTCAGAAGCCTCGAGCATCTCGGCAAAACTCATGTCGTCACGGATTTCTTCACTCATACAGTTAAGTACCTCCTCAATTATAGACGATGGCGTGGAAGCCCCTGCTGTTACGCCTACCACCCTGGCGCCCCGCAGCCATTCCTGATCGAGTTCATCAGCTGTCTCGATGGTAACGGCGTCGGTATGCCGGGCGGCGACCTGCAACAGTTTCTGGGTGTTGGAGGAATGATGACCACCAATGACGATCATACGATCGCATTTTTGGCTGAGGTCCTCCGCCTCCTGTTGCCTCGCCCACGTTGCATTACATATTGTATCAAATATTTTGGCATTTGTACACCACTTTTTTAGAAAAGCCTTGCAACTTTCCCAACTTTGGACCCGAAACGTGGTTTGCGCCACCACATAAATGGATTTTTGCTGTTCCAGGACCGCACGAAGTGCTTCCAGTTCGTCCAGATTCGCGAAAACCCGCACTTCTCCGCTTGTATGGCCCACAATCCCCTGCACCTCCGGGTGGCTGGCATCCCCTGCCACCAGCAAAAGCGCCCCGTTTTTGCCCGCCTCTTCGGCAATTTTATGGATTTTTGATACAAACGGACAGGTGGCGTCGTGAAACGCCAGGCCGCGTGTGCCGATTTTGTCGTACACGTTTTGAGGCACCCCGTGGCTGCGGATGACCACCTCATATCCATCGGGCACGGCGTCCACATCCGGGCAGGTCAAAGCCCCTTTGGCTTCCAGGTCGGCCACCACCTGGGGGTTGTGGATCAAGGGCCCCAGGGTGGCCACCTTGCAGCCCTTGTCCAGCAGTTCGTAGGTCAGTTTCACCGCCCGGTTCACGCCAAAGCAGAAACCGGCGGTTTTGGCCAGAATGATCTCCATGGCAATCTCTCCTGTGTTCAGGTCCCGGGTTCGGGGTTGGCACCGGGGTTGGGGTCGGCGGCGGGCAGGGGCACCGGCTCAAAGCTGTTCTGGCGGTACAGTTCCTCCAGATCATTGGTCAGGCGGGTGCGCAGGGCCCGCAGCTCCTTGATCTGGTGGCGCGGGTCGGTGATGCGCAGGTCCGACGCCGGGATGGGTTCCCCGAAGCAGATGCGCATCCGGCAGAAGGGCCGCATGCGGTGGTCCGGGGTATCGTAGATGATGCGGCAGGGCACCATGTCCGCCCCGGCCTGGCCCGCGATGACGAAAGCGCCGCTCTTCAGTTTGCCCAGCTTGCCGTCCTTGCTGCGGGTGCCTTCGGGGAAGATGAGCACACCAGTCCCCTTTTTGCAGTCCTCGGTAACCTTGTTGACGGTATCCATATCCCCATGGCCCCGGTCAATGGGCACGGCGCCCATGCAGCGCAAAAACCACCCTACAAACGGATTGCGGAAGAGCTCCTGCTTGGCCAGGATGCGGAAACGGCGGAACCGGAACACCACCACCAGGATGAACACCGGGTCCAGGTCCGAGATATGGTTGGGGGCGATCACAATGGGACGGCCCCGGGGGATCAGGTTGCGGCCCACGACCTCCACCCGATAGATAATGTGCATCAGCACCCATACAATGGGCAGCAGGATCCAGTACAAAAGCATAAATTCCACCATTTTCTAATTTTTTACATCCGTATGCGGGACGCGGGGTTCAGATGTGCTCGAGGATGGTCTTTTTCAACAGGGCAAAGCTCTCCTCAATGCCGATATCGCTGGTGTCCACCAGGATGGCATCCTCCGCCCGGCGCAGAGGGGCCACAGCCCGGTGGGTGTCCTGGTAATCCCGCTGTTCAATGTCGGCCAGGACGGTGGCGTAATCGGTCTGCTTGCCCTTTTCCAGCAGCTCGGCCAGACGGCGGCGGGCCCGGGCGTCGGCACTGGCGGTGAGGTAGATCTTGACGGTGGCATTCGGCAGCACCACGGTGCCGATGTCCCGGCCGTCCATGAGCACGTCCCGGCTGGCAGCCAGGTCCCGCTGGGTGTCCAGCAGGAAAGCCCGCACCGCCGGATGGGCGGACACATCCGAAGCCGCCATGCCGATCTCCTCGGCGCGGACGGCTTCGGTCACATCCTCCCCGTTGAGCAGGATGTGCTGGGCGCCGTCCTGCAGGCGGATGTCCAGCTTGACCTGGGGCAGCAGGGCAGCCACAGCGTCGGCGTTCCTGGTATCCACACCGGCACGGCGGGCATACAGACCGATGGCCCGGTACATGGCGCCGGTGTCCACATAGGTGTAGCCCAGATCAGCCGCCAGACGGCGGGCCATGCTGGACTTGCCGGCCCCGGAGGGGCCGTCGATGGCAACAGAGATCATGAGAAAACGCTCCTTTTTATTGGTCGGCATCCGTTACGGCGGCTGCCGCAGCCCGGGCGGTGGCCCAGGCGATCTGCAGATTGTATCCCCCGGTGCGGGCGTCCACGTCCAGGATCTCCCCGGCAAAATACAGCCCCGGGCAGAGCTTGCTGGCCATGGTTTTGGGGTCCACCTCCCGCACGTCCACACCGCCGGCAGTGATGACCGCGTGTTCCAGATTGCCCAGCTCGGTGACCGGCACGGCCCAATGCTTGCACAGCTGCACCAGGGCCATCTTCTGTTCCCGGGTGATCTGGGCGGCCTTGGTGGACGGGTCCACACCCCACTTTTCCACCGCCACCGGGCGCATGGAATGGGGCAGCAGCTTTTCCAGGGCGCCCTGGGCGCTGCGACCGCCCAACGCCGCAAAATCCCGGGTCAGGCGGTCATAGAGCTGCTTTTCGTCCAGGGCGGGTTTGAGATCGAACTCGCACAC
This sequence comes from uncultured Gemmiger sp., assembly GCA_944382785.1. Taxonomy (GTDB): domain Bacteria; phylum Bacillota; class Clostridia; order Oscillospirales; family Ruminococcaceae; genus Gemmiger. Next base: position 14,407 of record CALWNO010000031.1, on the reverse strand, counting down.
ATACTTGTGGGCGTGGATATCGTCGATATAGGTGGAGGCGGAGAGCACCAGCGGCCCGGACAGGCCGAAGTGGGTGAACAGCGCCTCCCCCAGTTCGGTGAACAAAGGCTTGCCGTCCCGGAGCAGGGTCAGGGTGACGTTGCGCAGGGATAGGCCCATGAGTTTGCGGCAGGCCGGGTCCGGGGAGACCAGGCTGCACAGGCTGGGCTGGGGCTTGACGATGGTGTGCCCCGCCTTGGCGGCCAGGCGGTAGCCGCTGCCATCGCTGCCGGTGACGGGGTAGCTCACCCCGCCGGTGGCCAGCAGCAGATGGCGGGCCCGGTAGGTCTTGCCCCCGGCGATGACGCCCTTGCAGACGCCGTCCTCCAGGATCAGGTCCTCGGCGTCCGCCTTCACGAACCGGGCGTCCGCCGCATACTGCCGCAGGGCGGCCAGCACATCCGCGGCCCGGTCGCTCTGGGGGAAGACCCGGCGGCCCCGCTCTGTCTTGAGGGGCACGCCCAGGGATTCGAACAGCTCCATGGCCGCTGCAGGCGGAAAAGCATGCAGGCAGGAAAACAAAAAGCGGGGGTTGCGGCGCACATACTTCATGAATTCCCGGGGATCACAGTCGTTAGTGACGTTGCACCGGCCCTTGCCAGTGATGAGCAGCTTCTGCCCCGGGCCTTTGGGGTTGTGTTCCAGCACGGTGACCGAAGCCCCCCGGGCACAGGCGGCCCCGGCGGCCATGAGTCCGGCCGCACCGCCGCCCACCACAAGAAGATCATCCAACGGCATGGGGGTTCCTCCTTTTCTGAGCGGCCCACACAAAGCTCAGGGCCGTGAACAGGACCAGCAGCGGCTGCACCGTTGCCAGATACATAGTGGATGTGCCGATGCCGAAGCTGGACACCTCCACAAAGGCGATCATGCCGCAGCGCAGGGCGGCCATGAAGAGAAGCAGGGTTTGCAAAGCCCAGGGCACCAGGGCGGTGAAGCAGTGCCGGGCAGCGCGCACGCCGGCGGGCAGGGCCCGCAGCCAGAAGAGCACCGCCAGAATAAAGCACACCGGCAGGGCAAAGGCCCACACCAGCCGCAAAGCGCCGAACAGCCCGAAGACCAGCTTCTGCTGGGGGCTGTAATAGGGGGTATCCTTGCCCGCCTCGGCGGCGCCGTTCAGCCCGCAGTGGAGGTACCCGGACCAGAGGGCAAAGTCCTCCGGGGTGCCGATGGACCGCTGGGTCTCGTAGGGTGCACAATCCTGGAAGGTGAGCACCCAGGCAAGGCTGCGGACACTTTCTTTCAGGGTGGGCAGCACATACTCCGCCCGGATGGGCTGGGTGGTACCGCTGCGCCGCCCGCTGCGGGTGGGCAGGGTGCCGTCCTCACAGGCGGCGTTGACCTTGTCCGCCACCGTCTGCCAGTACGCTTCCGCGCCTGCGGCGGTGTCATAGATGCCCTCGTATTGGGCCGCCCTCCGGATCGCCCAGTAAAAACTGCCGGCGCGGTAGTCCTCCAGCTCGGGGTCTCGGAAGTCGTTGATCATCTGGGGGTCCTCCTCCAGCCAGTAGGACAGGGGTTCCAGTTCCGGCACCGCCGCATACAGCTTCTGTCGGGCGTCGGCGGGGATGCTGAGCATGGGGTCCTCGGCGTCGGTAGCCACCCGGCTCATGGCACCCATGGCGTCGGCAAAGGCGCCGCCGGAGAAATCGGAGAGGGTGAACACCCCGTAATACGCCTGGTTCAGGGCGCAGAAGATCCCGATGCCCCCCGCCAGCATGGCGTAGGGCAGCAGCTGCACCAGCGCCCGGGTCCAGCGGCGGCGGCGCACCGCCACCCCCAGCATGCCCAGGGTGGCCAGGACGGTGAAGGGCAGCAGGAACAGCCCGGCGTCCTCCCGGTTGAGATATCCGGCGGTGAGTCCCGCGCCCCCCGCCAGCAGCCAGGGCCACAACGGGGTGCGGTCGGTGCGCAGCACCCGCAGGGCCGCCGCCGAGAACCCGGCAAAGGCCAGCAGGCAGAGCGCCGGGAAGATGTTGTCCCGATAAACCCGCAGGGTGTAGGATGCCCAGGAGGTGGGGAGGTACGCCAGGGCCGCGAACAGGCCCAGGGTGACAGCTCTTCCCTTCCCCGCAGACAGCTTTTCCCACAAAGGAGAGAAGGCGAAAGCTGCAAAGAGGGATGCGGCACACCACAGCCCCACCCCGCCCAGCAGGTACGGAATGTGCAAAGCGTTCAGAAACGCCAGCCACACCGGGAAGAACATGGACTTGGACAGGGTGAGGTAATCATACGCCCCCAGCCAGTTCCCGGCGGAGATGGACTGGGCAGCCCGGAACATGAGTTCATCGTCCAAAGGGGCGCCGCCCACCCAGGTATAGGCCTGCTGGAAGCCAGTGAGTGCCAGACGCACCACCACCAGCCCGGCCACCCACACCCAGAAGGCGCGGCGGGACAGATTGATTCGGTTTTTCAGGCGGGGAAACGGCATGAGGGGTCCTTTCGGGGCGCCGAGGGCGCGGCGGTTTTACTTCTGGATTTTTTCGATGCTTTCAATCAGGTACTTCTGCTGTTTGAAGGTCAGGTCCACCAGCAGGGACAGATACTTGATGATGATGGTGAGCACCGCGAACACCCCGGCAAAGCCCAGGGTCAGCACAAACATGGTGGTGGTCCATCCCTCGATGGGATGGCCGGTGCAGAAAACGATAAAGGTATAGGCCAGTTCAGCCAGGGCCAGCACCATCATGGCCAGGGCAATACCGGCACTCAGACGGAACCCGGCGTCGGTGTACAGGGCCAGGCTGTCGGCAGCCAGGGCGAACCGCCCGGCGGGCTTGTCGGTGAGGCGGCCGTCAAATTCCAGGTCGGTCATCTTGAGACCGGAAGCCGCATAGGCCGCCTTGCGGTAAGGCAGATGGGCGCTGGACGCGTGGACCCGGTTGATGGCCCGCCGGGTGACCAGACGGAAGGCATCGGTGCGCAGGCGGTAGGCGCTGTGGGAGTTGGCGTTGAAGATGCGGTAGAACAACCCGCTGCCACCCCGGGTTTGTTTGGGGCAGACCGAGACGATATCGCTGCCCTGCTGGGCGGTGCGGTAGGCCTCAAAGATCAGGGAGGCGTCGTAGGGCATCTCGGTGGAGTCGAACTCATAGACATAGTCCCCGATGGCCGCGTCCAGCCCTGCGTTCATGGCCGGTTCCAGCCCCTGGTGCAGGCTCATGTGCAGGATGGTCAGGGGCTTGGGCAGGTCAGCGGCCCAGTCCCGCAGAGCCTTGACCACCGCCGGGTCGGCGGCGTCATCCACCGCCACCAGCTCATACTGGGCAAAGTGGGCTTCCAGTTCGTTGGTCAGGGTCTGGAAAAAGCGGAGGGTACGGTCGGCGTCCCCCCGCAGATACACCACCGCCGAGATGAAATTTTTTTCCTTGTTGAGCTTTTCGCTCAGGGATTCCTGATTCATACGTCCAATACCTCATCCAAATCGTAGACGGTGTTGATCTTGCCCGAAAGCACACTGATCATGGTGGGGGCCTTGTGCATCACCCGCACCACCGTGGGGCGGGAATCGTCGATCTCGCTGGCCTTCAGGATGGGCTTCATGCTGAACAGGCTGCTCTTATAGGTGAAGCCGTATTCCTCTTTCAGGTATTTGCGGGCCAGCTGGCTCATATACGGCCAGGCAGATTCCGGCTTGGCCGGGCATTCGTTGCAGTTGAACAGATTGCCGGGGGCACAGCGGCCTTCGCTGCGCTGCTGGCAGGGGAAGGTGGCCACCGAGTCATAACTGGTCTCGTGGGGGGTGAAGGTCACGCTGGTCAGGCTGTGCAAACCGGTCTGGCCGAAGGGCATCAGACTGAAGAAGGGCCCGTCCATGACGGTGATGCCCACATTTTTCAAAGGTTCGGCCACCTCGCACAGGATGATCTCGCACTTTTCGTACTTGATCTGGAAGGGCGGCAGCCCCAGCATGGCGTGGACATCGTTGACGCCCGCATAGGTGGCGTTGAGCAGGAAGGGGGCTTCGGCCTTGACCTCCCCCGCCGTCACCTGCCACACATCCCCGTGTTCCTGGATGGAGTCCGGCTTGTGGCTGTACAGGATGGTCACGTTGGGCAGCCTGGCCAGCTGTTCCAGGAACCAGCGTTTCAACACCTGGGCATCGTAGGTATACTCGGTGGTGAGGAAGGCTCCGTCGCACAGCCCGGGATTGAAGTACCGGGTGGGGGGCACGTCATCACAGCGGATGCCCGCCGCCGCGCAGAACCGCCGGAAAGCCGCCGCGTCGGTCCAGGAGAAATGGGCGCTGGTGGCGTAGACCTGGTCGAACTGGGTGTGCAGGCAGAAGCCGTAATCCTCACAGAAGCGCTGGAAATAGTGGGCGCTCTTGATGGCGGTGGAGTAGCTGCGGGGATAGTGGTACCCCATGTGCACCCGGGCCTGGTTGATGTAGGTGGCCCGCATGAAAGGAGCCGGGTCCCGCTCCAGTACCAGCACCCGCTGGCCGGCGGCACCGCACTTCTGGGCCGCATACAGGCCGTACAGCCCGGCACCCAGGATGATTTTATCGTAGTTCATGGCGGATTCCTTTTCGAATAATATACAATTTGTATATTACCGGTCGTTTACTTCGGGTCGTATTTCCCCGTGGCGGCGGCAAACAAGACTTTCAGCAGGTCGCTGTTGCCCTTGAAGCCGCTGATCTTGGTGGGGGTGCGGCCGCTGGCGGGGTACGCCCGGGTCACCGGGACTTCGCAGGCTTTGAGGCCCAGGCGGGTGGCCCGGATGCTCAGGTAGGCCAGCAGCTCATACCCCATGAAGATGGGGCGCAGGGGCTGCACTTCCGGGTGGGTCAGGTACTCCCGGCTGTAGGCCCGGTAAGCGTTGGTGGTATCGGTGAACCACTGCCCCGCTGCCGCACTGATGATGGGGGCGTGGATAAGCCGCACCCCCAGGAAGCGGGCCATAGGGGTATTGATGGCCTTGCCGCCCTTGATGAAGCGGCTGCCCTGCACCAGGTCATAGCCTTCCTTCAGCTTTTCAATAAAGCGGGGTACATCCTCGATGGAGTCCTTGTTGTTGCCGTCGATGGTCAGGAATCCCTTGTAGCCCCGTTCCAGGGCAAAGTGCAGACCCATGCGCAGCTGGGCCCCCTGGCGCCCGGCACTGGTCTTTACCAGCAGGGTGTTGACGCCGTAGAGCTGCAGGGTGTCCGGCTTCATACTGCCGTCGGTGGAGCCGCCGTCACACAGGATGATATCGGCCATCTTGTCCACCCCGGCTTTCTGGGCGCGGCCCAGCTCGGTGAGGATGCGGGCGCCCTCGTTGATGACCGGGATCAGCAGGCAGTAGTCGCTGCTGCGGGGAGCAAATTCGGTGATGGTATAGGCCACGTCAAAGGGTTGGCGATTCATGCAAACACCTCCGCGATATAGTCAATGGCGCGCAGCACCGTGTCGGCATTGCCGGGGTTGCGCATCTCGATGGAGACAAATCCGTGGTAGCCCACAGCCTTGAGCATCATGGCCAGCTCCTTGTGCTCCGGGCGGGGCTGGATGGGTTCCAGGCCGGGCTCGCTGATGTGCACATGGCTGATCCAGTTCAGGTCGGGGATGAAATCCCGCAGCTGCTCCCCGTTCTCGATGACGGTGGACAGGTCCAGGTTCACCGCCAGGCCGGGGTTGTCCAGCCGCTTGACCAGGGCAAAGGCGTCGGCGGTGCGGTTCAAAAAGTTGGTGTACCGGGTGGTGTTGGCCTCAATAGCCAGGCGCACCCCATACCGGGCGGCCAAACGGCCCGCCTTGTCAAAGAAGGCGTTCGCCTTGGCGGGGTCGGCCCCTTCGGGCAGCATCCGGTTTTTGGGGCAGCCGAAGACCAGGCTGGGGCAGTTGAGCACATGGGCGAAGTTGTAGGCTTCCTCGGTGTAGGCGAGCAGTTCCTCCGCCTGGGCATCGTCAAAGATGCTGCCGGTCTGCCCGTACCAAATGCTCTGCATACTGGGCACCGCAAAGCCCCACCGGTTGTGCAGGTAGCCGCCAAAAAGGGCGGCGGAGCTCAGGTTGTCGTAGGGCTGTTCCGGGAAGATGCGGGTGGGGGCCAGTTCCAGCCCGGTGAACCCCGCGTTCTTCATGGCGGTATAGATCAATTCGTCGTCAGCCTTGTTCCAGGCGATGTTGCTGACGGCCAGTTGGATGGACGGCATGGCAAGCCCCTTTCAGTTCCAGCGTTTCATAAAGGCGCAGATATCGGCCAGCTCCTCCGCCTCGGTGCAGAGGTAGCCGTCCCGGCCGCCCAGCAACTCGGCGTGGCGGCTGCGCAGGTCGTAATCGAAGGGCGGTTTGTTCAGCTCGTTGCGCCAGCCGCTGCGCCCGGTGACGGCAGTGTACACCGCCGCGGCGGTGACCGGCGGGGTGGTCAGGTTGAGCAGGGTCAGCCCGGCCTCCAGGGCCTTGCCGATATCCTGCCACAGCCGGCCCAGGTTGTAGAACTGGTAGCGGCTGCGGGAATCGGTAAAGGCCAGGGCGTTGAAGTCGTTGGCGGCAAAGAAGGCCCGCAAAGCGGCTGCATCCGCCCCCGACACCAGTTTATAGAAACCGTTGTCCGCCAGGGCGTAGCTGGCTTTGACCAGGTTGCTTTGTCCGGCCAGCTCTTGGTATTTTTCCGGGCGGAGCATGGCGGGGGTGATGGTATGCAGATCAAAGAGGAAATTCTTCCGCAGGCCCTTGCCATACAGAGCGGGCAGGCGGACGATGAGAGCATCGGGGAAATCCTCCCGCACCCAGTGTTCCAGCTGCAGGCGGTTGCGGCCGTAGGCGGCCAGGTCGGCGGGCTGGGGTGCGTCAGATTCATCCATGCCCCGGCTGTCCGCGTACACGGCGATAGAAGAGATCAGCACCAGCTTTTTCGGTGCAATTTTGCGCAAATTTTCCCGGGCGGCGGCCATCACGGCCAGGTCGGCCTCGGGGTCGGCGTTGGCCAGGAACATGGCGGCGGGTACCCCGGCATAGACGCACAGGTCGGGCGCAGTGCCGTATTGGGCGGCAATATCGGTGGAATGGCAGACAGCGGCAAAGGTGTGGGCCGTCATCAGATTGCCCCCCACAAAACCGGTGGAACCTACCAGAAGATCCTTGGGCATGGTCATCCCCCTTGCATGGAACAGAATTGCACATTTGTACAAGATACATTATAGTGGTTCCCGCTGCAAAAAGCAATGCCCCAGGGGCAGGTTTGGGCGGCGCAGCGCTTTTTCGGCGCAAACATGCAAAAAGGCAGCCCACCCGATCCCAAAGGACCGGCGGGCTGCCGGAAAAAGCAGAATGAATTGTTTTTTGCCCTGCCGTCACAGGCGGCGGGGGGTGCGGGGATGACGGCCTTTTTTGACCGACGCTTCCAGCTGGGCCACAATCTCGGTCATGCTCTGCTGGAATTCCGCTTCCGAAGAATTGTGGAAGATCAGCAGAGAATCCGGCTGGTTTTCCAGTTTCAGATTTGTGGGGGGCTCAAAGTTCACACCCAGAATGTATTCATCCCAGTGGTTCAGCTTCCAGATATCCCGGTCGCTGGCACGGTCGATCATCCGCTGGTGGCAGACTTCGGGCTTGGTATCCACCCAGATGACCACCAGCTCGGCTTCCTTCTTGGCCAGTTCCTTGCGCAGGTTGGCGATATATTCGTTGTCCCGGATCTCCTGGGTGAAGGGGGCGTTGATCAGCACAATATCGTCATAGAGCAACGCTTCCATGGCCAGATCCAGGGTGACCTGGTACTCCAAGTCCCGGATATACTTTTCAAAAAAGATGCTGCTGCGGTCATAGGGCTGGTGCGCCACCGCAAAGATCTGCTTGGACAGCGGGATCAGGGTGTCTTTGTCCAGATACACCACATGCTTGAGCGCGGCCGCCAGCTGGCGGGAGATAAAGGTCTTGCCGCAAGCCGGAGGGCTTGTGACCAGGATCAGTTTTTTCAAACGGAGACACCCTTTCTGTTCGTTGTCACACAAGCGGTTAATTTTTTAACTGCTAGCTGATTATACAACAAATCCGCCCGTTTGTGAATGGATAGAACGCCGATTTTTTCTCGTTTATGGATTTTTGTTGCGTAAAATTGCGGTAAAGCCCATAGATCGGTTCACGCCTTCGGCAATTTGGCGAAAGCGCGCAGAATTTCCAACCCCACCGGGCCGGACTTTTCGGGGTGGAACTGGACGCCCAGCACAGACCCGCACACAGCTGCCGCACAGATGCGCCGTCCGCCGTAGACTGTATCCGCCAGACGATATTCCGGCGCCGCGGGTTTTGCCTCATAGCTGTGGATAAAATAGCATTCCTGGCCGGGGCGTACCCCTTCCAGGGCGGTGCCCGCAAAGCCGGTCTGCTGGTCCAGGTGCTCGGCGGGGATCAGGCCCTGCCAGCTGATGTGCGGCACCCGCTGGGGGTTGCCGTCGGCGTCGGTGTCCGGGATGCGCACCACCCGGCCGGGGATGAGCCCCAGGCCCTTGTGCACGCCGAACTCCTCCGATTCATCAAACAGCATCTGCATTCCGAGACAGATGCCCAGCAAGGGAGTGCCCTCCCCCGCCTTTTTGCGGATGGGTTCAATGAGGCCCAGGCTTTCCAGCCCGGCCATGCCGTCCTGGAAAGCGCCCACGCCGGGCAGCACCAGCAGCTCGGCGGCCAGCACCTCCTCCGGGCGATTGGTCAGGCAGACCTCGGCCCCGAAATGGGCAAAGGCATGCTGCACGCTGAGCAGGTTGGACAGGCCGTAGTCAATGATGGTCACCTTCATGCGCGCACCTCCACCCCGCCTTCGCGGATCTCCTCTTTCAGTTCCTGGACGGTCTCCTGGCCATAGTGCAGCACCGAGGCACAGGCCACCGCATCGGCACCGGCTTGGGCGGCGTCCACAATGTCGTCGCCGCAGCCCACACCGCCGCCGCAGATCACCGGCACGGTGACGGCACTGGTCACGGCCCGGATGAGGTCCAGGTCCATGCCGTCCCGCAGGCCCTCGCAGTCCACGCTGGTGAGCAGGATCTCCCCCGCCCCCAGTTCCTGGCCGCGCTTGGCCCACTCCACCACGTCATAGCCGGAATGGGCCCGGCCGTTGTCATAGTAGGCTTCCCAGCCGCTGGGCATGGAATGGCTGCGCTTGGCCTGGATGGACAGCACCATGCACTGGCTGCCGAAGGCCTTGGCGATCTCGGTGATGAGTTCGGGACGCTTGACGGCGGCGGTGTTCACTGCCACCTTGTCGGCGCCCATGGACAGAATGGCGCGCACGTCCTCCACACTGCGCAGACCGCCCCCCACGCACACCGGGATATACACCTCATCCACCGTGCGGCGGACGATGCCCGACAGGTTGTTGCGGTTGTACAGGCTGGCCACGATATCGATGTACAAAAGCTCGTCGATGCCTTCCTCATAGTACCGGCGGGCAAAAGCGTTGGGGTCGCCCAGTTTGCGCAGCCCCTCCAGCTGGATGCCCTTGACCAGATTTTCGTCCTTTACATCCAGCCGGGCAATGAGCCGGATTTTCTTATGCCCTTTTTCCATGGTATGCTTCCTGCCTTACTGTTCGTGATGGGTGCCCTTGGGATCGCCCCACAGCACTTCGCTGTCGCCCTCGTAGGGGGTGTGGCGCAGCTTCCACATACCGTCCTCATACTTCCAGATATGGGGAGAGCGGAAGCGGTCGGCCAGGTGCATGAAGTAGTCGCGGTCCATGCGGGGCTGCTCAAACAGCTGGCTGGCCCAGGGGAAGTGCTTTTTGTCGATGGAGAGATACTTGAAGATCTCCTTCTCAAAGCGGTCGGGGTATTCGCCGTCGAACTTCTTGCACAGAGCCTTGGCCTCGTCCAGGGTGATCTCGCCGTTGCGGATCTCCTGGGCAGCGTCGTAGGTGGTGCGGCCGATGCCGTACTTGATGTAGGTGGTGTAGTAGAAGAAGTCGTCGATCTTGTCGTCGATGGAGTTGTACTTGGAGTAGGTGCCCTGGGTGCGCTCCGGCGCGGGACGGAAGCCGCCGTGCTCCACGCTGTAGTAGTAGGCGCCCTGCGGATGCCACTTTTCGTAGTAGCCCAGGTACCGCACCTGGACATGGTTCTTTTCCAGGTTGGAGGTTTCGGAGGGCAGATAGATGGCCAGGTCGGCCTTGTCGATCTTGTAGTCCTCCTCCAGCTGGCGCAGGCTCACGCCGCCCAGGTAGATGTGGTCGTAGTCGTTGACCGCAAAGAAGTGCTCGTCACGCAGGGCGGAGTTGTTGTCGGCGATGGGGTTGCCGAACTCGGCCTCGTTCTCCCCGTAGAAAACCAGGGGAATGCCGAACTTGGCCGCCATCTTGGGAGCCAGCTGCTTCTGCCCCAGAATGAAGGGCTGGAAGGGGTGGAAGAGGTTCTCAGTGGCCAGACGGGTGAGCAGACGGTGGGTCATGCCGTTGGGGGTGCACAGGTAGTTGTCAAAGCCCGCATGAATCCAGGCCTGCATGTTGTCCCAGCCCCAGGGGGTGTAGATGTGGGGCGCCCAGGTCACGGTGAGGGGGTGCATGCCGTACTTGTACTTGAGCAGGTGGGCAGCGTAAAAACTGTCCTTGCCGCCGGAGCCGGGGACCAGGCAGTCGTAGGAGCCGTCGGTCTTGCGGTATTCATCGCACAGTTCCCGCAGTTCCTTTTCCCGCAGGGCCCAGTCGATGTGACCGTTGGCCTTGTTGTGGCAGGCGTGGCAGGCATCGCAGACGCCGTCGTCCTGGATGACCATGGTCTTCTTGATGGAATGGATGGTGTGCTCAAACTCGTAGCAGGAGTTGGGCTTCTGGTTGCTCATGACGCATTCCTTGCAGAAGCGGACCTTCTGGGGCAGACCGTAGTAGGTTTCCAGCTGGTCTTCGGGGATATCGGGCGCATATTTGGAGTAATCAATCTCCACGTAGCGGGGCAGTTTTTCCATGAGGGATTTCCTTCCTTTCTTCCACCAATCAAAAAGTGCCGTGCATGCAGAATAAGCCTGCATGCACGGCACCCTTGCCTTGCTCAGATATTGGAGATTATACCATACCTCGTCAGTATTTGCAAGAGGGCTTAGACCTCAAAGTCCAGGCAGGTACGGGTGGCGGTGTAGGGACGGACCTTGCCGTCGGCCACCGCCACATGGGCGGGATGGACCGAATACCCCTTGAGGGAAGCTTCATCGGTGAAGGTGCAGTCCAGCATCACGTCGGCGTTGGAGGAGGGCAGGCCCTGGGTCTGCACATGGATCTCCACCAGACCTGGGATCTGCCCGGCCAGACCTTCCAGCCCGGCCTTGATGCCCGCCTTGACCGCTGCCTTCTCGTCGGCGGTCAGCTCCGGTTTGAGCTGCCACAGGATAATATGCTTGACCATGTTTTCTCCTTCCGGCTCAGGCGTTTTCTTCCCAGATGGGATGCTTGAGCACCCATTCGCCGTACTCGTTCTTCTCGAACAGGTCGCGGTTGTAGAACTTGTCCATAATAGCCCAGAACTCGCTCTCGGTGTAGCCGCAGAAGTCACAGAAATCCCGCACGCACAGCGGGTCCAGCTTGCCGTCCCGTTCCTTGATGATCTTGATGGCCTCGTCCCGGGTCATCATGCCGTAGCGGATATAGCGGGCGGTGTAGTCGGTGGCGGCGGCATGGCCGAACTTGGGATACTTCAGCCAGGAGTGCACCAGGTAGGCGCGGGAGTCGATCTGGTCGAAGTTTTCCGCATGGTGGGTGCGGTCCCATTCATGGGTCAGGTCATGGAAGCCGTGGGCCTTGGCGATCTGGTAGTTCTTGTAGCTGTTCCAGGGCACAAAGTAGCTCAGGTAGAAGGGGTCCAGCTTGGCCCGCTCCTCGGCGGAAGGAGCCAGGGTCAGGCTCAGGTCCTTTTCGGTGACGCCGTCGCCCAGCAGTTCCTCCATGGGCATGCCCACAGCCACGCCGTTTTCGATCTGGTCCATGGCGGAGTAGGTCTCCTGGTCGGCGTTGCCGCCGTACTCAAAGCTGACGTTCTCCCCGTAGCAGAGCATGGGAGTATTGAACTTGGCCGCCATGTGCAGGGGGAAGGTGTAGATCAGCCGGTCCACATACCAGGTGGGCTTGCCGTACTTTTCAAAGAATTTGCGCATCAGGACCTTCTGGACCTTGATGTTGGGCTTGCAGCTGATGATGGTGCAGCCGAATTCCTCGCTGATATTCTTCAGGTTGTGGATGCCTGCCTGGGTCATGGGGAAGTTATCCTCCACGCTGAAGAGGATGGGGTTCATGTGCATGACTTCCTTGAGCATCCAGACCTGGAAATGGCTGTCCTTGCCGCCGGAGACCGCCACCGCGCAGTCATAACCGCCGGGGCCGTTCATGCCGCGGTACTTGTCGCAGAACTTTTCAAATTCCTTGAAGCGGGCATCCCAGTCCACATCCTTGCGGTGTTCGTAATGACGGCAGGCGCTGCAGACGCCCTCGGCGTCAAAGGTGATGCCGGGACGGGTGTCCGGCATGGTGCACTTTTTGCAATAACGCATGGTGTTCTCCTTCTGATTCCTAGGCCGCGGGGGAGCGGCACAGTATTGCGGTTTTGCCTGTCCCTATCATACCCCATTTAGGTCCCGGGTGCAAGGGCAGGCAAAAAAGGCCCGGAGGCGGGAAAGCCTCCGGGCAGAAAAAACAGGAAAAAATCAGCCGACGATGATGCTCTTGCCGGTCATTTCGGCGGGAACTTCCAGGCCGATACAGGGCAGCATGGTGGGGGCGATGTCCGCCAGGCAGCCGCCTTCCCTCAGCTTCACGTCGCCGGCGCCGATGACCGCGAAGGGCACCACGTTGGTGGTGTGGGCGGTGAAGGGAGAGCCGTCCGGGTTCTCCATCTTCTCGGCGTTGCCGTGGTCGGCGGTCAGGAACATGACGCCGCCCATCTTGAGCACGGCGTCCATGACCTTCTTGACGCCGGCATCCACAGCCTCCACGGCCTTGACGGCCGCGTCGAACACGCCGGTGTGGCCGACCATGTCACAGTTGGCAAAGTTCAGGATGATGACGTCATACTTGCCGCTCTCGATGCGCTGGCGGCACTCTTCGGCCACCTCGGGGGCGCTCATCTCGGGCTTCAGGTCGTAGGTGGCCACCTTCGGGCTGGGGATAACCTTGCGGTCCTCGCCCTCGTAGGGGGCTTCCACGCCGCCGTTGAAGAAGAAGGTCACATGGGCATACTTCTCGGTCTCGGCAATGCGCAGCTGGGTCTTGCCGTGGGCGGCCAGGTACTCGCCCAGCACGTTCTTCAGCTCCACCGGCGGATAGGCCACTTCGCAGTTGGGCATGGTGGCATCATACTCGGCCATGCAGACGTAGTTGACCGGGAACCGGCCGTAGCGGCGCTCGAAGCCGTCGAACTCGTCATCCACAAAGATGCGGGTCATCTGACGGGCACGGTCGGGGCGGAAGTTCATGAAGATGACAGTGTCGCCTTCCTGGACGCGGCCGCCCTCGCAGGTGATGACAGGCACCACGAACTCGTCGGTGACGCCGTCCTTGTAGCTGTTCTCGATGGCTTCCTTGGCGTTGGCGGCATGGTTGCCCTCGCCGTAGACGAAAGCAGCGTAGGCCTTCTCCTCGCGGTCCCAGTTCTTGTCACGGTCCATGGCGTAGTAACGGCCGGTGACGGTGGCGATTTCGCCGACGCCCAGCTCGTCCAGCTTGGCCTGCAGGTCGGCCAGGAAGCCCTCGCCGGAATGAGGGTCGGTGTCACGGCCGTCCATGATGCAGTGCAGGTAGACCTTGGTGGCGCCCATGTGCTTGGCCATATCCAGCACGCCGAACCAGTGGTCGGCATGGCTGTGGACACCGCCGGTGCCCACCAGACCCATGAGGTGGATGGCCTTGCCGGCGTCGATGGCGGCCTTCATGTTCTTGACCAGCACGGGGTTCTTGAACATTTCGCCGTCCTGGATGCTCTTGGTGATGAGGGTCAGCTGCTGGTAGACGATGCGGCCGGCGCCCATGTTGGTGTGGCCCACTTCGCTGTTGCCCATCTGGCCGTCAGGCAGGCCCACAGCCATACCGGATGCCTGGATGGTGGTCATGGGGCACTCAGAGAAGATCTTGTCGAGGTTGGGGGTGTTGGCGGCGGCCACGGCATTGCCGAAGGTGTTGTCCGGCGTCCAGCCGAAGCCGTCCATGATGCACAGAAGTACAGGTTTCTTGGACATGGGAAAAAATGCTCCTTACCTAAAATTGGGATGTTTGTCCGCCGGGATCAGCCCTTGGTGGCTGCGTCCACGATGATGGCGAACTGGTCGGCCTTCAGGGAGGCGCCGCCGATGAGGCCGCCGTCCACGTCGGGCTTGCTGAGCAGTTCCTCAGCGTTCTTGGCGTTCATGCTGCCGCCGTACTGGACGGTCAGGGCCTTGGCGGCGTCCTCGCCGTACAGCTCGCCCAC
>CALWNO010000030.1 GCA_944382785.1 uncultured Gemmiger sp. | reverse complement strand
TTCCTCCTCCAGGCTCTTCTGGTCATCCTCGGTGATTTCGCCGGCCTTCTTCATGGCTTTGACCTTGTCCATGGCATCACGGCGGACGTTACGCACTGCCACCTTGGCTTCCTCGCCCTGTTTCTGCACATCCTTGGTCAGCTGCTTGCGGCGTTCCTCGGTGGGAGCCGGGAAAATCAGACGGATGGTGTGACCGTCGTCAATGGGGTTGATGCCGATATCACTGGTCTGGATGGCCTTGGAAATTTCCTTGACCATCTTGGGGTCCCAGGGGGTGATGGTCAGGATGCGGGCCTCGGCCACAGCCACGGCCGCAATCTGGTTGACCGGGGTGGGCGCGCCGTAATAATCCACCGTGACCTTATCCAGAATAGCCGGGTTGGCACGGCCCGCACGGATGGTGGCCAGCTCACGGGAAAGGTGGTTGACGCAGTTGGTCATTTTTTCTTCGTAGATCTTGGTCGTGCTGCTCATACAAGTGTCTCCTTTTGTTCAAACGGCCTTGGGCGGCCGCGTTTTTCTTTTTTCGGGCAGGTCATTCGCTGACCAGGGTGCCGATTTTCTCGCCCCGCACCGCACGGGCAATGTTGGAGCCGTCGCCCAGGTCGAACACCAGAATGGGCAGGCCATTGTCACGGCACAGGCTGGCGGCGGTGGAATCCATCACGGCCAGGCGTTCGTCCAGCACACGGGTGAAGGTCAGGGTATCATACCGCACCGCATCGGGATATTTGTGAGGGTCCTTATCATAGACACCGTCCACCATGGTGGCCTTGAGCATGGCATCAGCACCGATCTCCAGGGCACGCAGCGCGGTAGCGGTATCGGTGGAGAAGATGGGATTGCCGGTGCCGCCGCCGAACACCACGACCTTGCCCTCTTCCAGCGCTGCAACAGCTTTGTCGCTGGTAAAGGTCTCCGCCACCTGGGGCATGACCGCGCTGGTCATCACCACCGCTGGGACCTCCTGCTGGCGCAGTGCGTCCTTCACGGCCAGGGCGTTCATAACTGTGGCCAGCATCCCGATCTTGTCCGCGGCCATACGGTCCATTTTACCGCTGGAACGGCCGCGCCAGAAGTTGCCGCCGCCCACCACAATGCCAATCTGCACGCCCAGGTCATGAGCCTGCTTGATACCGGCGCAAATAGAGGCGATGGTCGCCTCATCAAAGCCGGTTCCCTTGCTGCCGGCCAGTGCTTCGCCGCTCACCTTCAGCAAAATACGATTATAACGGTTCTCCATTGTAAGCACCACCTGATGTTGTCATATGTAGTTATTGTACAATAGTTTGCCCACAAAGTAAATAAGGGTGCGGAAAATGGCATAAAAAATTCACACTGCCCCTCGGGACAATGTGAATGAATCCAGCCATATTGTCAGATCGTATCCAGCGCTGCAAAAAATTCCCGCCGCATACGGTAACGGCAGACGGCAGCAGCCTGTTCCCTGCTCTTTGAATCGTCGGCCAGGTCCAGCCGGGACGGGTCCGGGCAATGCTGCGGCAGAACAAAGGCCACCGCAAAGCCGGTATCCGCTTCTAATTTTTCTGGCTTCCATCCCAGAGCCCCGGCGTATTCCCTGACCATCAGCAAGCCGGTGGCCCCCTTGTGCAGCAGATCGACGTCAACGGCACCCTCGATCAGCACATCCGTCGCCGCCGGGTCTGCACCGGGTCCGTTGTCCCGATACAGCAGGCGCCTGTCCGCTGTGCAGGTCAGCTCTACCCTGTTCGCCCCCGCGCGCACCGAATTGGAAATCAGGTTGGCCAGCAGGCCGTTGACCAGCGCATCGTCCGCTTCCAGCCAGAGTCCGCCTCCCGTTTCATCCCGGAGTGCTACACTGGCAGCGTGCGCACAGGCCGCCAATTCTTCCTCCGCACAGGCACACAGGGCCCGAAGATGTTCCACCAGTTCCAGGGGCAAGGCCGGGCGAAGCTGCCGAAGCTGCGTTCCCAGTGCCAGGTCGGCCGCATTGTCCGCCAGGCGTTCCAGGCGCAGGATGCGCCGGGACATCTCCCGCAAAGCATCCAGCCCGGTGGTTCGTACTGGTTCCGGGGCCTGTTGCTCCAGGTACCGGGTCAGGGCATCCACCGTTCCCTGTAAAACGCAGAAGTCCGCTGCCAGACGCCCTTTCAGTCCACCCCGAAGGAGGCTGCCATTTTCCTGCGCGGCATTTGGTGTTTCGGTGTTCATTGCAAGAGTCTCCTCTGATACCGGGCGCTGCCGAGCAGGCGGTTCAACGCCCCATGGCGCGGCGGATCAGTTCAGTCAGGCTGCGGATCAATTCCAGGTTGGAAAGACGGCTTCCTTCCGGTTTGTTGACCATCCTGCAAAGACGGTCATACCCCTGGGGTCCGGTATGGCGCAGGGATTCGTTGATGCGCTGTACCGCAGAAGCCACCGTACCCGGACGGATATGCTGGCCGTCTGCCGCATACTGGTACAGTTCCTTGGCAATGTAATCCTCCGGCCCCAGTGCCGTGCGCAGAAGAATCCGTTCCAGGTAATTCCAACCTCCCAGGCGGCGGTTGTAATGCATATCACAAAGCAGTTCATGCAGGTATTCCCGCACCCGGTACGCATCCCATGCCTCCGTGCTGCCGCCGCAACGATAAACCGCAGCAAACAATTCGGACATATTATACGGCTTAAAGATAATACAATCCGCCCCCATTGTCAAGAATCGGGATGCGGACTTCTGGGTGTAGGGCATGGCCGTTATGAGCACACGGGGACGCCGGGGCAGTTCCAGGGTTCCCAGCCGCCACAGCAGCTCTCCCAGTCCGGGGCCCTGCAACAGTGTATCCAGCACAAGAACCTGCGGGCACAACCCGCTTTGCAGGATATCCAGTACCTGGTTCCCCGTTGTGACCGCCGCACATACCTCCACCGATTTTTGTGCGGAGCCATACAATCTGATGGCGCTGCACTGGCCGCGGTCACTGTCGGCAAACAGCGCACTGACCCATTCCTGTTCGTCCATGTTGTGCATCCTTTTCATTCCTTTTCCGGCCGCTTGCGCAGAGCACCCTTGTATTTTGGCGTTCCGGGATCAGACCGCGCTCTGTACCGCACCGCACACATCCCGGATCACATCGCAGGCATTCTCCGGAGGCACTGCGTTCTCATATAGAAAACGCAGCAGTCCGCAGCCGAATTCTTCACTCACATCCTGCAGTGTACACCGTATCGCCCTGGGGGTGCCGTCCGCAGTCTCACGGCAGACCACCACTGCCAGATGCCCTGCATTTTTGTACAAAGCATACCCGATGCGATGTGCCTCCTGCAGATCCTTGATTTCCGAAAAATTCCGCGCATAAGATTCCAGCAATTCTGCCTGTGTCGGATTCATGTTCCTCTTGTCTCCCCACAATACAAATTCAGCCGGGTAGATGCCGCCCCGTCGGGAGCCGCAAACAGCGGGCTCTTACCGCAAAAATCCATGCCGTATACCGCAACCGGCACAGGATCTTCTCGGTAAATAATCATACCGATTTATCAAAGCAAAATCAATGGCTGTGCGTCGTATTTGAAGTTACGATTTTATACGAATCGTGCAATATTTACACGGCAATTCAATAGAATTCATATTATCGCTTATTTTTTTAACAAAATAGGTTCTCTACCGTTTTGCCGTTTCAACGAAACCATGCGAAGAACCGCCATTATCGATACAGAATATCGGATTTGTTGTGTACCTTTCTTGAATTTGCCTACCACTACCGCTCTATTCCTGCCTTTTCCTTTGAGGACGTGTCTACTTTTTTGCGGTCTGGGTCTTGACTTTTTCCGGCAAACAGAGTATAGTATCTTGGTCAAGTAAATTTGGGCCTGTAGCTCAGTTGGGAGAGCGTTCGGTTCGCATCCGAGAGGTCAAGGGTTCGAATCCCTCCAGGTCCACCAGAAAACCGGCTTGCTGCGGCAAGCCGGTTTTGCTTTTGCCTCCCCCATAGAAAGGAAGATATATGGAAATTCTGGATATTCTCCAATCGCCTTCCGGATACAATGCCCAGAACCGCAGCATTCCCCCGGAACTGAAAGCCACAGCGCAGAAACTGTGCTGGGAGTACAACCGTTCTGCCCCCGATGAACCGGAAAAGCGGCATGAAATTCTGCGCAAACTGCTGGGGACCTGCCATCCTCTGACCTTCATTGAACCGGACTTTCACTGTGATTACGGGTTCAACATCCACACCCACGGCCTCACCGTCATCAATTACAACTGTGTGATCCTGGACACCTCCCCCGTGGAGATCGGCGCCGGAGCCTTCATTGCCCCGGGGGTCTGCCTGAGCTGCGCCGGGCATTCCATCGACGGAGACCAGCGCGCGGAGGGCATTGGCACTTCAAAGCCCATCGCGCTGGAAGACAACGTCTGGATCGGAGCCAATGCCGTGGTCTGCGGCGGTGTTACCATCGGCAAGGGATCGGTCATTGGGGCCGGCAGTGTAGTCACCCACGACATCCCCGCCGGTGTGGTGGCGGCGGGGGTTCCCTGCCGCCCCATCCGTCCCGTTACCGATGCGGATAAGATTCCGCCGGACCGGCTGGCTTTCTGAGATGTTCCAACACAAAAAGGCGAGCCTCCTCACCCTGCGCCTGACCGGCGCGGAAGGAAGCCCGCCTTTTTTGTGTATGTATCTCTTACATGGTTTCCGTCACAGGCACAGCACCATAGTTGCGCACGCTGAGCACATGGCAGCTGCCCGCACCAAAGACCGCGTCAATGGCAGCGCGGTACTGTTCCAGCAGATCCAGCGGCACAAAGGCCTGAATGGTTCCCGCAAAGCCGCCGCCCTGCAGACGCCAGGCGCCACGGCCCTGCAGTACCCGCTGGCTGATGGCCAGCGCCAGGGGCACGCCCTGTTCCTGCACGTTCTTGATGCTGTAGGCGTTCTGGTTGTACTCAAAGCTGGAATGGCCGCCCTCCAGAATCAGCTGCAGGAAACGGTCGAAATCATCGGCCTTGACAGCCTCACACAGCTGGGCAGCCCGGCGGCAATCGTTATAGAAATGGATGGCACGCACCACGGCCCGGTCCCCCACCTTCTTGCGCAGGTCGGGAATGGCAGCAATAAAGGTGTCCTCGTCCACTTCACGCAGGACCTTTTTGCCAAAGCAGGCCGCCACCGATTCCATCTCCCGGCGGATGGCGGCATAGTCGTCAGTCAGGTCCGCATGGCTGCCCTTGGTATCACTGATGCACAGTGCAAAGCCCTTGCCGGCCAGGTCAAAGTCCACCTTGTTGACAATCGGAGCCGACGGGTCCTTGAAGTCGATGGTGATGGCGCTGCCCACGGCGCAGGCGGTCTGGTCCATGAGACCGGAAGGTTTGCCAAAGAACACATTCTCCGCATACTGGCCGATCTTGGCGATCTCCACCTGGTTCAGGCGCTCCATATCGTTATCGTTGTATTCCCCGCGGAAGATGGCTCCCACACACACTTCAAAGGCTGCCGAGCTGGACAGGCCGGACCCGCGCAGCACGTCGCTGGTGGAGAAGGCATCAAAACCGCCAACCTTGCCCCCCTCTTTCACAATGCCGGCGGCCACGCCCCGGATCAAAGAGGCGCTGTGCTCTGCTTCCGGCTCCTGCGGAGTCAGCACGGACAGGTCGATGTCATCGATCTTGCCGAAGCCTTCGGAGATAAAGCGGACGGTATTGTCCTCATTCTTGGCCACCACGGCAATGATGTCCAGGTTGACCGCCGCCGCCATGACGATTCCGTTGTTATGGTCGGTATGGTTACCGCCGATCTCGGTCCGGCCGGGCGCAGAATACAGCCGCACATCCCGGTCCGCCCCAAATTCCTTTTCAAAGTTTTCAATGGTCTTACTATAGCGCGCACGTTGTGCCGCAATGACTGCCGGGTCCGCCGCATACAACTTGGCAAAGGCGGTATCATAAGCGCCGTCCTGAATCTGCTTTTTGAGAACGCTGGAAATAGCCATGGTTGTTACAACCTCCTGTTTGTGTTCGGCTTTGGCATCATGCACAAAAAGCCTCGTGTTTTTTTGGTCGGCTCCACCTCCGGAGGCCCTATCTACACTCAGTATAACAAATTTTACAGGTAAGTAAACAGTTTTTTTCAACGAGATTATGGACTTTTGATGAATAGCTTGCTATAATATAGGGGAATCCCGCGGCGAGTGCCGCCACATCCTATTGGGGGCAAAACATGGCAAATCTGCTCAAACAATCGTATAAGCAAAGCTATACTGACAATGTGGAACTTTCCATCTTCAACTGCGGTCATGAGTGCTGCCAGCCGGGTCACACTTGGGGGCCCGGCGTGCGCGATCATTATCTGATTCATCTGGTGGTGGCCGGCAAGGGCGTATACCAGGTGGGCGGTGCCGCCTTCAACCTGCAGGAGGGCGATTTGTTTCTGGCAAAACCCAATCAGCTGATCACTTATACGGCGGACGAGGTGGAGCCGTGGGAATATTACTGGGTCGGATTCAACGGCGCCTGTGCCAATAAGCTGGTACAACAGACCCCCTTCACCGACCAGCATCCCCTGCATCGCTGTAAAGATCCTCAAAGTGTGCGGGAAGCACTGTACAATATTTATCTTTCCCGTGGGCCCGAACCCCAGTGTGAAGCCCTGATGACCGGGTATCTGTACCTGTTCATGGCCCAACTCATGAAGGAAGCCCGGGACACGATGCCCAACCCCGGCAGTTCCAGCAGCCAGTATGTATTGGCGGCCATCAAATATATCCAGTTCAACTATTCTCACGATATTTCGGTGGATGACATTGCCAAGGCGGTGGGCGTGAGCCGCAGCCATCTGTACCGGGTGTTCATGGCCAACGTGGGGCAAAGCCCCATCGACTATCTGACCGGATACCGCATCAGCGAGGCCTGTTCCCTGTTAAAGAACAGCCATCTTTCCATCGCGGAGATTGCCGTATCGGTGGGATTCTTTGACCAGTTCTATTTTTCCCGTGTGTTCAAAAAGGTCAAGGGTGTGCCCCCCAGCAAATATCTGGCCGCGCTGGAAAAGGACCCGCAGCTGTAATTTTCCGGCCCAAAGCGCCGCACCGTGCAGCGTTTTGGGCCTGTTTTGTATGTATTTTTCCATGAACCAGAGAAGGAGCATTATGCCGAACCAGACTTTCTCCCCTTTGAAAAAAAATCAGCTCATCGAACTGACCATTGATTCTCTTTCCAGCGACGGAAACGGTGTGGGCCGCTTTGAGGGCCTGGCCGTATTCGTGCCCAGCACGGCGCCGGGGGACAAAATCACCGCTCGGGTGACCAAGGCTCTGAAAAATTATGCCTTTGCCCGGGTAGAGAAACTGTTGACACCGGGACCCGGCCGCTGTGAACCGGACTGTCCGGTGTGCGGCCCCTGCGGCGGTTGCAGCCTGCGGCACATCACCTATCAGGCAGAATGTGCTGCCAAAAGCGGCTTTGTGCGGGATGCCTTTGCCAGACTGGGCGGACTGGATACCCCGGTGGCTGAAGTGCTGCCCTCACCCCTGGTGGAGCGATACCGCAACAAGGTTCAGCTTCCGGTGGGCCGGGACAGCAACGGCCACATTGTCACCGGTTTTTATGCCGGGCGCAGCCACCGCATCATCCGCACCCCCGACTGCCGCCTGCAGCCGGAGTGGATGAACGCCCTTGCCGCCCGGGCCTGTACCCTTTTTGAAGAGTACGGCGTAGAGCCCTACAATGAAGAAACCGGCAAGGGACGCATCCGGCATCTGTATATGCGGCAGGGCTGGCACAGCGGCCAGCGGCTGCTCTGCTTTGTGGTCAACGGCAACGGTCTGCCCCACGAGGCAGAAATCTGCCGGCAGCTGCAAAAGGAATTTGGGCTGACCACCGTACTGATCAACCGCAATAACGCCCGCACCAATGTGATTTTGGGACAGACCACCCGCACGGCAGTTGGTCCCGGCGTCATTGAAGATACTCTGGCCGGGGTGCCCCTGCGCATGGGCGTGCACGAATTCTACCAGGTAAACACACCTGCCGCCGAACTGCTGTACGCCACTGCCCGCCGGTATGCGGCCCTGCAGCCCGATGATTTCCTGCTGGACCTGTATTGCGGTATGGGTACCATCGGGCTTTCCATGCTGCCGGACTGCCGGCGGCTGGTGGGCGTGGAGGTCGTTCCCCAGGCGGTGGAGGCTGCCAAGGAGACAGCCGCGCGGCTGGGCCTGTCCGCCGAACAGGCCGACTTCTACTGCATGGACGCCGGGACCGCCGCCGCCCGCTTTGCCGCGGAAGGCACCCGCCCCGATGTGATTGTGGTGGACCCGCCCCGCAAAGGCTGTGACGAAGCCACCCTGGAAGCGCTGGTGGATATGGCACCCCGTACCATTGTCATGGTCAGCTGTAACCCTGCCACCGCCGCCCGGGATACCCGGGCCCTGGCGGACGCCGGTTACCGTGTGGACGCGGTGCAGCCGGTGGATCTGTTTCCCCGCACAAAACATTGCGAGACAGTTGTCTTGCTTTCCAAGGGCTAAATCGACTCGAAGAAGGTTCGTGCGGTGTTCTCTCTGGAGGGTATGGATATGTCCGAATTCCAGAAGGGCGCAACCTGCGAGCAGACCAAGGAATAGTTTCACAGATAATTATATGCCCCGCAACAACGCAGCTATTTTGGCAATCCGGCATTCGGTATGGTTCTTTCTAGTGGTAGTTGCTTTTTTCAATCCATTCAGATGCTGAACTTCCCCTCTGCACGGCCTTTGTCGATTACGCGAATACGAATTGCCGGTCGTACGGACCAATCCTTATGATAGATGTTTCTGCCGTGATACTGAATTCCCTGATCAAATACCATTTGTGGATAAGCGATATAAGAAAAGTGTTTTCCTTTGTCTTTTCCGGTGCTGATGCTATAGTAGTTGCCTCGTTCAATATGTGGAAGAATCCACCAAGGGATATTTTCTTGTTTTCCTCTATCCGAAGGTAATACATCCGGTGCTTTTGCAGCATTGACAGTCCGGATTCCTTTTCGTAATTCAGGGGTAGTCAGATATAAATGAACCTGTTCCTCGGATAACAGAAAAACTTTATTTTCAAAGACATCCAATGATTCCGTATCGTTGCACAGTGTTTTGATTTCTGTTGTCAGGATTACGGCTTTTTGAGATTTGTCGAAAGCTTCCTGATAAAATTTTTCATTCAGCCAATGACGCAGGTCACTGTATTCCCACAGGCAGTTGCGATATTCATGGGATTCATTATGAAAATCAAAGACAAATCCTTTTGTCTCGATACTGTATTTACATAGCAGAAGCATTTCCTTTTCGGTTTCTTCTAGAATAATCCATTCAAGAGGTTCTGCTTTTTTGCCATTCTGAGGCCAGGTCCCAAATTCAACTGTATTCATCAGATCAACTTTTTTATGTGCGTCATCACTTAGTGTTATGAAATAGGTTTGGTCTTGAATGATGACTGTTGTTTCACATCCATAAAAATCCGATAGTATTCTTTCGAGAGTATGTAAAATCTTGGCATCGGGTTCTGGGTGGCAGGCAATTCCAAGATTGGGGGATAAAGTGAAAGAACATAATCCATCCACCTCCCAGACACGAGAATCAGCAGGACATCTGTGAATTCGATCTGAAGCAGCAGAAAATATCGGTTCCCAGGCAAAAGTATTTCGTATAATTTCCTTGGAACAAATGATATGTGTATGGTATGCCATGAAAAGTTACTCCTTATGATGTGTTGATGGTTGTACGATTCTAACTTTCATTATAGTATTGATTTTAGAAGAAAGATAGCAGCAAATGCTTAAATTTCACTTTTCAGGACACGAAATCATTAAAAGAATAGCTTATATTGTTATCGGATAGATATCTAAAATAGATTCAAAGAAGATGAAATGTCTGGCCAGCCAGAGTATGAATCAGACAGAGTTGTATATTCCCCACGCATGTTCCGGAACAGGAAAGGAGGCAAAATCATGTCAATAAACACCCATGAAGTCTATGTAACATGCCCTGTCTGTGGAGCGGTCACCACGGAATACGACTACCATGAGAACACCTCTTCTGAGCGTGTGGAACTATTGTGTTTTCTTAATATTGGCAAGCCGTCCAACCATCTGTGGGCGGGAAACCCAGCTGATGAATCATGCTTTACCTGTCCAGGCTGCAAGCACGAAACGCCTTACAGGATCATTTTTACCCCTGACTATTGCAAGGTACAGGATCTTGACTGGTACAAGAGGCTCCTGCGCTCTCAAATCCAGTTTGCGGACCGGAACGGAAAAGTGTGCTTTTCCGACTGGGACCCTGATTGGGGGGAGGAGCCGGCACTTTCCCGCCTTATTGCCATGTATCCGGAGGACCATGAGCTAAAATTCATACAATCGCTGTACAACACTCTGCACATCTGTGGCAGGCGCGCCTTGACAAAGCTGGAAGTCACCTACGGAAAGGTTTCCAGAGATATGGTTCTGCTGCCGGAAGCTTTGGAGAAGGTATATCTTGGTGATTCCGTGGTGGGAATCGCGCCTCATACGTTTGAAAATTGCGCAAGCTTACATGATATCTTTATCCCGGACGCGGTGACCGAAATCGGAGACGATGCCTTTGCCGGAAGCGGACTGTCAAAGGTCCATGTATCAAGCGGGCTGCTCTATTTGGGAAAACGGGCTTTTGCCCATACGTGGATCTCCAGATTCTTCTTTCCGCAAACCATTCAGGCAATTGGGGAAGAATGCTTTATGGACTGTGCCTGTCTGAACCATTTGTGGATTCCGGCAGGGGTGGAAGTCGGACGCAATGCGTTTGCAAACTGCCCCAGTCTTAAACAGATTCAGATTTCCGAAAGCATTCCGAAAGATGTTGTTGATACCTGGGGACTGTCCCCGGATTGTGTGATAGAGCGATACCAATAACACAAACGAACACAAATTTCCGCGCGGCGGCCAACAATGGAGGCGAATCACAATGACAAGAACGTTCCAGTTCGAGGGCGAATCTCCCCTGCTTTTTGATGATTCAAGATCTGTCAAAGAACTTATTCAGTATGCCTTTGATGAATTTGGCTATTATGAGCCGGCCGGGATGGAGCTCGTAACCTTGTTTCAGCCCCAGGCGCGCACGGATACCGGATGGTTTACAACAGATACCGGCCGTCCGTGTGCGGATGAAATTGAAATCAGAAATAATCTTTGCTTTGCCTATTCCATGCCGAAGGTGTTCTATTTTGCCGAAGGCGGCTGGGGACATCACATGCTGCATCTGGGGAACCATCCGCCTGTAGATACCCCCGTTATGCTGCATTTGAGATTTGAGGATTTCGACCACTCTGTGGTGATAAACGGGACCTACACATTTGAGGATATCATAAACTTTTTGAAGCAGTACCAGTATCTTCCGGAACAGGCATCGGAACTGTTGATCCGGGCTATCAACCCGCATCAGAATCCTTACCGCATTTCCTTTGACAGTCCCCTCCTTCGGTTGCCGTTGACGGAATTTGAAAAGAAGTTGCCCAATTCTGTAGTCGTTATAGATATTTGCTGACAGGAGCAAGACAGGTCCTCCCGCAGCCAAGACGGAGGCTTGGATAAGTTTCCTCCGAAGTCAAGGCATAATACAGACAAAAGCCCCACCCGACAGGCCACCAAAAGACCATCGGGTGGGGGGCTTTCATTGCCAATTTTACGAAAAATGAACTGTTTTGTCCCATATTCAAGGGACCTTCCCTTGCAAGGGGGTACGCGGATTTTTCCGTGCAGACCGGATCATCCGAAACCGGCGGCCGGCTCACCCTTTATAGGACAAGCAGCCCTGCCGTTCGTAGGGGTAGTAGTAGGAATCGTAGTGGCTGCAATACTGACGCTTGTTGCCGTCCCGCTTGTAAGGATTCCAGTAGATGCAGCCGTCCGCGCAGTTGTGCCCGCAAAAAGTGCCGGCGGGGATCTGGATCTTCTGCCCGTTCTTTTCCTTAACGTCCATCTTGATTTCCTCCTGTCTCAATTAAATGTACATTCTCACGAATGATTGCCACCGAATGGTTGTTTTTCCGCACCGCAGAAAAGGCTATGACGGCCTGGCCGGGAATAATGATGGGGAAGAACAGTTTCCGTATCGTGTCCGGCATGGCTTTCAGGATTTCCACGGCATAGATTTCGTCCTTGCGGGAAAGCTCCTTCTGGTCTGGCGGGTGGCTGTGAAACAGCCCCGCAAATTCCACGCTGTTGTTCTGCCATGCCCCGATCTGTCTGTTCAGCACATTCACATCCGGTATATACATCGCCCTGCCCAAGACGGGCTTGGCTGTGTCCAAATACACTTCGCTGATCATGCCGTTTTTCATTCCCAGAATACCACCGGTTTCCGGCGGGACCTGCGGCACCTGCAGCAGTTTCCTGTACGCTGAAGCTGTAATAAGCAAGGGCATCCTTCCCATTGGGCTATTCCCAACTTTATTTGTGAAGCAGTATACCACAAGCCTGAACATACAGCATTATTCCAGGATAAGCGGGAAGTGATTTTGTAGGGATGTCCAATTTTGACAGGGAATGTTTGTTGACCATTTCCTCTGTGGCACCTTTTTTCCATAAAAAAGATATCTTTTGATTTCCGCAGTGGCATACAATATGGTAAAATAAAGAGAAGTCCTTGCCATAACCAGCTTTTTCGCACCGTTCCTGCCCTTGGTCGGGCCCCAAACCATGTCCTGTGCAGGGGATCACGCAAGCTTGTTTATAGTCTGTTTCCTTCCTGTTCACGATTTGACCACAAATTCATGCCATAATAAGGCCCGAACCTGATTTTACAATGTTTACAAGAAGGATGCGTGTAGTAAATGAAAGCCTGGTTTCAGCGTTTTATGTCGGGCCGGTACGGCGGCGATCAGTTCAATCGGTTTCTGGCAGTCGCCTCTCTGGTATTTTTGATCTTGGGGCTGCTTTTGCCCGGGATCTTCGGTATCCTGTTTTATGCCATCGGCTTTGCCATGCTGATCTATTCCTATATCCGGATGTTCAGCCGCAACCACACCAAGCGTATTGCCGAAAACCGCTGGTACTGGGAAAAACGCAACGCTGTCCTCTCCTGGTTTGGCGGCGTAAAGACCCGGTTTGCCATGCGCAAGACTTATCACTATTACCGCTGCCCGCGCTGCCGCCAGCAGTTGCGGGTGCCGCGGGGCCGGGGACGCATCTCCATCACCTGCCCCAAATGCGGTACCAGCTTTATTAAAAAGAGCTGAACCACTCTACGTCCGGAAAGGTTGACGCTGCGTGTTCGGATATGTTACGATCTATCGAAAAGGGCTGGACAAAGACGCCATGGACTGCTACCAGGCCTACTACTGCGGCCTGTGCCAGGCCCTGGCACGGTACGGCACCGCAGCCCGGATGGCACTTTCCTACGATATGACCTTTGCGGCCCTGCTGCTCAGCGCGCTGTATGAACCGCGCACCGAATTTTCCGCCGGGCGGTGTGCACCCCACCCCATCAAAGCCCGGCCCCGGGCCGCCAACGAGTACCTGGAATATGCCGCCGACATGACGGTGGCACTGGCCTACTACAACTATCTGGACAACTGGCAGGATGACCACAGCCGTGCCAGTCTGTTGGCTGCCCGCCGTCTGGAAAAGCCGCTGGCCGAGATCCGGCAGCGCTGGCCCCGACAGTGTGAGGCTATGGAGATCCATCTGGCAGAACTGACCCGGCTGGAAACCGCCGGCAGTACCGACCTGGACGCCCTGTGCAACTGCTTTGGGGCGTTGCTGGGTGCAGTGTTCTGCTGTCGGGAGGACATGTGGTCTCCCACCCTGGACGGTCTGGGCCGAGGGCTGGGCGGGTTCATCTATCTGATGGACGCCTACGACGATCTGAAAAAAGACAAACGCCGGGGCAATTTCAATGCCCTGGCCGCCACAGCCGCCGCTTTCGGGGATGACAAGGCAGGCTTTGAAGAGCGATGTCACGAACTTTTGACTCAACAGATGGGCCTGTGCGCCCAGAATTTCAATCTGCTGCCCATTTTGACAGACACACCCGAAGGGCAGCTGTTGCATAACACGATCTATGCCGGGGTGTGGAGCAAATACGCACTGGTGAAAGCCATGCGCAACCGCCCCGGCAAGGCAAGGAAGGGGAAGCAAGACGAATGACCGATCCGTACAGCGTATTGGGCATCCAGCCAGGGGCTGACGAGGAGACCATCAAGAAGGCGTACCGCCAGAAGTGCAAGCAGTATCACCCCGACCTGCATCCTGATGATCCCACCTGCGAGGACAAATTCAAGGAAGTACAGGCCGCCTACAGCGAGATCATGCGGCTGCGCTCCGGCGGCGGCCGCCAGCAGGCCCAGAGCAGCTATGGCCAGAGCAGTTCCGGTCCCTACAGCGGGTACGGCCGCCAGAACACCGAGTATCAGGACCCCTTCGGGTTTGGATTCGGGTTTGACCCCTTCGGATTCGGCGGGTATGAGACCCGCAGCAACACCGGCCGGGAATCCCCCGAGATGCAGGCCGCCAACAACTATATCCGCAACGGCTATTATACCGAGGCTCTGAATGTGCTCAACGACATTGCCCCGTCTGAACGGTCCGCTCGCTGGCATTACTATGCGGCACTGGCCAACTCCGGGCTGGGCAACAACATCAACGCCCAGAACGAAGCCCGCACTGCCGTGAGCATGGAACCCAACAACTACGAATACCAGCGGCTGCTGGACCGGCTGCAGAATCCCGGGCGCACCTACGCTTCCTACCAGCAGGCCTACACCCAGCCCGGCTCCCGCATGCAGCAGGGCAACTTCTGCCTGCAGGCATGGTTGTACCTGATGATGTGCAACCTGTGCAGCATCTGCTGCTGCGGCGGGCGCGGCGGGTTCTTCTGCTGCTGATGATTGCTTCCGCATAAAATCAAAAAGAAAACAGCCCTTCTTCCCGGCGGGTAGCCGCCAACGGAAGAAGGGCTGTTTTATCTTGTTTCAGGGTGCTATGCCCAGCAATTTGCATACAACCGGATACAAAGTATCCAGGTTTTCCCGGAACTGGGGATAGAATTCATCCCGTGTGGAGTAATCGTAATACAATGCGCGCTCGATGCGCCGCACCGCCGGGGCAAAGCGGGGATGTTCCCTGCCCCCGGCTGCCCTGAGCAGGTCGGACAGGCGGGTGCACTCCACCGCCCAGGAGGCATCTGCGCCGGCCCGTTCGGTCACGCCGGAATGTTCCAGGTAATCGGACAGGGTCCGGCCGGGAGCGGTAGTACCGCACAGCGGCAGCTGGGGAAAGTATTCCACCCGGGCAGTGTCCGGGTCAATGGACTGGCCCAGCGGGTACAAGGCACAGGCCAATGGTCGGGCCGGGTGAACGGCACAACCATCCCCTTCCAGGAAGGGACAGTCACCGGTCCGGGCCGAGGGGCGCAGCACCAGTACAGGCAGTAAGGAAGCGGCACCGATCTCCCGGCGGCAGAAAGCTTCCGCCACTGTACGGGGCCCAAGGCGCATCCACCGGGCCAGGCGGTACAGGTCCAGCCCGGATAATACCAGGTCCCGGCGGTTACGGCAGCAGTCCCCACAGCCTGCACAGGCAAAGGGGAATTCATCCCCCGGTTTCAACCGTGGGCACTGGTCCAGAGCAGCCTTCAGTTCCGGTTCTCCGGTGCGTCCGGGTTCCAGACTCACAGCTTCACCTCATTGGGTTCAGGGCGTCCGGCATCCATATTACTCACCGCCTCAAAGGCGCTCTGCACCATGCTGGCCACGTTCACGTCGGTGTAAAAGGCGGTATGGGGGCTGACGATGACATTGGGGAAGCTGCGCAGCAGAGCCAGCTCCCGGTTGGCCAGGGCCTCGCCGGTGCGGTTATAGTAACAGATGCCGTTCTCGTCCTCCACCACATCCAGACCGGCGCCGCCGATCTTGCCGCTTTCCAGCCCTTCCACCAGCGCCTTGGGCTCGATGAGGGTGCCCCGGGCGGTGTTGATGAGGAGTACCCCCGGCTTCATCTTTTCGATGGCTGCGGCGTTGATGAGATAATGGTTCTCCGGCGTAGCGTTCAGGTGCAGGGTGATGACATCACTCTCGGCATACAAGGTATCCAGGTCCACATATTCCGCCGTATTGCAGACTTCCTCGTTGGGATACAGGTCATAAGCCAGGATCCGGCAGCCAAACCCGGACAGATGCCGGATGACCGTGCGTCCGATCTTGCCGGTACCGATGACGCCGATGGTACAGTTGGACAGGTCCTTGCCCATCTTGCCGGGCAGAGAGTAATCCTGCGCCGCAGCCCGCAGCATGATCTGGTTCATCTTGCGGGTAGCCATGAGCATGAGCATGATGGTATAATTGGCCACGCCTTCCGGCGGATAGTGACTGTGGGATACCCGCATTCCCAGCTCCTTGGCTGTATCCAGCGGGATATGGTCGTACCCGATGCTGCGGCAGGGCAGATAACGAATCCCCATTTCGGCAAAGGTGCGCAGGTATTCGGGGCGGATCTCGCAGGGATTGGTACTCACTGCATCACAGCCTTCGGCCAGGTGCAGGTTGTCCGGGCGGGGAGCTTCGGAGGTCCAGGCATAGTCAATACCGTATTTCTGTTTGAAAGGTTCGCAATAGGGCAGTTCATCGAACTCCCGCAGAGCATAGAAAAAGATCTTCATGGCAAAAGTGCCTCCCTTTACAGGTGAAAATCAAAAACACCGGCCAACCAGTCCATGCACAGCGGCAGCCAGGTTGCATTGTGGGGATCAGGGTGGTTCACCTCGCGATGGCAGGTGCTGCTGCCGTGGGAACCATGCGGGAACAGGTGGAGCTCATAGGAGATGTGGTTCTTCTGCAGAGCCTGGGCCAACAGCAGGGAATTTTCCACCGGAACCAGCTCGTCCGTTACCGTATGCCAGACAAAGAAGGGCGGCAGACCGGGGCGGACCTGGTTTTCCAGGCTGAAAAGATCCCACAGTGCCGGGTCATCCCCGGCCAGATTGCGGATGGTATCCTTATGGCCAAAATCACCGGAACTGATGACCGGGTATCCCAGCATCACCGCGTCCGGACGCAGCAGTGCCGCGTCCGCGCCCAGTGCCTCACAGACTTCGGGGCGCTGGGTCAGCAGTGCGGTGGAGGCGGCCAGGTGCCCGCCTGCCGAGAAGCCGCACACAGCCAGGCGATTGGGGTCCAGATTGAGGGACTCCGCATTCCGGCGCAGATGCAAAATAGCACCGGCTGCATCCCGCAGAGGCGCAAAGCCCAGGGGCGCCGGGGTGGTGTTGGCGGTAGTGTATGTCAGAATAAACACCTGATACCCTGCGTTGAGGAAATTCATGGCCACCGGATCCCCTTCCCGGTGACCGCAATGGTCATATCCGCCGCCGGGGATGATCATCACCCCAGGGCGCACGGCGTAATCCATCATATGGTGGTTGGGGTCCCGCAGATACCCGACCAGATGTGCACCGCTGGGCAAGGTGTATTCATACAGATGCATAGAAACTCCTCCTTTTTATTTGTGCGTGGGCAACGGATGAGCCGCGATGTATTCATCCAGAATATTGGCCGCCAGCCGGACCAGTTCCGGACAGGGGCGCTTTTTGTAGTATTCCGGGGTGCGGGGGCTGGCCACCGGGCTGCCTTCCGCCTTGGCCAGACCCAACAGTTCCCGGCAGACGATGCTGCCGCCGCCGTTTTCGGTGCGGTAGCGTTCCGCCAGGGCCTGCACCTCGGTATACAGGGCCGTTTTCTGGGCCGGGTCCGGGCTGCCGCACAGCGCCCCCAGTACCAGCACAATGCCGGAAAAGGCGCCGCATACTTCCCGCAGGCGCCCTACCCCGCCGCCAAAGCCCGCCGACATGGTCAGGGCTTGCTCCGGGGTCAGGTGCATTTCTTCCGCATAGGCCAGCGCCACCGACTGGGCACAGTTATAGCCTTTCATAAAATTATTGTAAGCCGCATCTCCATGAATGGACATTGGTACACTTCCTTCAAACTGGTTATATTTTTGACTTTTGTCTTCCACAATAGAATAGCGCAAACCTTCCTGTTTGAAAAGAGGAATTTCCGCGTTTTTGAATTTTTTGTAAAAAGGTCATTTTCTACTTGCACTTTATGTAGTAGAGTGCTACACTATCATTAGCACTTGACCGAATCGAGTGCTAAATCAATGTAATAAAACAAATTCAGATACAAAGAGGTCGATAACAGTATGGCTATGCGTCAGTTCAAGGCCGAAAGTAAGAAGCTTCTGGACCTGATGATCAATTCCATTTACACCAACAAGGAGATCTTCCTGCGTGAACTGATCTCCAATGCTTCGGATGCCTGCGATAAGCTGTATTTCAAATCCCTGACCGATACCAGCATCGGGGTGAACAAAGCGGACCTGAAGATTCACATTGCCGCCGACAAGGACACCCGTACCCTGACAGTCAGCGATAACGGCATCGGCATGACCAAGGACGAGCTGGAAAAGAACCTTGGTACCATCGCCAAGTCCGGCAGCCTGGACTTCAAGCAGGAAAACCAGAGCGAGAACATCGACATCATCGGCCAGTTTGGCGTGGGCTTCTATTCCGCCTTCATGGTGGCTGCCAAGGTGACGGTCATCTCCCGTGCCCTGGGCTCCGATGAAGCCTGGAAGTGGGAGTCCAAGGGTGTGGAAGGTTACACCCTGACTCCTGCCGAAAAGGATGAGGTGGGCACCGATGTGATCATGGTGCTGAAAGAGGACACCGAGAACGAGGATTACAGCCACTATCTGGAAGAATACACTCTGGCCGATCTGGTGAAGAAGTACAGCGATTACGTGCACTATCCCATCACCATGTACCGGGAAAAGAGCCGCCAGAAACCGAAGCCGGAAGATGCCGGCGACGACTACAAGCCCGAATGGGAAACCTACACCGAGCTGGAAACCCTGAACAGCATGGTTCCTATCTGGAAGCGGGACAAGAAGGACCTGAAGGATGAGGATTACAACGAGTTCTACAAGAGCCGCTTCAACGATTACACCGACCCGCTGCGGGTGATCACCTCCCGCACCGAGGGTACTGCCACCTACACCGCCCTGCTCTTTGTGCCCGGCCGTACTCCTTACGACTACTACACCAAGGAATACGAGAAAGGCCTGGCCCTGTACGCTTCCGGTGTGCTGATCATGGAAAAGTGTGCCGACCTGCTGCCCGACTACTTCAGCTTCATCAAGGGCGTGGTGGACAGCGAGGACCTGAGCCTGAACATCAGCCGTGAGACCCTGCAGAAGGACAGCCAGCTGCGCCTGATGCGCAACAGCCTGGAAAAGAAGATCAAGAACGAGCTGCACGCCATGCTGGTCAACGACCGGGAGAAGTACGACACCTTCTGGAAGTCCTTCGGCCGTCAGATTAAGTTCGGTATCTACGGCGACTACGGCATGCACAAGGACCTGCTGGCTGACCTGCTGATGTTCTTCTCCGCCAAGGAGCAGAAGTATGTGACTCTGGACGAGTACATCGAGAAGATGCCCGAGGACCAGAAGTGCATCTACTACGCCGCCGGCGACGATGCTTCCCGCCTGAGCAAGCTCCCCAACGCCCAGCTGGTGATGAGCAAGGGCTATGACCTGCTGCTGTGCACCGAGGACGTGGATGAGTTCTGCCTGCAGATCATGCGCAACTACAAGGAGAAGGAGTTCAAGAACATCAACTCCGGCGATCTGGGCCTGGCCACAGACGAGGAAAAGAAGGCCGCCGAGGATGCCGCCACCGAGAACAAGGACCTGTTTGATGCCATCAAGAACGCTCTGAACGGCAAGATCAAGGAAGTCAAGGCCAACCCGACCTTGAAGGATCACCCGGTCTGCCTGTCCAGCGAAGGCGGGCTGTCCATGGAGATGGAGAAGGTCCTGCGCAAGATGCCCGGCAACACCGAAGGCATGGAGAGCACCAAGGTGCTGGAACTGAACACCACTCATCCCGTCTTTGCTGCTCTGCAGGCTGCCCAGGCTGCCGGCGACACCGACAAGATCAACAAATACAGCGAATTGCTGTATGACCAGGCCCTGCTCATTGAGGGTCTGCCCATCGAGGACCCCGTGGCCTACGCTCAGCTGGTCTGCGAACTGATGAAGTAATGGTAACCCCCAAGTAGACAATAAAACCAGGGCGCTCTGTCCCTGCCCGCTTTGTGCGGAACAGGACGGCAGAGCGCCCTGGTTTTTTATTGGGTTTTCTTGTCCTGTGCTTCGGCCAGGGGCAGCAGAAGGACGGTGCGGGCACCGTGGGGGGAATTCTGACCGAAGGTCACCTGTCCCCCGTGGGCGCTGATGATCTGCGTCACGATGTGCAGCCCCAGCACATGGGGGGCAGGACCGGGCAAAGGCGTTCCTGCCAGCACGGCCAGCACCCCCGGCGGATAGCCAATACCGTCGTCCGCCACGGCGACGCAAAGGGCATCCCCTTCCCGCCAAGCCCGGACGGTGACGGTGCAGCCCGGGCTGTGCCGGGCACTGTTGCCCAACAGATTGGAAAAAGCCCGCCCCAGCAGAGCGGCGTCCGCATCCAGCACCAGGTTTTCCGCCTGAGGGTCCAGGTCGAAGTCCAGGGCACAGCTCTCCCCCGCACCGGAGTTGCAGAAATCGGTGACGATCCGGCGTAGCTGCTCCCCCACATGCACCGGTTCCCGGCGCAAGGGCTGGGCATTGTATTGCAGCTTGCTGGTCAGGTTCAGGTCTTCGATCAGGTGGCGGATGGTCTGACCCTGGCTCCGGATGGCTGCCGCTTTGGCCTGCCGGTCCGGCGGCAGGGCCGGGTCGTGTTCCAGCTGCTCCGCATAACCGAAAATCAGGGCCAGCGGGGTGCGGATGTCATGGCTGACACCTGCGATCCAGTCGGTGCGGGCGGCATCCCGCTTGGCGATGATGGCGTTCTGGCGCTGGAGAAGGGCACTGGTCTGGTTGAGTTTATGTGCCACCTGGGCGGTGAACCCGATGGTGGGCAGATGAACGGTTCCCCCGGCGGCCAGGGTATCCAGTCCCCGGGCCACCCCGGTCAGCGCTTTGGCTCCCCGCCAGCTGAACACCATACACCCGGCCACGATCAGGGCCACAATGGCCAGCAGGGTGGGAACAATGCCCTGGTAAATACCCCGAAACAGCTCGGTGTAGGAGTAAAAGCTGTACCGGAACATGGTGCCGGGGGTACGCCCCAGCACCAGCAGGCCGTTGTCGGTGATCCAGCAGAACACCGGGTAGTCCTCCAGGTACCAACGGGTGAAGGAAGCCACCTGAGTGACAGTATAAGTATGATTCAGCTGAGCGGGCAGATCGTACTGCCACACCACCTTTCCCTCCTCGTCCAGCAACATAGCCCACTCATACCCGTACAGCCATTCCTGGGGAGTGTGATCGCTGTTCAGGCGGTAGGATGCTCCGTCCGGCTCCAGGGCTTCGGCCACCTGCTGGGCACTGTACCGGACGTTCTCCTGGTATTTATCGGCGTAATAGGCCACGATGCCCACAAACATGGCCAGGATGGCAACGGTCAGCGCCAACACGCCCCCTGCCACCGCCAGAGCGTAGCGGCGCAGCATCCGGCCGAAGGTGCGTATCATGGGTCATTCCTCCGTCACAAGTTTGTATCCCAGCCCCCGGGCCGTCAGCAGGCTTTGGGGGTGGGAGGGGTCGGCTTCAATCTTTTCCCGCAGGTGGCGGATGTGCACGTTCAGGCTGTTTTCGTATCCGTAGTATCCCTGTCCCCAGACCGCCTGGCATACCGCGTCATAGGTAACGATGTGCCCCCGGTTGTCCGCCAGTTTTTGCAGAATAGCCCTCTCGGTGCCGGTGAGGGTCAGCAAAGTACCATCCGCCCGGTGCACCGAAGCGTCTCCCAATTCCACCCGGCAGGCGGCCAGGTGCAGCCCAGCCGCCAGGGACGTCTGCCCGCTGCGGCCCCAGACCCGGCGCAGAATCAGCTGGATGCGCAGAAGAAGTTCCTGGGTCAGGAAGGGCTTAGTCAGGTAATCATCCGCGCCCAGCCCCAGGCCAAACAGCCGGTCGGCGTCCGCGTCCCGGGCAGACAGGAACAACGCCGGGATCTCCCCTGCTCCGTTCAGTTCCCGGAAGAGGGTGAATCCATCCCCATCCGGCAGGTTGATGTCCAGAATCAGCAGACCGGGAGGAGTTTGGGCAAAAACTTCCCGGGCTGCGGCACAGGTCCGGGCGGTATGCAGGTAGGTGTACCCGGCCCCCTGCAACGTCTGGCACAGCATGGCCAGCAGTTCCGGGTTGTCGTCCACCAGTAAGATCTCCACGTCCTGAATGCGCTGCATGCCGGTTCCTCCCGTTTTCCTTTCTCTGTATTGGTTTGGTTTCATTATACCCCGCCGGTTCCTTCCGCGCTATGGTCCGGGGCAAAACTTAAGGCAAAATTAAGCCGGGCATCACTCCCGATTAAGGCAGCTTTTGTATGATGACAGTGCAGGGCACCGAACGCCCCGCCATCCACAGGAAGGGAGAAGATACCATGACCAACATCATAGAAACACAAGACCTTTGCAAGACCTACGGGAGCCACACCGCCGTGGACCATCTGGACCTACAGGTGCCGGAAGGGAGCGTGTACGGCTTCATCGGTCCCAACGGAGCGGGCAAAAGTACCACCATGAAGATGCTGCTGGGGCTGATTCACCCCACCGGGGGCACCGTGCGGCTGCTGGGCCAGCGGATGAACGAGCACAACCGGCGGGCTATCCTGCGCCACACCGGCAGCCTGATTGAGTCCCCCGCCGGGTACGCCCACCTGACCGCCCAGGAAAATTTACAGATTGTTGCGGA
Source organism: uncultured Gemmiger sp. (assembly GCA_944382785.1). Lineage (GTDB taxonomy): Bacteria > Bacillota > Clostridia > Oscillospirales > Ruminococcaceae > Gemmiger. Next base: position 8,463 of record CALWNO010000030.1, on the reverse strand, counting down.
CCTGAAACAGGTGCCCCGCAAGGAAATCGACCGGGTATTGGAGATCGTGCACCTGAAAGAATACCGGCGGCGGAAGGTAGGGCAGTATTCTCTGGGCATGCGCCAACGCCTTGGCATTGCCCAGGCGTTGCTGGGCAGCCCGGAACTGCTGGTGCTGGACGAGCCCACCAACGGTCTGGACCCAGCGGGCATCCAGGAGATGCGCAGCCTGATTTCCGAGATGCCCTGCACCTGCGGCGCCACGGTGTTGATCTCCAGCCACCTGCTCAACGAGCTGGAGATGATCGTGGATCATGTGGGCATCATCAACAACGGACAGCTGCTCTTTCAAGGACCGCTGGAAAATCTGCGCCGCCACAGCCAGGGGGACATCCTGCTGGAGGTGCTGAACCCTGTCCAAGCCCGCCGGGTGCTGGGTACCGCCCGGATTTCCGCCGGGGACGGCGGAGCACCCGACCGCCTGCTGTTGCCCGCCCTGTCACCAAGGCTTCTGGCGGAACTGGTGCAGCAGCTGGCCGACCAGGGGGCCGGCGTGGTGGGGGTGACCCGGCGTACCAAGACCTTGGAAGAGATCTTCCTGAGCCTGACCGAAACCGGCAAGGAGGTGGGCTGAATGCGCGCTTTGTGGGCTGAAGTGCAGAAGGCACATCGACGTCACGACCTGCCCGTGGCAGTGGGCATTGGGCTGATCGTAGTGTTGTGGGCCAGTGCCAGCGCTCCCGGCACCGCCGACGAGCGGGCCACCGGATACAGTGCCCTGTTGTATGCTCTGCCGATCATGAATGCAGTGGTCATGCCGGTGGGCATGGCCGCCCTGGCCAGCCGCATCTGGGACGCTGAGACCAAGGGCCAGACCTGCAAGCTGCTGTTCACCCTGCAGAGCCGGGACAGCCTGTTCGGTGCCAAAACGGCCCTGGGCATGCTGGAAAACCTGTTGGTCTGTGCCCTGGAGGGGCTGGCCCTGCCGGTACTGGGGATGTCCCAGGGTTTTACCGAAGTACTGAATGCCGGGATTTTTCTGTGGCTGCTGCTGTGTACCTTCTGCGTGAACGGGATGCTGTATTTCCTCGCTTTTTTGCTCAGCATCCGCCTAGCCAACCAGGTGGCCGCCCTGGCGGTGGGGTTCTGCGGAGCGCTCCTCGGGCTGTTTGCGGCTTTTATGCCCCCGTGGGTTTCCTACCTGATTCCCTTCGGCTACTATATCCCGCTGAGCCCCATTGGCATGAACTGGGACGCGGATACCCGCATTGCCGAGATGTTTTTGCGGCCTTTGTGCTGGCCGCTGCTGGCCTTCACGGTACTGCTGGCGGCGGTCCTGGCCCGGCTGTGCCGCCAGGCCATTACCACCAAGGAGGTGTGATGTATGCTGATGCGTTGTATTCTGGCTGAAAACCGTAAGCTTCACGGTGCGGTGATCTGGCTGGTGTTTCTGGTTGTTCCCATAATTTCGGCGCTGTACGGCACCGTGAATTTTTTGCAGAACCTGGGGCTGCTGACCTTTGACTGGTATAATCTGTGGACCCAGCATACCTTGTTCTACACCCTGTTTTTCTTCGCCCCCATGGTTGGGGTGTATGCTGCCTATCTGTGGCGGCTGGAACATCTGGGCCATAACTGGAACCTGATCATGGCTGCCCCGGTGCGCCGCTCTTATGTGTTTCTGGCCAAGTTTCTGGTAGTGGCCAAAATGACTCTGCTGACCCAAGGATGGGTGTTCTTGCTGTATCTTTTGGCGGGCAAACTGTGGGCCCGGCTCCCCGGCTGGCCCCCGGCCATGATCGTGATCTGGCTGCTGCGCGGGGTGTTAGGCAGCCTGGGCGTCATTGCCTTTGAGCTGCTGCTGGCCATGATCATTCGCAGCTTTGCCGTGCCGGTACTGGTGGGGCTGGCCGGCGGGGTGAGCGGCATGCTGGCCGCCAGCCGGGGCTTTGCCTTGCTCTGGCCCTTCGCCTTGATGCAGGCGGGCATGAACTCCAACCGCAAGGAGGATATGCTGGGCGGTCAGTTTGCCCCCTTTGTGCTGGCATGCCTGATCTGGGCCGGGGTATTTCTGAGCCTGGCCGCAATGCTTTTGCGAGCCAGAGATGTGCGTGCCGAGTAAATTTTGCTGGTATTCGGGGGAATTCTGCGGTATAATGAGCGGGTAAACTCATTGATTTGGGGAGGGAGCCTCTGCCATGATTGCCAACGCCGCTGATTTTGCCGGGCCTGCCTGCGGGCGCCGTTACGAGAAGGAACTGGAAACCCATTTTCGGGACTGCCTGCTGTTTTATCTGGATGGGCGCATCAAGTTTGAGCGCTACTGCTACGGGGAGGCTGCCTGCCTGGTGTTCAGCGTGTGGGCCCACGGACTGGATGAGAACGGAAAGATCCTGTGGGACAAGGAACCGGAATTTGAGACCGACCAGAAAGCCTTGCCCCGGGTATTGACCGATGTGCAGGAAGAGGGCACTGCCCTGCAGTTTGACGGCATGCGCAAGCGCTATGTGCTCACCGAAGAATTTGACACTGACAAGATGAACGGATATAGCCGGTTCAAGGTGTTTCTGCTGCGCCAGAAACAGCGCTGAGCGGAGATTGTCTGAAAGTTCTGCCGTTTGATGCGCAATCGCCTTTTCCTTGTCACACAGATTTTTGATAGAATCCAAAACCACAAAATGCCCGGCGACCGTGTTTCTTCGGTCGCCGGGCATTTTGTATTGTTTCCGTCCTGTTCAGAACCGTTCCACACCCTGGGATGTCACCCGGGCATAAATCAGCGGCGGGTCTGCGGGCTTTTCCGGTCCAATAGTCAGGCTGCGGCAGAAAGTTTCCTCCGCTGTTGTGAACAGCGCCGGGTCATCGGCGTACAAGGTGGCGATGCTCTCTCCGCTATGTACCGGATCTCCCAGCTTTTTGTGCAGGGTGATCCCGGCGGCAAAGTCGATGGAATCTTCCTTGGTCTGGCGGCCGGCGCCCAGCAGTACGCTGGCAACACCGATATCCTCCACATTGTGGGCGGTGATGTAGCCGTCCGCCCGGGCACAAACAGCCCGGGAATACCGGGCCTTGGTGAACCGGGAAGCATCCCGCAGCACCGAGGTGTCGCCCCCCTGGGCCTCAAACATCTGGCAGCATTTGGTGAAGGCGGTTCCATTGTTCAGGACTGATTCTGCCATGGCACGGCAGGTCTTGAAATCTCCCTTGCCAGCCAGCAGCAGCATGTTGGTGGCCAGCTGCAGGCAGACTTCGGTCAGATCCGCCGGGCCCTTGCCCTGCAGCACCGCCATGCTCTCCTGCACTTCCAGGGAATTGCCGATGTTATGCCCCAAAGGCCGGTCCATATCGGTGATGAGGGCCGCCATCTTCCGGCCGTGGGCCGTACCGATGGCAACCATCAGCCGGGCCAGCTCAATAGCATCTTCCAGATTCTGCATGAAGGCGCCGGTGCCCATGGTCACATCCAGCAGAATGGCATCCGAACCGGCGGCCAGTTTCTTGGACATAATGGAGGAGGCAATCAAAGGGATACAACCCACGGTGGCAGTCACGTCCCGCAAAGCGTACAGTTTTTTGTCTGCCACCGCGATCTCCCCGCTCTGGCCGATGACCGAAAGGCCGATCCGCCTCACCTGGGCAAAGAATTCTTCCTGGGTCAGAGAGGTTCTGGTGCCGGGCACCGCTTCCATTTTGTCGATGGTGCCGCCGGTATGACCCAGGCCGCGGCCGCTCATCTTGGCCACCGGCACGCCGCAAGCCGCCACAATGGGTGCCACCACCAGGGTGGTCTTGTCCCCCACCCCGCCGGTGGAATGTTTGTCCACCTTGATGCCGGGAATGGGAGAAAGATCTACCATGTCTCCGGAGCGTGCCATCACCTCGGTGAGGGTGGCGGTCTCGGCATCAGTCATTCCTTTCAGATAAATGGCCATAAGCAGGGCGCTCATCTGATAATCGGGGATGGAGCCCACCACATAACCGTTGACGGCAAAAGCGATTTCCCCATCGGTCAGGATTTCTCCGTCCCGCTTTTTGGCAATGATGTCGTACATGCGCATGTTATGGTCCCCCTTTCGGACGGGTTGGCCGCTGCGCAGCGGCACAAACAGAGAAATGCCGCCCGCAGACGGCATTTCATAGGTTCGGGATCAATCAGCGGCTGCCCTTGTCGTAGGGGATGCCTTCGGCCTTGGGTGCCATGCTGTTCTTGCTGGTGAAGGCCAGAATAACCATGGAGGCGATGAAGGGCATCATGTTGTAGATGTTGGAGGACCAGCCCAGCTGGGACAGGACAGTAGCATCTGCAATGTTGGCCAGACTCTTGAACACGGCAAAGAACATGGCCGCGCCGAAGATATGCACAGGCTTCCACTGGCCGAAGATCATGACCGCCAGGGCCAGGAAACCGGTACCGGCCACGCCTACTTCGAAGTTCCAGGTCTGTACACTGGGGATGATATAGGCCAGACCGCCGATACCGCCCAGCAGGCCGGAGATCAACACACCGCTGTACCGCATCTTGTACACATTGATGCCCACCGAGTCGGCTGCCTGGGGATGCTCGCCACAGGCGCGCAGGCGCAGACCGAACCGGGTCTTGTACATGACGATATAGCTGATAATGAGCAGAACAATACCCAGCGGCACAAAAACGCTCATTTCAAGACTGCCCAGCTTGAAAAGGAAGGCGTTGTTGGTATAATCGATTTTGGCAGAGGTGGAACCATTGAAGTTCTTGGCCAGAATGATGGCAATGGCGGTGGCCAGCATGTTCAGCGCTGTACCACCAATGGTCTGATCGGCTTTCAGGTGTATGGAGGCAAAAGCCAGCAACAGGGAGAAAACCATACCGGACAAGGCCGCCACCACAATGGACACGGTGACGATGACAAAAGCCGGCAGTGAATTGGGCAGCACGGCCACCGTCAGAACACCGCCCAGACCGCCAATGACCATGATGCCTTCCAGTGCGATGTTGATGATACCGGAATGCTCACTGAACATGCCGCCCAGAGCAACCAGCATCAGGACAATGCCATACAACAGGGTATACTTGATCAGCAACAGCATGTCATTTGCCCTCCTTCTTGGTCTGTGCGGCCGGTTCGGCGTTGGCGTCCGGGGTGTCGGCATTCGCATGGAGTTTCTTTTCAATCACGCCGCGGAACAGCATGGCGAAGGCACACAGGTAGATGATGATGCCGGAAATCAGGTCGGCAATCTCGGTGGGGAAATAGCGGGTGGGCAGGAAGCTGCCGCCCACCGTGATGTGGGAGATGAACAGCGAGGAGAAGATGGTGCCGATGGGGTTGGAGGCGGCCAGCAAGGCTGTAGCAATGCCGTTGAAGCCCATGGCAGGCAGGCTGGTGCTGTTCAGAGGGTTCCACTCCGCACCGGCGGACAGGTACAGCAGTCCCGCACCAAAGCCGGCCAGCGCCCCTGCGATGGTCATGGACAGGATGATATTCTTCTTTTCATTGATGCCGGCGTACCGGGCGGCGTTCTTGTTCAGACCAACGGCCTTGAGTTCATAGCCGAAGGTGGTCTTTTCCAGGATGACCCAGACCAGAATGGCCGCCGCGATGGCCAGGAAGATGGCGATGGTGGTGCTGGGAGTGTGGAACAGATCGGACATGCCGCAGGAAGGGATCAGGGAGCCGGGCGAGCGGTCCGCCACCTTCCAGGTACGGGTATTGTTGGCATCGTACATAATGCCGGTACCCCGGGCATAGATGATTTCATTGACCATATACAGCCCGATCCAGTTGAACATGATGGAGGTGATGACCTCGTTGATATTCAGATACGCTTTGAAGATGCCGGGAATGGCACCCCATACCGCACCGAAAAGGGCGGATGCCAGCAGGCAGACATACCAGGGCAGATTCAGGATCAGGGCGCAGTACAGCGCACCGAAGGCGCCCAGTGTATACTGACCGGCGGCGCCGATGTTGAACAGGCCCGTCTTGAAGGCAAAGGCCACCGAAAGGCCGGTCATAATCAAAGGGGCGGAGTTGGTCAGGGTCTTGCCCACACCGTAGGGAAAGTCATAAAAACCACCCTGGATGATGCGCAGGAAGCCCTGGTCCCAGGCATGTTCTGCATTGATGATGAAGAGCGCCACCAGACCGACCAGAAGGCCGATCAGGATGCACACAAGGGCTGCCAGCACACTGCTGCTTTTCTGCCGCAGGGCCATGCCCAGCTGTTTTTTGTTTCCGCTCATGGCTTACTGCGCCCCCTTTCCCTGCTTTTTGGCACCGGCCATATACAGGCCCAGTTCCTGGACCGTGGTGGTCTTGGGATCAAATTCGCCCACGATCTCCCCTTCATACATGACGAGGATACGGTCGGACAGGTTCATGACCTCATCCAGTTCCAGGCTGACCAGCAGTACCGCCTTGCCCCGGTCCCGCTCGGCCACGATCTGTTTATGGATATACTCAATAGCGCCCACGTCCAGGCCACGGGTGGGCTGCACCGCCACCAGCAGCTTGGGATCCTTATCAATTTCCCGGGCAATGATGGCTTTCTGCTGGTTGCCGCCAGACATGCTGCGGGCGATGGTCACGCTGCCCTGGCCGCTGCGCACATCGTACTGCTTGATCAGCCGGTCGGAATATTCCCGCACCGCCGGTTTGTTGATGAAACCGCCTTTCTGGAACTGCGGTTCCCAGTACCGCTGCAGAACCATGTTGTTCTCCAGAGAATAATCCAATACCAGGCCGTATTTGTGCCGGTCTTCCGGGATATGGCTCATTCCGTCCTTGGAGCGCTGGCGGATACTGGCATGGGTGATGTCCTTGCCGTCCAGCGTCAGGGTGCCGTGGGTGACCTTTTCCAGGCCGGTCAGACCATAAACCAGCTCGGTCTGACCGTTGCCTTCAATACCGGCCAGGCAAACGATCTCGCCGCCGCGCACGTCAAAGGAGACACCGCGCACAGCATCCTTTTTATGCACATGCCCGGGCACGGTCATGTCCCGCACCGACAGCACCACATCCCCGAGCTTGGCGGGAGCCTTGTCCACCGCAAACTGCACGTCACGGCCGACCATCATGCGGGAGAGTTCCTCCTTGGTGGTGTTGGCGATGTCCACCGTGCCGATGCCCTTGCCCTTGCGCAGGACGGTGCACCGGTCTGCCACCGCCATGATCTCATTGAGCTTGTGGGTGATGAACAGAATGCTTTTGCCTTCCTTTTTGAAGCCGCGCATGATCTCCATCAGTTCGTCGATCTCCTGCGGAGTCAGAACGGCGGTGGGCTCGTCAAAAATCAGGATCTCGTTATCACGGTAGAGCATCTTCAGAATTTCTACACGCTGCTGCATGCCTACCGAGATATCACTGATGAGGGCGTCCGGGTCAACCCGAAGGCCATATTTTTCGGAAAGTTCCACAACCTTTTTGCGGGCAACTTCCTTCTGCAGAAAGCCCGCCTTGCATGGCTCCACACCCAGCATGATGTTGTCCAGAACACTGAAGCATTCCACCAGCTTGAAGTGCTGGTGCACCATGCCGATGCCCAGGTCATTGGCCACGTTGGGGTCCTTGATATTGACCTCTTTGCCGTTCTTTTTGATGACGCCCTGCTCAGGCTGATACAGACCAAACAATACGCTCATCAGCGTGGATTTGCCCGCGCCGTTTTCACCCAGAAGGGCGTGGACTTCGCCCCGGCGCAGCTGCAGAGTCACATCATCATTGGCCTTGATGCCGGGGAATTCCTTGGTGATGTGAAGCATCTCAATCACAAAATCCTCTGCCAATCTGCTCACGCTCCTTTCGAAAACTATTTCTTGTGCTCATTATACAATTATTTGTAAATCTTCACAAGTTATTTGATCTACTTTTTTGCAAAAAATCGCAGGTTTTGACTTCATGAAAAAAAGCGGCGGGCACCACTTTCCGGTGTCCGCCGCGTACATCTTTTTAGGGGTTCTGGCTTCAGGAATCAGACCTGATAATCCACGGTCACATACTCACTGGTGGTGGGCTTGGTGGCGTCGTCGGAGTTGTTGTCGACAGTGATCTCGCCGCTGCGGATCTTTTCCACTTCAGCTTCATACTCTTCCACAGTGAAGGTGGAGAAGTTCCAGCTGCCTTCGGCGGTGGGCAGACCGACATAGTCGCCCTCCTGCAGGCCATAGATGAAGTTGGTGCCAGCAATGGTATCCCAGGTACCGGCAGCCACATGCTCCAGAGCATCGGTAACACCTTCGCTCAGGCCCTTCATGGCGGAGGTCACGAAGGGGTTATAGCTGTACTTGCCGTCTTCCACGCCCTGCTCGCCGATGTAGTTCTGGTCAACGTCCACGCCGATGACCTTGCCGTCGTGCTTCACAGCCGCTTCCACGGCGCTGGTGTAGATACCGCCGCCGCAGGCAAAGACCACCTGGGTGCCGGCGGAGTACCAGCTCTCCATCTTGGCGGTGATGTTGGCATCGCCGGAGAAGGCGCCGCCGTACCAGTACTTGATGTTGAC
>CALWNO010000029.1 GCA_944382785.1 uncultured Gemmiger sp. | reverse complement strand
TGCGCCACTCCTGCTAAAATTCAATATTCCTACTCAGGGGCTCTTTTTGTGCTGTCTGCACAATCTGGGGCGGTCCAACAGGTCCGCCGGGGACGGTTTGTTTTTTCTACCGATTCAACCAACAGCTGCACGGTTGCTGCCCGGCTGCCAGCGGGCCAGACCCGCCTTGTGCAGCCGCAGGGTGGCCCACAAAAAGGCCCCCTGGGAAACGATGTTCACGCACTGGGCCAGCCAGTGCATGCCGGAGGTATCGTCAAAGGTAGCACTGAGATACCCCATGCCCAGCATGAACACAAAGGCCACCACATACAAGGCCGCGGCCAGCCGCTGTTTCATCTTGAGGGAGATGGCAAACAGGGTCCACTGGGACCCGGCACAGCCCACCGTCTGCAGGATGACAAAGGGGATGGTGCTGGTGTACACCGGCACTGCCCCCACCCCCAGCAGGGTGGTGGTGCCTTTGCGGTTCCAGGGGGTGAACATACCCGCAAGGGCCAGGAATACCAGCAAAAAGCCGGGTCCCTGCAAAGGGAAAAAGCTGTCCGAAAGCAGGGGGTAATCACAGACTTGCAAGGCGTAGAGGATCTTCCAGGTCGCCTTGAACAGCCCGCCGATGAGCACCATGATGGACCCGGTGGCCAGCAGGGCGTAGGCGCCCTTGACCATCTGGTGGTACAGGTCCCGCTGCAGCAGCACCGCCGCCGCAAAGAAGAACACCACCGGGATGAAATCCACAAGGGCCATGGGTACGGTGATTCCGTTCATCGTTCACGTCCTCCTTTCACAGAGGGGGCGCCTTTCAGGCCACGATCCACTTCACCTGTTCCAGGTGGTAGAGGGGCACAAAGGGCAGCAGAATGGGGGTGCGCTCCACATAGGCCCGGTAGGCGGGGTCGGCGCCGTAGTTCTTGTTCTGGCGCAGTTCCAGCCGCTTGGCACCGCTGAACATGACGTACACAATGAGCAGGTAGCCCAGCACAGCCACCACCCACTGCACGGCGCCCTGCAGGGCCCCGGCGCCGGAGACCAGCACCCCGGTCCAGAAGAGCACCTCCCCCAGGTAGTTGGGGCAGCGCACCAGCTTATACAGGCCGGTATCACAGAAGCGGTTGGGGGCTTTCTGCTTGGCGGCGGATTTCTGTTTGTCGGCGGTGCTCTCGATCACCAGGGCCACCGCCATGATGAGGGCGCCGATGGGAGCGCTGATGCCCGCCGGGTCACCGGCCGTCGCCCGGTAGAACACCGGGGAGACCTGCAGCACATACAGGACGGCCACACACACCCAGATGACCACCTTGACGAACACCGGCATGGGCTTGCCGTCCCCGGTGGCGGCTTTGAGGGTCTTGCGGTAGGAGGCGCTTTTGATCTCCCGCCAGAGGAGGAACCCGCCCAGGCGGATGCCGTAGACCATGAGCAGCAGGCAGAGCAGGATGTTCCACACCCCCACCCCGCCGCCGTACAGCACCAGGATGGCCGCCCCGGCCCCGCAGACAGCAAAGCCGTAGCCCACCGAGAGGAAGTAGACGAACTTGTAAAATCCCACCGCACTGAGCACCGCACACACCGCCAGGATGATCCAGATGGTGGAGGGGAAGGCCAGGCGGAACATTTCGGAAATGGTCATTGCAGCTTCCTCCTTTACCGCTGGTAGCGGCTGCGGATGTATTCCCGGAAGCTCTTGTCCCCGTATACATCCGAGCCCACCAGTTCATGGGTCAGGGTCCATTTGGAAAAGCGGATGATGGCTTCCTTGCCATTTTTCTTGTGCTTGTTCACCCAGGCCAGTACATCAAAGAGGAACACCGGGGCCGACTTGATTACCGGTTCCTTGCCGGCGGCGGCAAAGAACATCCGGGCGATCTCGGCGTAGGTGTAGGTCTCCTTGCCGCCCACGTTGTAGACCTTGTTTTCATCCAGCATGTGCAGCACGATGAAGTCCGCAAAGTCGGCGGTGTCGATGACGTTGGCGTGGCAGTCTCCCTTGCCCAGCAGGGTCACCTGCCCTTTGTCGATCATGGGCATGAACACCTTGGCGATATCATAGAAGTAGCCGGTGGGCCGGTGGATCACATAGGGGATGCCGCTGGCTTTCAGCTCCTGCTCAAACAGCGCCTTGGCGTGGAGCATGGGGACCTGGGGGTCGCTGTCCGCCTGGATGACCGAAATGTAGGTAAAGTGCTTTACCCCGGCTTTTTTGGCCTCCGCCAGCAGGTTGAGGTTGCCGTGGTAGTCGATGTCGTAGTTGGTGATGGTGGCCGACGCCCCGGTGAGCCCCACCGTGGTGATGACCACGTCCGCTCCGTCACACAGCCCCGCCAGCGTCTCGGGGCGGGTCACGTCGATGGTGCGGGGGGTGTATTTGCCCGCCAGACCTTCCAGTTCCTTGGTTTTCAGATCCGCGGCCACCACCTGGTGACCGTCCCGGACCAGGGCGCGCAGGATGTCCGCGCCCAGATTGCCGAATGCTCCTGCCAGTACAATCTTCATCGGTTCTTCTCCTTTGCCCGTTTATCGTTGATGATGTCCATGTGTTCAGCGGTGATGAGGGTGACGTTGTGCTCCTTGGCCCAGGCCACACAGCCTTTGAGGGCGGTGGGCAGGAAGATGCGGGGCACCTTGACCAGCTTGGCGCAGGCTTCGTCGGTGAATTTCACCGTGTCGTCAATGCGGTCAGCGGCGTATTTCACCGAGGAGACGGTGGTCTGGCGCACCGGCAGCAGTTCCGGGATGGGCAGGCGGAAGCGGGTGTACCAGAAGTTCTTGGAATCCCGGTAGCCGTAGTCCACCGGTACCCGGGGGAAGTCCCACCGGCGCACCCCGTTGACGATGGCGTTATAGTACCGCTCCTTCATAAGGATCTTCTCCACCTTCAGGATGAAGTGGGCCCCGAACTGGGAGGTGATGCCGTTGAAGTCATGGTAGGGCGGCGGGTAGCCGTCCAGCAGGCCGGGCTGGTCGTTCTGGGCGTTGTCCAGGGTGTCCACCCAGGTGCACTCAAACACCTGGAAGCTCTCGGCAATGACCTGGGGATACTCCCCTGCCGGGTCCGCCGCCTTGCGCAGGCCGTCCTCCAGGGTGAAGATACAATCCTTCATCTTCTCCTCCGGGGTGTCCCCGGGGAAGCCCATGCGCACCACCTCCTTGAAATACTTCCGCTTGTCCGGAATAAAGTTCAGGGTACACTTCTTCCGTTTGAGGATGTGCTGGGCCGTGTTGGAGGAGTTGCGACAGCACAACAGCATGGCGTAGTAGTCCTTGCCGGCGATGTAGTAGGGCTGGCAGAGGGAGTACGGCCCGAAGCTGGTCTTGCCGTCATCGGTGAGGGTACCCACCATGACGGTGGGCATGGGAAAGAAGGCGGAAGTCTGGTAAAAATTGTCCACGATGCGCAAATCTTTGAAACTGCTCATGCTGTCCCTTCCTTTCTGTACCATATGTATTCACCGCAGTCGTCCGGCCAGAATCCGCATCTGATCCCGGCCGATATCCGGCTGCAAAGCCGCCGCCAGCACCGCCTCTGCCAGCAGAGGGGCCAGAGCGGTATCTTCCATCTGCAAACGTTCCATCATGGCCCGGATGCGGGCTTCGATCTGGCCGCGCAGCAGCCCGTGGCGGCTCTGGATGACGCCGGCGGATCGTCCCGACCGGGCAAACTGCCCCCATACCGGGGCATACACCGCCGCAAACTCCTCCACCGCCAGTTGGATGCCCGCCAGCCCGTCCGCCGCGTTGTCTGCCCCGGTACTGGCACCGTCCATCTGAGCCAGGGCGGCTGTCCAGTCCTCCATCATCACCGAAGCAACCAGCATATCTTTATCCTGGAAATAGTTGTAGATGGTGCCCACGGCCAAACCGCAGTCCTTGGCCAGCCCCCGCAGGGAAAGACCGGCGTAGCCTTTTTCCAGCAATATGACCCGGGCGGTGCCCAGAATGCGGGCGCGGGCCTCCTCAATGATCTTGGGCATGGAAGAGTCTCCTTTTTATGAACATGTTCATTATATTCAGTGTAGCGCATTGTTATTTTTATATCAATTCACATTCGGCATGAATTTTATTGCCGGTTTTTGGGAACTGTGTACAGAAACCGGTGTTTTACCGGCAAAACAAAAAGCCTTACCATCTTCCGGTAAGGCTTTTTGCAAAGCAGGCGTTCACGGGGCGGCATTTTGCAGAAATTATCCTTCCCCACCCAAATCCAAGGTGGTTTTCCCCAGCTCCAGCCCGGCAACATCATCAACGGAAAGAATTCCGTTCCACAGGACTGTAATGATGGCACGGGAGTTTTCCATAGACCACACCACATCACATGGCAGCTTTGTTCCGTCGCGGAGTACCACATCCGCCCCATCCACCCCATACAATTCTTTTGGGACTGCAGAATTGTTCGTCTGCAAAATACAGCAAAAAGGCGTGATGGAAATTGTTTCTGTCTCGTACTGCTGCTCCTGCCATTGAATTCGGGAGGCCGACACTATCATGCGAGCGGGCCCAGTATTTTTCTCTTCCAAAAGAAGCTGTGCAGAGTCGGAATCCGTCAGCACCCAAAGAGAATTCAAAGGAGAGCTTTCATAATTTGTCTTTATATGATGGAGAAGAACCCAGGCAGAATCGTTCCCTGTTTCATACCCGATCACGCCGCAATTCGATCCCAGATAAAAGCTGGGCGGTTCAGCGGCATCACCGCTTCGATAACGAAAAACCGTGTCAGCCAGATCTGCCTCATCCGCCTCTGTTTCCAGCAACAAATATACATCATGCTCTGTCTGAGCCGTGGCCATCAAAGTATATTTCTCCCCACCACAAATTGCTGTGGCATCCTGCTGTGTGAGGATTTGGTTCAGCGTCTCTTGTCCGCCGCGGCTCAATGTTGGAAAAAGGCGCTGAAACACGGAAGGAAGTGAAATGGATGCACACCCTACCAGACAGACAACAAAGGCGCATACAAAGCCGATTTTTACGTTTTTTTGTCCTTTTTTGTATTGGCTGATGCGGTCATGGACTTTTTGACAAACGTGCTCTACGTTACTCATAGTTTTTAGCCTCCTCTGCATAGTGGGCTTGCAGGATCTTTCTGGCCCGGTACAAGCGGGTGTATACGGTTGGAAGATGTATCTTGTAGGCAGATGCCAACTCCCTGGCTGTAAAGCCTCGCAAGTAATAATCCATCAACATACTCCGCAGCTCCGGCTTTAGAACTTTCAGAAAATTGGTTATTTCTATCCATGTACCGGGTTCAGAATGGGCATGATCTTCAATGGTATCCTGGATATCCGATAAGGAACTGCATGCACTGTGCCGCTTTTCCTTTCTGTAGGCATCAATCGCGCAACGTTTGGTTACCGCCAGCACATAGTACAGGACACTCGCATCAGCCGGGAGTTTATGTCTATGTTGCCAGAGCTTAAAAAAGACATCAATCTCTACCTGTTCCGTATCGGACCCGGAAGGCAGCAAGTTACAAACCACCTTGTGTACCGTTGGATGAAAATACCGGATGAATTCATCCAGATCCTCATCCTTTCCGTTACAAAAGCCGCGAACCAGTTTAGGCATTCCTTGCAAATCTTTGGACAAGCACATTTTTTCACCTCCTCCTTCTATTTATATAAACGTAACCAGACAGGTCAATCCTTCCGTATTCGGATGCTATTTTCCAATAATGGCCGGAACGCTCTGGCAGCAGGATACCCTAGGTTTTCCACACAAAACAAAAAGCCTTACCATATTCCGGTAAGGCTTTTTGCAAAGCAGGCGTTCACGCGGTGGCGTCCGGGCCGTTGCGGGCCAGGTCGGCCAGGGTGATGCCGTCAAAATATTCGGTTGTCATGCGGTAGAATTCCCGCCACATGGGCAGGGTCTTGCACTGGTCTTTCCGGCTGCAGGGGGCTGCCCCGCAGGAGAGGCAGGCCACCGGGGCCAGGTCGCCTTCGGTCAGGCGCAGGATCTCCCCGGCGGTGCAGTGTTCCGGGTCCCGGCAAAGGCGGTATCCCCCTCCCTTGCCCTGCTGGCCTTCCACCAGACCGCCTTTGGTCAAGGCAGGCAGGATCCGTTCCAGATATTTCAGGGAAATACCCTGCCGGGCGGCGGCTTCCTTCATGGGGATATACCCTTCCCCCTGGTGTTCCGCCAGATCTACCATGATGCGCAGGGCATACCGCCCTCTTGTGGAAATCATTCCTTGCAACACCTCTGTTCGTTCTCCTTCCTGATTATACAGCAAATTGCGAACAGACTGCAAGGGCGGGGCCGGGTTCAGGCATCGGCGGGCGGGGTGGCGCCGCTGCGGGCGTAGTAGTCCTGCAGAGCCTTCTGGATGGCTTCCTCCGCCAGCACCGAACAGTGCATCTTGTGGGGCGGCAGACCGTCCAGGGCTTCGGCCACTGCCTTGTTGGTCAGGGCCATGGCCTCAGACACCGGCTTGCCCTTGATGAGTTCGGTGGCCATGGAGCTGGAGGCAATGGCGCTGCCGCAGCCGAAGGTCTCGAACTTCACGTCCTGAATGGTATCGTTTTCGATCTTGAGATAGATCTTCATAATATCGCCGCACTTGGCGTTGCCCACCTCACCCACGCCGTCGGCGTTCTCGATGACGCCCACGTTGCGGGGATGGCGGAAGTGGTCCATGACTTTTTCACTGTACAGAGCCATTGTAGTTACCTCACTGAATCACAAAAGGAGTTTTGCCGGCTTCCAGGTCCCGCCAGACGGGAGACATGCCCCGGAGGTAGATGACCACCCGGCCCACTTCCTCCACCGTGCGGTCGATCTCGGCCTGGGTGGTATCGGGGGACAGGGTCAGGCGCAGGGAGCCATGGGCGATCTCATGGGGACGGCCGATGGCCAGCAGCACATGGCTGGGGTCCAGGGAGCCGGAGGTGCAGGCCGAGCCGGAGGAGGCACAGATGCCTGCGTCGTCCAGCAACAGCAGCAGGGATTCGCCCTCGATGCCCTCAAAGCAGAAATGGACGTTGCCGGGAAGGCGGCGCTCCTTATCCCCGTTGAGCACCGAATGGGGAATGGCGGAAAGGCCCTCAATGAGCCGGTCCCGCAGGGCGGCCATCCGGGCGGCGTTTTCCGCCCGGTGGGCGCAGGCTTCCTCCATCGCCGCGGCCATGCCCACGATGGCGGGCAGGTTTTCGGTGCCGGCCCGGCGGCCCCGCTCCTGGGCGCCGCCCTCAATGAGGGGAGTCAGGGCGATGCCCTTGCGGGCGTAGAGCACCCCGGCGCCCCGGGGACCGTGGAACTTGTGGGCGGAGAGGGAGAGCAGGTCAATATTCTGCGCCTGCACGTCAATGTCCAGGTGTCCTGCTGCCTGCACCGCGTCGGTGTGGAAGAGGATGCCCTTTTCCCGGCACAGAGCCCCGATCTCCCCCACCGGCTGGATGGTGCCGATCTCGTTGTTGGCAAACATCACGCTGACCAGACAGGTGTCCGACCGGAGGGCGGCGGCGATGTCCGCCGGGCGGACGATGCCGTTTTCCGGCACCGGCACCAGGGTCACCGCAAATCCTTCCTTTTCCAGGGCGGCCAGGGTGTGGAGCACGGCGTGGTGCTCGATGGTGGTGGAGACCAGATGTTTCTTCCCCTTGCGAGCGCCCATGTAGGCCGCCGAGCGCAGGGCCTGGTTATCCGACTCGCTGCCGCCGGAGGTGAAAGTGATCTCCCGGGGATCGGCGGCATTGAGCAGCCGGGCCACGGTGGTGCGGGCGGCGGTCAGGGCCTCCTGGGCCTGCTGGCCGAAAGCATACAGGCTGGAGGGGTTGCCGTACTGCTCCTGAAAATAGGGCATCATGGCCTGCAGGGCGGTATCACTCAGGCGGGTGGTGGCCGCGTTGTCAAGATAGATCATGGGGATTCTCCTTATATGCAATATGCCGCGGCCTTTGGTTCAGTCCGCGAACAGCGGGGTGGACAGGTAGCGGTCGCCGGTGTCCGGCAGCAGCACCACAATGGTCTTGCCCTCGTTTTCCGGGCGGCGGGCCAGCTGAACGGCGGCCCAGAGCGCCGCGCCGGAAGAGATACCAGCCAGCACCCCTTCCCGGCGGCCCAGCAGGCGGCCGGTTTCGTAGGCGTCGGCTTCCTCCACCGTCAGGACTTCATCGTAGATGGCGGGGTCCAGGGTGTCGGGCACAAACCCGGCGCCGATGCCCTGGATCTTGTGGGGGCCCACCCGCCCGGCAGACAGTACCGGGGAGCCGGCAGGTTCCACCGCCACCACCCGGACGCCGGGGTTGCGGGCTTTCAGGTAGGTGCCCACCCCGGTGATGGTTCCGCCGGTGCCCACACCGGCCACAAAGATGTCCAGATTGCCGTCGGTGTCCTCATAGATTTCGGGGCCGGTGGTCTCCCGATGGATGCGGGGATTGGAGGGGTTCTGGAACTGGCGGGGCAAAAAGCCGCCGGGGGTGGCGGCGGCCAGTTCCTCCGCCTTCTCGATGGCCCCCCGCATGCCCTTGGCGCCCTCGGTGAGCACCAGCTCGGCGCCGTAGGCCTTCATCATGGCCCGGCGCTCCACCGACATGGTTTCCGGCATGACCAGGATGACCTTATAGCCCCGGGCTGCCCCCACCGCTGCCAGCCCGATGCCGGTGTTGCCGGAGGTTGGCTCAATGATGGTGGCCCCGGGCTTGAGCTGCCCGGCGGCTTCGGCGTCGTCCAGCATGGCCTTGGCGATGCGGTCCTTCACCGAGCCGGAGGGATTGAAGGCCTCCAGCTTGGCCAGGATGCGGGCGTGCAGGCCCAGCTTCTTCTGAATACGGGTGAGTTCCAGCAAGGGGGTGCGGCCGATCAGCTGATCGGCGGATGTATAAATGCGGCTCATAGGCGGCCTCCTTATTCCTACTAATTAAGTTGGTATTATCCTAGCACGTATTACCTACCATGTCAATAGGTTTTTGAGAAAAGCCGCTTCCTTCCCTGCCCTTTCGGGTCCGGGTATGGCAAAAGCCCCGCCGGGCGGCGGGGTTTTTGCGCGATGATACAGTGGTTTTTGGCCAATCAGGCGTTTTCGCCGAAGAAGAGGCGCATATCCTCCTCCACGGCACCGATGCCCGCGATGCCGAAGTTGTCCACCAGGACCTTGGCCACGTTGGGGCTGAGGAAGGCGGGCAGGGTGGGACCCAGATGGATGTTCTTCACCCCCAGGTAGAGCAGGGCCAGCAGCACGATGACCGCCTTCTGCTCATACCAGGCGATGTTATAGATGATGGGCAGGTCGTTGATGTCCTCCAGGCCAAAGACCTCCTTCAGCTTGAGGGCGATGACCGCCAGGGAGTAGGAGTCGTTGCACTGACCGGCGTCCAGCACACGAGGGATGCCGCCGATGTCGCCCAGGTCCAGCTTGTTGTACTTGTACTTGGCACAGCCCGCGGTGAGGATGACGGTATCCCGGGGCAGGGCCTTGGCGAACTCGGTGTAATATTCCCGGCTCTTGGCGCGGCCGTCACAGCCGGCCATGACCACAAACTTCTTGATAGCGCCGGACTTGACCGCTTCCACGATCTTGTCCGCCAGGGCCAGCACCTGGGCGTGGGCAAAGCCGCCCACGATCTCCCCGGTTTCAATCTCCCGGGGCGGCGGGCAGGTCCTGGCCTGGGCAATAAGGGCGGAGAAGTCCTTGGCCTCCCCGATTCCGCCGGGGATGTGCTTGCAGCCGGGATAGCCCGCGGCGCCGGTGGTGTACAGCCGGTCCTTGTAGCTGTCCTTGGGGGGAACAATGCAGTTGGTGGTCATGAGGATAGGACCGTTGAAGGACTCAAACTCCTCCTTCTGCTTCCACCAGGCGTTGCCGTAGTTGCCCGCAAAGTGGGGGTACTTCTTGAAGGCCGGATAGTAGTGGGCGGGCAGCATCTCGGAGTGGGTGTACACGTCCACCCCGGTGCCCTGGGTCTGCTCCAGCAGCATCTCCAGGTCCCGCAGATCGTGGCCGGAAACCAGGATGCCGGGGTTCTTACCCACCCCGATGTTCACCCGGGTGATCTCCGGGTTGCCGTAGGCGGTGGTATTGGCCTTGTCCAGCAGGGCCATGCCCTGCACGCCATACTTGCCGGTCTCCATGGTCAGGGCCACCAGCTCGTCGGCAGTGAGGGAATCGTCCAGGGTGGCGGCCAGGGCGCGCTGGAGGAAGGTATCCACCTCGCCGTCGTCCTGCAGCAGGGCGTTGGCGTGCTTGGAGTAGGCGGAAAGACCTTTCAGGCCATAGGTGATGAGTTCCCGCAGAGAGCGGATGTCCTCGTTCTCGGTGGAAAGGACGCCCACCTGCTTTGCCTTTTCCTCCCAGTCCCCTTCCCCGTTCCAGCGGGCAGCTTCGGGCAGGGCGGCGGGGTCCGGCACCCGGGCCAGCAGTTCCTGCTTGGCGTCCAGAGTGGCACGGATGCGGGCCAGGATGGCCTGCTTGTCAAAGTTGGCATTGGTGATGGTGGTGAACAGGTTCAGGGTGATGAGATGGTTGATCTCGGTGGGGATCTCCTCCCCGCTTTTCCGCAGGGCGGTGGTCACGGCGGAAATGCCCTTGCTCACATACACCAGCAGGTCCTGCATGGCAGCCACGTCGGGCTGTTTGCCGCAGACGCCCACCAGGGTGCAGCCCTTGCAGCCGGCGGTTTCCTGACACTGATAACAAAACATCTTGGTTTCCATAGGGGTTGGGTTCTCCTTACAGGGTTTCTATTTTTTGGGGATTACTGCCAGCTGATGGCCGAGACCGGGCAGTTGTCGATGGCGGTCTGCACATCAGCCTGGTTTTCTTCGGTAACGGCGCCGTAGGCTTCAGACTTGCCTTCGTCATTCAGCCGGAAGACGGCGTCACAGGTGGCGCAGCACAGGCCACAGCCGATGCAGGTGTCCTGATCCACAAATGCTTTCATAGTTGATTCTCCTTTGTATATAAGATGTTCAGAATACCACGACCAACAGCATCTTGAAGGCTTCCTGGCCGTAGACGGCGTGGGGGTGACCGGCGGGCATGACGATGGACTCGCCCTCTTTGAGCAGATAGTCCTGCCCGTCGATGGTGATCTTGCCTACCCCGTCCAGGCAGGTGACGAAGGCGTCCCCGCCGGAGGCATGGGTGCTGATTTCCTCCCCTTTGGCGAAGGAAAACAGGGTGATGCTCAGGGCTTCGTTCTGGGCCAGGGTCTTGCTGACCACCTGGCCTTCCTGGTAGGCGATCTGGTCTTTGAGCACCAGGACCTGGGCCTGGCTGATATTTTTCATCTTCATGGATGGGTCCTCCCGATATTGCCGCTTGTCTTAGGGTTTTCGATTTGTTCCGTTTTATGCACCCGGAACCGGAAGCAAGGTTTTCCCGACGGGGTATCCTTGCCTTACGGGTCCCAGTATACTATAATGACAGAAAAAGTATGTGGTTATAACCACGGAAAAAGGAGGGATTTGCGGTGAGCCAACAACGGCCCCCGATTTTTCGCACCATTGAAGAGGCGGAATACCAGGACTTGGTGTCCGGCGGCTGTGTGCGCCGGGCAGAGTATCAGAAGGGACAGGTGCTCTTTCACACTGGGGACAGGACCCGGGAGTTCGGCATCCTGCTGGACGGGGAGATCCACATTGAAAACATTGACGTGTGGGGCACCCGGCTGATCCTGCACAGCATCGGGGTGGGGCAATCCTTTGCGGAGACCTACGCCTTCTGCAGCGAGCCGCTGATGGTGGATGTGACCGCCGCCCGGGACAGCAAGGTGCTGTTTGTGGACCTGGGGGTGCTGCTGACCCCCGGCAACTACGGGAAATCCTGGTACCCCAAACTGCTGCAGAATCTGCTGGTGCTTTCCACCCAGAAAAACCTGGCCTGGTCCACCCGGATGTTCTGCATCACCTCCAAGAGCATCCGCACCCGGGTGATGACCTACCTTTCCGCCGAGGCGGTGCGCCGGGGAAGCATGGAGTTTGCCATTCCCTTCAACCGGCAGCAGATGGCCGACTATCTGAACGTGGAGCGCAGTGCCCTTTCCAAGGAACTGGGCCACATGCAGAAGGAAGGAATTCTGACCTTCCACAAGAACCGCTTTCATCTGCTGCGCACCGGGGAGGACACCCTGTAACCAAAAACGCCTGCCGCAAACCATGCGGCAGGCGTTTTTTCAGATCGCGGGATGCAGGCGGGTTTTGACCACCCGGGTGGCGGCCGCCATGACCAGATAGAACAGGAGCAGGTAAGCGGGGAACAGGCCGGTGCCAAGCTGCTGGCCCAGCAGGCCGAACACCGCCGGCACCACCATAATGCCCACATAGGAGGCTGCCATCTGGGTGCCCATGACGCTCTGGGAGACATCCCGCCCGAAGTTGAGGGGGGTCAGGTAGTTGAAGTTGGGGAACATGGGGCCGTTGCCCAGCCCCACCAGGAACAGTCCCAGCCCTGCCACGGCAGCCGGCGCGGGAAGCAGCAGAAGCACCACCGCCACCCCCAGGGTCCCCTGCCCCAGGGCAATGATTTTCCAGCTGCCCAGGCGCACCGACAGCAGCCCGGAAAGGAACCGGCCCACCGCAATGCCGATGTAATAGAAAACGATCACCCGGGCAGCCTGGTCCACCGACATCTGCCGGGTCTCCACCAGGAAGGTGCTGCCCCAGTTGCCGCAGGTATACTCAATACCGCAGGAGGTGAGGAAGAGCAGGCACATGCCTCCCACACCGGGAATGCGGAGAGTCTGCCGGAAGGAGAGGACCCGCTGCGGGGATTCCTCCTCCGCTGCCCCGACCGGACCGTGGGCCCGGTTCCACAAAGGCAGGGTGACCACCAGCAGAAGGGCAATTGCCAGCTGCATGACACACGCGGTGCGGTAACCGCCCCGCCAGCTGCCGCTGGACTGGATCACCACCGCCAGCACATACGGGCTGATGGACACCCCCACCCCGTAAAAGCAGTGCAGGAAGTTCATATGGGCCGCCGAGTAGTGCAGCGCCACATAGTTGTTCAGGGCGATATCAATGGCCCCCGCTCCCAGCCCCAGAGGCAGGGCAAAGAGGCACAGGAACCCCAGGTTGTGGGAAAAGGAATAGCCCAGCAGCGCCAGAGCAGTCAGGGCGGTGCTGAACGCCGCCACCCGGCCGGTGCCGAACCGGGCAATGACCCGGGCACTGAGCAGGCTGGACAGGATGGTGCCGCAGCAGACGGTGACACTGATGACCGTGCCGCTGGCCAGGGGCAGGCCCAGCTCCGCATAAATGGCCGGCCATGCCGTCCCGAAGAGGGAATCAGGGATTCCCAGGCCGATAAACGCAATATAGATGACCAGCAACAAGACCGTTGCCATACCGAAAACCGCCTTTCGTTGTGTGTTGCCGGTGCTTTGTCCGGCGATGCCGGATACAATCTTATCACAGTCTTTTGGGGCCATCTATGGCATATCTCCGCCGTTTATGGTAGAATTTACCCAAAACAGTCAGGAGGTGTACTGCGGGAATGCTCAGCCTGCTTTTGGATCATCAGCTGCAGGAATCCGTTTCCTTCGCGGATGCCTTTTTCCCCATCCAGTATTATGTGGACGACCTGAACCAGTGGCCGGACGGCCAGGTGCCCCTGCACTGGCATTTCGGGTACGAGGTTTTCTCCGCCACGGGACAGGATGTGTGGCTCCAGATCGGGGATGAGCAGCGGCTGCTGCGGGCGGGGGAATCCGTGGTGGTGGGCGGCGGGCAGCTGCACAGCTACCGCCTGAGCGCCCCCGGCCGTCCCTGTCTGTGCCCCAACATCGTCTTTTCGGAGGAGGTACTGGCCCCGCTGACCGGCACGGTGTTCCAGAAATACCTGCGTCCGCTGCTGAGCGGGCCGGCGATTTCCCATGTGATCCTCTCCCCGCTGGTTCCCTGGCAGGCCGAGGCATCCCGGGCCCTGTTCGAGGTCTACGGCCTGCTGTGCGGCCAGCCCAGCATCCTGCCGCTCTGCCCTGCCTGCCCCGCCGTCCGGCCGGAAAGCTCCCCCTGCCCGGAGCTGGTCGTCCAGCAGCGGCTGCTGCAGCTGTTCACCCTGCTGTACCTGCGCCGGGAAGAACTGGGCCGCACCCCCGCCCGCCGTTCCGGTCACCGCACCCAGATTCGGATGCAGCAGATGGTGCGCTTTATCCGCTGCCATTACGCCGAGCCTCTCACCCTGGAGCAGGTGGCGGCCGCCGCCGGCATCAGCCGCAGCGAGGCCGGGCGCTGCTTCCAGAAATACTACCGGCAATCCCCCATGCACTACCTGCTGCAGTGCCGCCTGAACGCCGCACAAAAGCTGCTGCAGGACGACGCCGTCCCTGTTCAGGAGGTGGCCGCCCGCTGCGGCTTCAGCGACAGCAGCTATTTCATCAAGGTCTTTCAGAAGCACCTGAACCTCACCCCCGCCGCCTACCGCAGGCGACAGGCCGAAAAAAGAAAGCCGTAAAAAAACCGGACGACCAGGGAACGCTCCCGTGGCCGTCCGGTTTTTCAGGATAGTGAGCCGGGTCAGTCGCCGCCGTGGTGGCCTTCCCCGTGATGCCCTTTTTCCGTTTCCTGGTTCTGCGCCGCCTCACAGTCGGCGGAACCCCATGCGCCTCCGGAGGCAGCCGGCGCGGCGGTCTCCGGGGATGCCGTGCCCGAAAGTGCCGCGATCCGGTCCCGGATCTGCCGCATAGTCATTCCCTGCACCTCTTCCGGGGTGACGGTGGGGTCCAGCGCCGCCAGCTCCTGATATGCCTGGTACTTGCCGTAGGACAGCCCGCAATCGTGGGCCTGCTCCACCTCGTGGGGGTCGGCCCGGTAGCAGTGGGCGTTGGTTTCGTCGGTGCAGGCCTGCACACCTGCCAACATCCGGGCGCAGCGGGCATCATCCTCCCCGATGACTCCGATCTCCACCACCCCGTCGTCGGCCAGCAGGGTCTGCACCGTGTCGCTGGCCAGGATGGTCTGCACCGCCTGGGTATAGGGCAGGTTCTCCACCGACACTTCTTCCGCCAGGGCGGCACCGTCCTCGTTCCAGCCCTGCACCGACACCACCCGGTCAAACCGGTTGATGCCCAGTTCCAGGGAGGGATTGATGTCGATGCTGATGTGTTCGGTGGGGGTAAAGTAGAGCCATTGCCCGCCCAGGATCACCGCAACACAGGCCGCCGCGGCCAGGGCCAGGCGCAGGGGGCGGGCGGCCAAACCGTGCCGCCGGGCCCGCCGGGCCACCGCCGCCCGGGCGGCCGCCTTCAGTTCCGGCTCGGCGTGGATGCCCCCCAGCGCCGCCTGCAGTTGTTCACGCATCGACCTCACCTCCCAGCGCCTGACGCAGCAGCCCGCGGGCGCGGGTCAGCCGTGTATAGACCGTGTTCACGTTTTTGCCCAGAATCCCGGCAATTTCGGGGGCGGTGTAGCCCTCGTAGTAATGCAGGTAGATCACATCCCGGTAGGGTTCCGGCAGCGCCAGCACCGCCTGCAATACCTCCCGTTGTTCCCGGTCGGCGGAAGCCGCCCGGTCGGACAGTTCCTCCAGCGGCACCATCCGGCTGCGGAAAAAGCTCTTGAGCAGGTCCTTGCAGGCGTTGAGGGTCACCCGGATGATCCAGGCCCGCTCATGCTCTGCCGATGCAAAGGGTTGGGAGTACAGCAGATACTTCACAAAAACCGTCTGGAAGATGTCCTCGGTATCCGCCCGGTTTTTGAGGTGCACGAAACAGATGCGCCGCACTGTGTCGGCGTATTGCTCAATGGCTCTGTTCACCTCTTGTTCGCTCCGCATACCCTTCCCCTGCCTGTTTGCCTGTTACCGGCCGCAGTGTCCGTGACCGGTGCCGTGACCGTGATGTGCATAGGTTCCGGCGGTGCAGGCGCCCCCGCAGACATCGCAGACACCGTCGCCGTCAGTATCGTTGCGGCAGGTGTGACTGGTGCCGCAGGTGTCGCAGACGCCGTCCCCGTCGGTATCCCCCCAACAGGTCACCGCGGTGCCGCAGATGTCACACACCCCGTCACCGTCTGCATCGTTGCGGCAGGTGTGCTCGTCACAGCTACCGTCGGCCCAGGAGCACACCCGGGTCGCCGCCGTGTTCCAGACACCGCCGTGGTGCCCTGCGGCAAAGGCCCCCGTGGCGCATACGCCGCAGAGAACCGCCGCTGCCAAAACCGTTGCCATTGCTTTCTTCATATGGATCTCCTCCCTCATTGCTGTAGGGTCATGGTTTGTACGGCCTTCCGGCCGCCTTCACCCCTGATACGATCCAAAGGGGAAAATCCATTCACGGCATTGAAAATTTTTTCTGTTTGTTTTTGTCCTTGTGTCCGGCGGCCTCTCAGGCGGATTCTGCCTGCAGCAGGTAAAGCTGGGCCATGAAGATCCCGTCCCGGCTCTGGACGGTCAGATCCCCCTTGTATTTCCGGGCGATGGACCGCACGCTCTTGAGGCCGTAGCCGTGGTACCCCTGCTCCTCCCGCTTGGTGGTGCGGGGCAGGCCTTCCTCCATCTGCAGGGCCGTCTGGCGGTAAAAGTTCATCACATCAATGTAGACAAAGCTGCCTTTTTGCTGAATCACCAGACTGATGATCCGCTTTTGGGGTTCTTCCAGCTGTTCCACCGCCGTGATGGCGTTGTCCAGCAAATTGCCGAAAACCGCATAGATATCCATATTGTCCAGGCTTTCCAGCGCCTTGCCGGACCCCATACAGGTGATGGAGATTCCCTTGCTGCGGCAGCGCAGGGTCTTTTCGTTCAGAATCATGTCCAGCACCTCGCTGCCCGTGTGGTAGATGCTGTCATACGTCTCGATAATGTTGCGCATGGAGTCGATCTCTTTCTGGGGCAGCCGTCCCTCCAGCGCCAGAAGCTTGTGCTTCAGGTCATGGGATTTGATGCTGATCATCTCGGCATTTTCCCGGCTGGTCTCATACTGGCGGCGCTCTTCCTCATGGATGCGCCGGAGCAGGCGGTTTTCGCTCTCCTTGCGCAGGTTGTAGTACAGGAAAAATTCAAAGAACAGGGCCAGCACACAGCAGGTGATGGCGTACAGGGCGGTGGCCACCGTCGTATAGAAATTCATCCAGCCCGCCAGGCGCAGCAGCCGGGTGATGCCGGTGCAGATGAGCACGATCACCACCGAAACCGCCACGATGCGGGAATCGGTGTGCTCATAATACAGCCCCTTGCGCAGCCAACGGCCCAGCAGTGCCAGCAGTACCAGATACACCGCCGCCACGCAGACAAATTCCAGCAGGTTGCTCCAGTGCTCCACCCAGGGCAGTTCCGCCGCCAGACGGCTGAGGTGATGGCCGATGTGCTGGGCCGCCACCCCCGACACACAGGCCGAGAGCACATCCTTGAAGCGCCCGGCAAAGACAAACCACATGCACAGGACCACCGCCACAATGGTGAGCTGCAGACTCACCAGATTGGCCAGTTCCCCCATGGGCCGCAGGATGGAAAGGCTCCACCCTGCTCCCCAGATCACCGCCAGCGCTGCCGCCATCCGCGGCAGGAAGGCGTCCCGCCGGGGCAGTCCCTGCAAGAACACCAGGGCCCCCAGCAGGATTTCCAGGGTATAGGACATCCGGATAAACAGCTGCATCTTATCCCTCCTGCCTTGTACCGCCCAGAAATTCGGCATACGCCTTCAGGAACTGGGCGCGCTGGGTCCGGGCCACCACCAGTTCCTGCCCGTCCACCACGCACACATCCTTTTTGATGGCGCTCACATACCGCAGATTGACCAGGCATCCCCGGTCACACCGGCAGAACAGCGGGCTGTTCAGCTTTTTTTCCGCAGCAGACAGGGTCAGATATTCCGAGAAGTCCCCTTCCCGGGAATGGTAGACCACATAATGGCCGTCCACCGTCACATAGCGGATCAGATGTACCTGCAGGCTGTGCAGTTCCCCGTCCTGCCGCACCGTGATGCGGTCGGACGCACTGCGGGCCACCCGGGACAGCGCCCGGGTCATCTTGAGCCGGAAGGCATAGGGGTCCACCGGCTTCACGATGAAGTCCAGGGCATCCACTTCATACCCTTCCACCGCCATCTGGGCAATGTTGGTCACAAAGATGAGGACCACGGCGGAGTCCATCCGGCGCAGGGCACGGGCGGCCTCCATGCCGCTCTGGCCATGGGGGAATTCAATGTCCATAAACACCAGGTCATACCCCTGCCCGTACCGGACCAGAAAGGCATCGGCAGAGGAAAATTCATCCACCCAGAACTCCACCTGGTTCTGCCGTGCCACCTCGTCCAGGCACTTGCGCAATTTCTGCCGCTCCGCCGCCTCGTCATCCACGATGGCTACGTTCAGCATTCCACACACTCCTTCTTCTTCCGGCTCCCAGGGCGGAGCCGGACACCGCAAACATTCTCCTTCTTGTATGGTATCACAAATCCCGGGTCAGTGGCAAGATTGGCGCTTGTGCACAAAAAAATGCACCGGGCATTTCTGTCCGGTGCATTTTTGGAAAAGAGGATTTATTCCATCGACTTACCCTTGGAGCGCTTCTTGCCCTCCTGATAGAGAGCAACGCCCGTCCAGGCAAGGCCGATCACGAAGAGAGCGCCAAACACACCGTCGCCGGTGTACAGCAGACGCTGCCACCAAGGCGTGATGCTCACGATCTCGGTGCTGGAGGAGATGCCGTTCATGGCGTTGGACCAGGCAGTCTGGTAGCAGATCCGCTTGGCGGATTCCCGCATGGCCCAGGCCATCTGGCTGTAGCCGGTCTCAAACCGCTTGAAGTGGCCGGCGGTCTTGGGAGTGCTGCCGTCGGGCAGATCGCTGCCGCCCACCAGGACGCCGTAGACCTGCTCGAAGTAGGGATCGCAGTCCTGGCTGCCGTCCATGTCGCCGTAAGCGTCGGTAACGATGATGCCCTTCATGCCGCATTCGCCCCGCAGGAAGTCGGTGCCCAGCGCGGTGCAGGCAGCGCCGGCCTGGGTGCCGAAACGGGAGAAGGAAGCCATGGTGTTGAAGGCACCGCCCTCGGTGATGGGCAGCTCAAAGGCGCGCAGATAAATTTCGCGGATGGCCTGTTCGTTGACCCAGGTGCAGACGCCGTGACGGTTGGTCTCCTGGTCGTTCAGGGCGCAGTGCTTGTTGTACACATGCACGCCCTTGGCCTCGATGCCCTTGCTCTCGGCAGCGCCCATCATGCCGGTCAGGGTGCCGCATTCGCTGAAGTACTCACAGGTACGGCCGGCGTAGGGAGAGCGATGGATGTTCAGGCCGATGCCGTACAGGCCGCTGGCGCCGGCCCAGATGCCGTCGTTGCCGATGATGTTGCCTGCCTTTTCCGCCAGTTCACGGTTGAAGGTGGCGGCCAGAATGCCGTTGGCCGGGAAGCCGGTCATCATCTTGAAGCCTTCGGGATCGGCGGCGTCGGTGACGTTGCCGTCCTTATCCACAAAGCCCTGGGCCTGGGCGGTGCGGTAGGCCAGACCGTTCTGGCCGGTGTAGTAGCCGGCAGAGAAAGCCCAGCCGCCGAAGCCGTTGGGGCCGTTTTCGTCCTTGGTCTGGGGCTTGGCAATGCTTTCCACAGGCTCGGTCATATGGAAGCCGCTGGAAACCAGACGCATGGTCTCATCCCAGCTCAGCTGGTCCATGAAGGTATCCCACAGGGGATCGTTGTAGGCAATCTCGTTGCCTTCGTCGTCGTAGCGCATGTCAATCAGCTTCAGGCCGGCATCCACGCCGTAAGCGGGATACTCGCCGTCATCCGGCTGGATGGGCTGCAGGTACTGTTCAGGAACACCGGCGGCGTTGTTGTACTTGCCGGTCTGGGCAGGCAGCTGGGCATAGATGTCCTTGGCCATCTGCTCGGTCATGGTCAGGGTCACATGGCCGTTGACCATGTCGAAGGAAACGTTGTTCCAGTTGTCGCGGCTGTAGTATTCCACGCTGTTGTCGCCGCGGCCCTCGTACAGGTTGATGTCCGCAAAGTCGAAGAGGTTGGTGACCTGCACGTTGGTCTCGCCGTCCAGGCTGGAAACGGCGTCGGAGTAAGCGTACTTGTCCTTGTCGAAGCTCAGGGTGAACTTGGACACCAGCGAAGCATCGCCGGTGCCGCCCACCATCTTGGTCTCGTCCACCGCAACGCCGTTGGCCTTCTTGGCGGCCAGGACGTTGTTCACAGCCTCATGGGCGTTGCCGCCCACGGCCAGGTAGTAGTCGCCGTCCATGAGCACGTAGCCCTTGGCGTTATGGGAGTCATAGGAAGCGAAGAACTTCTCATCCACCGGGATGGTCAGGGTCTCGCTCTGGCCCGGAGCCAGGGTCTGGGTCTTGCCGAAGTCCACCAGCTCCACAGAAGGAACCTGGACGCCGTTGGTCTTGGCATACTCGCCGTAGGGCTTGGAGATGTACACCGGCACAGAGCACTTGCCGGAGTAGGTGGTGGAGGTGTTGGTGACGGTGACGGTGACATCATATTCACGGTCGCCGTTCTTCTGCACGCTCATGTCGGACAGAGCAAACTGGGCGTAGGACAGGCCGTAGCCGAAGGGACGGGCCACCACGGAGGAGTAGTCATAGTCGCCCACGTTGGGGGTGCCCAGGACCAGGTCCTCGTAGCGGGTCTCGGTGTAACGGTAGCCCAGGTACATGCCTTCCTGGTAGACCACGTAGCCGGCCAGGGTGGTGGCGGGATACTGGCCGGTGCCCAGCTCGTTGGGCACGCCCAGCTCGGGAGCGTTCTCATAGATCCAGCGGCCGAAGTTCACGTTGACCGGGTTCTTGGCGTTGTCCACCCACATGGTGTCGGGCAGGCGGCCGGAGGGAGAAACCTCACCGGACAGCACCTGGCCCACGGCGTCGCCGCCCACACCCAGGGCGCCCACCCACAGGGCGGCGTCAATGTCGGGGTCGGCCAGGAAGTCGCCTTCGATCATGCCGGCGTAGTTGATGACCACAATGATCTTCTTGATCTCACCGGCAGCCTTCTTGGCCTTCAGGCCTTCCAGCACCGAGAGTTCGTTTTCGTTCAGACCCAGGTAGTCGGGGCCCAGGCCGTCGCCGTTGTCGATGCCGTCGCCGCCGACGCCGATCAGGTCGTAGCCTTCGCCGCCCACGCGGCCCACCACGAAGATGGCGGCGTCGCCGTACTGGGCAAAGCTGCTGCCCGCGGCTTCGTCCACCACGTTCCAGGGAGCTTCATGGATCATCAGGGTGGTGGTACCGAACTTGCCTTCGCTGCCACGCTTGTACTGGGCCCAGTCCTCGGAGGTATAGGCCGCCTGCAGGTCGGGGTTGACGTTGAAGCCCGCCTTGGTCAGGGAATCCACATAGCTCACCGCGTCGTTGACGCTGATGGTGCCGGAGCCGGTTCCGCCGTAAACGGGGTCATAGGCGGTGACGCCCACCAGGCTCACGTTGTTGCCGGAAGACAGGGGCAGAGCGTTGTTGTCGTTCTTCAGCAGGACCATGCCTTCGGCCAGGACCTCGGTAGCGGTCTGCTTGCCGGCGGCACGCAGGTCGCCCACGCTGGAGAAATCGGACTTGTAATACTCGGTGTCCTCGTCGGTCTCGCCGGTCTGGACGACCTCAAAGGTCTTGGTGCCCAGGGTGCCGTTGATGGCATCCGCATTTTCCCCGGTGATGAGGGTGGCCAGCACCAGGAAGCCCGCCAGCAGCATGCTGATGACGGTGAGCAGTTTGCGCTGCAGTTTGTATTTCATGTAGCAGGATCCTCCTTTCTCAATCTTCCGCGGTCTGGCGCAGGAACACACAGACGATGCTCAACACCAGGCTCAGACCGTACAGCACGGCATTCACAAAGAATTCCAGCGGGAAGCCGGAGAACTGAATGCCGGTGGCCACAGAAGAGATGTAGAAGTAGATGTAGTACACGTAAAACAGCAGCGACAGAAAGTCGCCCAGCAGCAGCGCGGAGGGGGCAAAGCGCACCTGCTTCAGGCCCACCAGCGCGGCGGCGACCACAACGCCCGCCACCATGATGCCGAAGGCCTGCCAGGACATGTACCGGCTGCTGGAGTAGATGGCCAGGTAGACCAGCGCCGTCACCAAAGACAGGACCATGGTGACCAGGGTGACGCGGAATCCCAGGGTTTTGTTAGCCATGAAATTTTTCATACTCCTTCTCCTTTTTTCCGATCCGGTGGTGAAGATCTCTGTTTTTTCGTCCTCCTTTCCAATTTTTTTCACCAACAGATCGTTTTTGTCATCATAAAGATACAACGCGGCGGCAAATCATGGCTTTTTTCAGCGCGAATTGCACTTTTTCCCGCGTGAATTGCATCTGTTCCCCACCGGTGGTATGACAAAGCCTCCCTGGCGGCCCTGCCCACACAAAAAGCCCGGCAAACACTTGCATGCAAGTTGTTTGTCGGGCTGCAGTGCCTAATTATGATTCATGCGGAGCTCAGGACACCGTCTGGGTAAAGTGGATCTGTTTGGGAACCAGCACCGGCTCCACCTTCTCCTGCAGATAGGCGTTGAGCTTGTCCAGATCCGGCTGTTCCCGGCCGGTGATATCGGCGCACAGCTCCATGCGGTGCTCCATACCCCAGGTGATGTACGCCTGGGCGGTCTCCACGCCCTCATAGGCGCGGAGCACCCGTTCCAGCTTGCCCAGGTCCAGGAAGTCCCGTCCGGTGAGGCTCTCCATCATGATGGTGCGGCCGCACTGTTCCAGGATATCCAGGCTGCCGTCCGGCAGGATGCGGGCATGCAGGCCGGTCTGGTACAGCATGCCGGGGCCGTAGGGGTTGGTAATCTTGTCGGTCCAGTTGCTGGTGGGATGGTCCATGATGTACAAGGTACCCCAGGCGCCCAGAGGCTGCTTGCGGCAGGTGTCGTCCAGGACATAGGCCTTCACCTTCTCTTCTCCGTCCATATCCGGGAGAAGGGCGCTGCCCGCGGCGGCGTTCACCTCCGCCGCCTTCACAAAGTAGTGATGGGGGAACAGATTCTGGGGCAGATGCTTTTTCAGCCGGCGCACCGAAGGCTCGGTGAGCATGGCCTTGACGATGACATCCATGCACTCCATGAAGATCTCCAGCTGCTGACGGTCAAACCGGTTTTCCCAGTACCGCAGCTCGTAGAAATAGAAGCCCTTGGCGTTGGACATGACCTGCAGATGGAAAGGCAGGGAGTCCAGCTGGATGTGCTCCCGGTGGGCGGGGGCGCCGCCGATCTCGTCCAGGTTCAGGATGTCGCCCTGGTACTGGAAGAACATTTCGTCGGAATGCAGGCAGGAGATATGGCACCGCATGGTCTCCATGATCTGCCGGGCGGACCGGGACAGCAGCTGGGGCACCGTCTCGTGGGCCCGGTTGGTGTACCGGAACAGGTAGCTCAGGAACAGAGGCCCGGCCAGACGGGTCCAGCGGCTGTCGGTACGGCCACTGTGGATGCTGCTGCTGACCACATCCTTCTCATTGCTGAAGATGGAGATGCAGTAGTTGAAGGCGGTGAGGAACATGACGTTCTCGGACACCTTGTGCTGGCGGCAGAAGGCATTGAGCTGGTTGGGGCTGACGGTGAACCGGCCCTTCAGGGAGGCGTTCTCCCCGTGGTCCAGGTCGTGGAAGTCCTTCCGGTTCAGGATGCTCTTTTTGATGCGGGCGCCCTGCAGCAGCTCCCGGTAATACTGGATATCCTGGGTCCGCTTGCCCTTGCTTTCCCAGTCCTTCTCGTCCAGCACGTATTCAAAGAGGGTGTAGGCTTCCTTCTCCACCTTCTCCCCGGCGTACAGACGGTTCAGGTCCTCAAACAAAATCTTCAGAGTCATGCCGTCACCCACAATGTGGCCCACGTCCAGGAACAGGTAGTTGGCGCTGTCGGTCTGGTAGATGCCCACGTGGTACAGGGGCTCGTCCTTGCCGTAGAGGAAGGGCACCAGCAGATGCTCCCGGGTCCGGGCGAACTCCTCGTCGCTCTGACGGCAGATGGGCACGTTGACCCGGATCTCGTCATGGCGGAAGCTCTTGTAGGCACCGTCGTCCATCTGGATGACGGCCTTGAGGCCGGGATGAACGTCAAACAGGTCGGCCACTGCGGTCTGGAGCCGCTGCAGGTCCACGCTGGGGTCCAGATGGATGAGGGAGGGCAGGTTGGCGGTGGTGTTGCCCCGCATGACGTAGGCAAAGTAGATCTGCATGTTGGTGAGGGGGTACACCGCCCGGGGGGTGTAGTCCACCTTTTCCTCCTGCTGCTTTTCCTGGTAGTAGGCCTCCAGCTTCTGCACGCTGGCATGGGCCATCAGGTCGTCCAGGGTGATGGAGAAATCCATCTTTTCGGACAGGTCGGTGAGCAGCATCACGCTGCCCATGGAATCCATGCCTGCCTGGTAAAAATCGGTATCGATGCCGAAATCCTGGTGGCCCAGCACACCGGCCACAGCGTCATAGAGCTTCTGCTGCAGTTCGTTCTGGGGCAGGATGCGCTTTTTGCGGTTTTCCTCCTCGGCCTGCTTCTGGCTGAAGTAGTGGGTGCGCTTGATCTTCCGGGAGCTGGTTTTTTCAAAGGGGGTTTTGCGTACCCGGAAATGGAGGATGCGCTTGAAGGTGGGCAGCTGCTGGTTGATCTTGGCAACGGTCTGCCCCACGGCGGCCTGGATATCGGGGATGTCCATATCCTCGGCGTACCGGAAGTTGGGGTATACCTCGGCGGTGATGGTGTCGTTCTCCTCGAACACCAGAATGTCCTCCACAATGGGCTCATCGTCAAACATGTTCTCGATCTGCTCCGGGGCCACGTTTTCCCCGTTGCTGAGAACGATCAGATTCTTTTTCCGGCCGGTGAGGTACAAAAAGCCCTCCTCGTCCAAATGACCCAGGTCCCCGGTACGCAGCCATCCGTCCTCGGTCAGGGCTTCGGCGGTGTTCTCCGGGTCCTTATAGTAGCCCATCATCACCGAGGGGCTCTTGACCTGTATCTCCCCGTCCACAATGCGCACCTGGCACCGGTCCACCACCTTGCCCACCGAGGCCACCTTGTCCGGGCGGTCCCAGTCGGGGGCAGAGATGACGGGCGAGCACTCAGACATGCCGTAGCCCTGGCCGATGAGGATGCCCAGGTCCTGGTAATTCTTGGCCAGTTCCGGGGTCAGGTACCCGCCGCCGCAGACGATCTTGCGCAGACGGCTGCCGAACACTTCCTCCTTCAGCTGCTGGGTGGTCATCTCCGGGTGCTGGGTCTTGATCATCATCAGCCGGTTGAACAGAGCCTTGGCCACCATGGGCACCGCCCGGAAGGAGGTGGGCTGGAACAGTTTCAGGTGGTCCGCCAGCTTGCTCAGGTCCCGGTTGAGGCAGAGCAGCACCCCGTACCGCATGCCTGCCAACACGTCGCTGTTGATGCAGAAAACGTGATGGATGGGCAGGATGTTCAGGTACACTTCCTGCGCGCCATCGTCGGTGGTGGTGGAGGAGAAGGTGTTGTCAATCAGGTTCCGGTTGGACAGCATGACCCCCTTGCCCCGTCCGGTGGTGCCGGAGGTGAACAGGATCATGGCGCAGTCGTTTTCCGAAACGTCGGGGGTGACCCGGCGGCCGGCGAATTCCTTCAGCAGATTGTCGGAGCAGGGCACATGCTTGCCGTGCTGCAAAGAGATGTAGCTCCTGACCCGGGGGCAGGCGTCCTTGACCCCTTCCACCAGGGGGGCGTGCTCCCAGTCATAGAACAGGATATCCACATCCGCACGGGTCAGGCAGTCGGTCAGGCCCGCCACATCCAGCTGCACGTCCAGGGGCACCACCGTATTGCCGTTGGCCATGACGCCCAGCATCACCGCCAGGTAGTGATGGCTGCTGCTGCCCAGCAGCCCCACCTGGACCTTGTGACCCACCACTGCATCCTGTTCCTTGACCCAGGCGGCAATGGCATGGCACTCCTCCACAAATTTGGCATAGGTCACATCATAGACAACGTCGTTGTCTTCATACCGCAAAAAGACTCTGTCGCCGTATTCTTTTCCCGCATTTTCTACCAGGTCATACACTGTTTTGGTGTTCTCGTAGGTTATCATAGTTTTCCTCCTGAAAGTGTCACACCGTGTTCCAAAATCTTTGTTTGACCAGCTGTTCAATTTTTTCTCTTTCCTGCGCTCCTTTTTTCCGAAGCGCTGTCTTGAGTATAGCACACTGAACCGGAAATGTCCGTAGTAAAATGTACAAATTATTCGAATGTGATCAATTTTTGGAGGAACGCAAGAAAATTTACCTAAAATTCCGGAGGTTCTTTTGCAGGTTCCACAAAGGTTTAACTCTCCAAGCTTCCCCGTCTGGCCGAATTTTGTCGAAAAGCCGCACAACCGACAAAAAAGATGCCCGGGCCGGAGCCTGGGCTTTGAAAAAATTGGGCAATTTTTCAGGTCAGTTTTTGGCTGCACCGGGCACGCACCCCAGCTGGGTGTTGTCGGTGGTGCGGTCCGACAGGGCGGGGACGGGGTGCTTCTTGGTCTGGTAGCGGTAGTCCTCCCCGTTCTTCTCCTGGTAGTCCCGGATGACGCAATGGCTGGGCACCGCCTCGGGGCCGCCCTTGTTCACCGCTTCCTGGTACTGGAAGAAGGGGGAATCCGGGGCCGCCTGGTCAACGGGCAGGTAGTCCTCCCCGGCGGCGGTGAGCTCCACCGTGTTCTTCAGCACCTTGCGCACGTAGTCGATCTGAGGGGCAAAGCGGAGCAGTTCCGGGAACTCGCCCTGGGGCAGCACCTGCTGCCATTCCTTGCCCTCATACTGTTGCAGCAGCCGGGCCGCCTTGTGCAGGTGCCCCACCTCCATATCGAAATACCGCTCCCAGATCTTCTTCACCGCGTCGTCGGTCTCGGTCTCAAAACAGGACCAGTAGAGGTAGCACTCGTTGTACTCGTGGAGCAGCAGATTCTCCAGCCAGGTGCAGCCGGGGTCCATGAGGGCCCCGTACTGGGTGACGTGCTGTTCCTCCACCATGCCGATCTCCTGGTACAGCCGCCGGCCCAGGTCGTTGGGGTAGAAGGCGCCCAGATTCATATAGTAGTTCATTGTCTGCTGTTCTGCGGCGGTGATGGTACAGGTGTCCAGCATGGTGCGCAGATCCGCTTTCTTGAAATCGCAGGCCCGGCGGACGCTGTCCACCGGATGACGGTGGTGGGCGATGGTGGGCCGTCCGGGCATGATCTCGGTGTAGCCCCCCACCAGCTGTTCCGCCCGGATGCCCTGCTCCATCTCCAGCAGGTCCGCATACCGGTACAGATGGTCAAAGTCCTCCAGCAGGGCAAAGTTCAGCGCCTTCACCACATAGGGGTCCGGCTCCCGCTGGGCCAGGATGGCGGTCAGGTCCACCGCCAGCTGCTCGTAGGTGATGGTAGTTTCCAGCTGGGTCTCGTCGGCGGGTTTCAGGTAGGCCAGCTGGTGCTGTTGCTGCTGCTCCTGCCGCCGCACCACCGCCAGCTCCCGGCGCAGATCGTTGTCGGTGCAGTGGCGGTGGAACTGGTGACCGAACCACACGGCCTCATACTCGGCCCCGGTCATCAGGATAATCCGCACCTTGGTATAAGCGTCCGTTTCGTCCTTGCAGTAGGCTTTTGGATACAGACTTTTCCAGCTCTGGAACGCCCCGGCTTTCCGGGAAGGCTTCTCTTCAAAAGGATTCATACAGTTCCTCCTTGCAGTTTGTTCTTCCGTAGTATAAGGCAGCGGAGGCGGGATTATGCAAAGGGCTCCCCTGTGTACGCAGGGGAGCCCTTTGGCCGTATGAGAGGATTCGTCAGGTTATGAGCCCGACAACGGAAGAGAGGCACACGGCAAAAGAGAGAGAAAGCACCGGGCCTTACTTTTTGTAGTCAAAGTCCGGAATGGCATGCCACCGGCGGCGGAAGTAGTGGGCGGCCAGCTTGGGTTTGCGGTCCCGGGTGAACAGGCCCTTCTTGTTGCCCTGTACGCGCAGCAGACCCTGGCTGGTGGCAAAATCGGCAAAGTTCCAGACCTGCTCACCGATGACAAAGTCGTAGTCATCAAAAACGCGGGTGTTCATCTCATAATAGTCCACCTGGTACTCCTCGGTGTACAGAACCGGGGTGGTGTCATGCAGGCCCATCACCGTATCGGCGCCGAACTCGGTAAAGACCACCGGCTTGCCGATCTCCCGCCAGGCATCCAGTTCGGCACGCAGGGCCCGCTCCGAGGCCTTCAGGTCGGGGCCGCCATAGTACCAGCCGTAGTAGCGGTTCAGGCAGACCACATCCGCCAGGCTGGAAACGCAGTCATCCTTGGGCGCTGCGCCGGACTGCACATCCACCAGGGTGCAGGGGCGCTTCTGGGGGTCCAGTTCCCTCGCCAGCGCAAACAGCGGGGCAAAGTAGTCATAGGCGCCTTCCGAGGTGGAATCCGGCTCATTGGCAATGCTCCACATCACCACACAGGCGTGGTTCTTATCCCGGGCGATCAGATCACGGATGACCTCCTTGTGATGTTCCTGGGTCTGGACGCCGTGCTCTTTATCAAAAGTTCCCACAGCCTGGCCGCCGAAATTGGCACCGCCGCCGAAGCTCAGATTCACGCCCACCGCGGTGGTCTCGTCGATGATCACGAACCCTTCCTCATCACACAGGCGCATCATCTCCTCGCTGTAAGGATAGTGACTGGTCCGGAAGCTGTTGGCCCCCTGCCACTTCATCAGCGAAACATCCTTCACGTTCATGGCCAGGTTCATGCCGCGGCCGTTGGGGAAGGTATCTTCATGGCGGCCGTAGCCCTTGAAGTAGAAGGGCTTGCCGTTGATCAGGAACTTTGTCCCTTCCACCCGCACGGTGCGTACACCGTACGGCAGCGTGTAAACGTCGCTGCCGAAGGTGACCCGGATGTCATAGAGATAAGCATTCAGCGGCTGCCACAGGTGCACATTGTGGATGGTCAGCACCCCGGCCGTGCCCTGTGCTTCGGTCACCAGCCGTCCTTCCCGGTCCAGCACTTCCACGCGGCAGCCGCCCCGGCCCACGGTGTCCACCGTGTAGGTCAGCTGTGCATCGGCGCCGGAAACTTCCGGCACCACGGTAATATCGGCGATATAGTCTTTGGGGGTGGTATAGATCTTCACCGGCCGGTTGATGCC
Source organism: uncultured Gemmiger sp. (assembly GCA_944382785.1). GTDB lineage: Bacteria > Bacillota > Clostridia > Oscillospirales > Ruminococcaceae > Gemmiger. The sequence continues at coordinate 3,103 of CALWNO010000029.1, read as the reverse complement.
CGCATAGTTGAAGAAGTCAAAGTTCGGGTTGTTGCCCTTGGATGCCGTCTCACTCTGGGGCATACCGCCATTGAGGATGCTTTTGGTGGTGCCAACCGGCAGGGTGGTATAGTCGATGCGGTTGCTGACGGCAATGGTCAGAAGGTTGTCCTGGCCATCCTTCAGGGCCTCGTTGATTTCCACCTCAAAGGGCAGGAAACCGCCTTTGTGCTCACACAGCAGCTGTCCGTTGAGGTACACCCGGGCGTGATGGGTCACCGCCTCACAGCGCAGCAGGATGCGCTGGCTTTTGGCAAAAGCCGGCACCGAGATCTTGCGCTGATAGAACACCCAACCCACATGGTCGCGGAAGTCCACGCCCTCTTTGATATCATTGTAGGAGGCAGGCACCGGCATGGTCATGGGGTCCTGCAGCGGCGCCTTGTACCAGCCTTCCTCAAAGCCTTCGCCGTTGTCCAGTTTGAAATCCCAGACACCGCTTAAATCACAGAGCAGCCGGGACGGGGTCAGAATGGGATACAGCATAGATCATGATCCTTTCTTAGCATTTTTCGCTTTTATCATAAGACTTGCGGTGCAAGGAAAGCTATGATAAAATACCGCAATAATAGCACAATATTTCGTTTGTGACTTTAGCTGAAAATCGTACTCTTTTTTGTATACATTGTGGAGGAACGTTATGCCTGCCTCTTCTTTGGAATTGCTGACCAAAGCGCTGAGCATCGCCAATATCAGCGTTCATCTGATCGCAGGTGATCCGGCCGGTCTTTGCCAGATGGACAACCGGCTGCGGGCCATGCTGTTTGAAAATTTTTCCTATGCAGAGGCCTATGACTTTCTTGACCGGCGGGTACCGGCAGACACACTGGTCCGGATGCGGGACGAATTCGATCTGCTGTACCTGTTCCTGCGGATTCCCACAGACAGCGATGAGGTTTCTGTTGCCGGACATCTGGTTTCCATAGGGCCATTTCAAACCATGCAACATGACCGGGACTCTGTTCTGGCCATCATCAACCGTGCCCGGCTTCCCGGCCGGCTGCTGCCTGACCTGTGTGAGTATTACAACACCGCCCCGGTCATTTCGGAAGTGGACAGCCTGGAATGTCTGGTGCTGTATCTGGCCTCCGGGCTGTTCCAACGGCAGTACCATCCGGCCTGCTTTCCCGACACCGGCAATGCCCTCCCTCCCATTCAGGCGAAGGAGTTCGTTGTCCGGAAAGACCCCCAGATTGCACGGGCCAGCGTGGAGCAAAGGTATTCGGAGGAGAACGCCCTGTTACTTGCCATTGCATCCGGCGACTACGAAAAGGCGATGGCCTGCCACACCAAACTGATCCGCTACCACATCCGGGCCAGGGCTGATACCCCTCTGGAGGACCAGCGACACCGCATGGTGATCATGAATTCTCTGTGCCGCAAAACCGTGGAGCTGGCAGGCGTGCATCCTTTGTACATTGATGAGCTTTCCACCCACTTTGCCACCGAGATCAACCGGATTGGTAATCCCGAAGGGCTGGATGCCCTGATGTCCGATATGATCCGGGAATACTGTTTCCTGGTCAAAAACCACGCCATGAAAGGCTATTCCGATGTGACCCGGCAGATCGTCTCCTATATTGATTTCCATTACACCGAAGAATTGAGTCTCCGGTATTTTGCCAAAATGTTCAACCTGTCCAGAACCTACCTTTCGGATTTATTCCGCAAGGAGACCGGCAGTACCCTGACAGATTTCATCCATCAGGTGCGCCTGCGCCATGCCATCGTTCTGCTCAATTCCTCCACGCTGTCTGTCACAGCAATCGCGACCTCCTGCGGCTACAATGACGTAAACTATTTCATCCGACGGTTCAAAAAAGCCTATGGACTGTCGCCCAGACAGTACCAGAACACCCTGCATCCCTCCGCCACGCGGCGAGGAACAGGCAAATAGCCACAATCCATTGTTGTGGTGCCGGCTTCCCTCCTGTGTGCCCGCCGGGTCCTTTCCGCCGGCTTGACCAGGCTGCTCAAGGAGGAAAGCCTGCCCTGGCGATTGTACGTGCATTGAAAGAGCCCGCAGCCTAGGCTGCGGGCTCTTTTGGGATGTCATCCACCGAATTCCTGTTTCATCCGGTGCAGTTCTTTCAGGCGGGCGGCGCCGTCGGCGCCCAGCCGCTGGGAAGCCGCCACCACCAGGGTGTCCACCAGAGCGGCGGCCGCCGTCATGGAGTGGTATTCCTTCTCGGTGCCGCGGTAAACGTACAGGTTCAGGTCCGCCCGTTCCTCGGCGGGAGGATGCAGCCGCCCGGTAAAGCAGAGGGTGCGGTAGCCCGCCTCCCGCTGCCGGCGCAGGATCATGCGTCCTTCCGCCGAGACCTTGGAGAAGCCGAAAAACACCACAAGGTCCCCTTGCCCGGCCTGGACCAGCCCTTCCAGCAGTTCGGAGCCGCTGCCGGGCAGCAGCTCCACCGGCAGACCCAGCCGCCGCAGCCGGAAAAACAGCAGCTGACCCATGGACGCCGAAGCGCTTTTTGCCTGGATGAAGACCCGCCGGGCAGAGAGCAGCGCCTCCACGGCTTCCTCGAAGGCGGCAGGATCCAGGGCGTCCATGGTTTTTTGCAGGCAGGTCTGCTGCTGCATCAGGTAGCGGTGGGGGTCAAACTCGCCGTCGGCCAGCACCGTGCGGGCCAGCTTGCCCGCCGGGCCCTCCAGATGGTTCTGGGCCAGCACCTGGTTTTTCAGCTGCTTGAAATCCTGGCAGCCCAGATGCCGGGCAAACCGGGAGATGGTGGCTTCCGACACGCCCAGGTCCGCCGACAGCTGCCCGATGGTCATGAAGAGAAACTCTTCCCGGTGGCTCTCGATGAATTCCAGCAGGCGGCGTTCGGCAGGGGTCAGTTTTTCGGGACTTTGCGGAAATTGCAGCGGCATAGATACACTCCCCAGGATAATTATGTCTGTATTATACCACAGCCGGTGCATAATGGGCAGTCCAGGCCGGTTCTTTGCCCAGCAGCACCGAGACATAATCCCCGCCCAGGGCGTGGATCTCCTTGAGAGACCGCTTGAGCAGCGCCGCGGTGGCCACCTGGCGGGCGGCGTTGTCCGAAATGCAGAT
>CALWNO010000028.1 GCA_944382785.1 uncultured Gemmiger sp. | reverse complement strand
ACAATACCATATCCTGAATTATAGCACAAACCGCTGCCAAAAGTACAGGTATGGAATGTAAAATTCACAAGAAATTGATTTTTGAGGAGCACAGCGGGCAATACTTGTTCTGGCGCCGTCATTTTTTAATTTTTCGTTTTACGGTTTTGTCATCTTTTCCGCGCGGCGCAGGACAGGCAAAAAGGGGGATTGGCCATGGAAGATAAATTGCCCAAATGGGTGCGGATTTACCTGGCGCTGCTGGGCGGGGCGGCTCTGCTGTGCGTGGTGGCAGCCGCGGTATGGTTTGCCCGGGCGGAGTATGACGCCCGCACCGAGGAGGGACCGCGGTACCTGCTGAAGGACAACGGCGGGTATCTGGCCCTGTATACCGCCGAAGGGGCAGGGCCATTGGCCGAGTATGACCTGCGCACCCGGCTTCTGCCCGAGCAGGACGCCCTGGCCCTGCAGCAGGGGGTCCCTGTGGAGGACGAGGCGGAGCTGCAGCAGCGGCTGGAGGATTACGGTCTGTGAGGGAGTGCCACACTTGCGGAAAGCGGGTATTTGTGGTATTCTATGGTAGAACTTCATTTATATACAGAAGGAGCGTACTGCCATGACCGAACAAGCGATCCTGGACGCCGTGCAGGAGATCTTCCGTGATAATTTTGACGATGACACCCTGGTGATCACCCGCAGCACCTGCGCCGACGACATCGAGGACTGGGACAGCCTGGAACAGATCAACCTGCTGACCGCCATCGAGAAAAAGTTTTCCATCAAGTTCAAGCTGGCGGATGTCCGCGACCTGAAAAACGTGGGCGACCTGCTGGATCTTGTTGCACGCATGACCGCGTAACCACACCTTTGCGGGCGGCCGCTGCTTACCCAAAGCGGCGGCCGCCTTTTTCTATTTCATTTTCCCGCAGGAGGACCCCGTATGAACCATTATACCCTGGCCGAGATGACCCCCGGCCTGACCGAAAGCTTTACCGTGACCGTTACCGAAGAAATGATGGATGCCTTCCGGGCCATCACCGGGGATTGCTCCCCTATCCATGTGGATGCCGACTACGCCAAAGGCCGCGGCTATCCGGGCCGGGTGGTGTACGGCATGCTGGGGGCCAGCTTCTTTTCCACCCTGGCGGGTGTCTACCTGCCCGGGGAGCACTGCCTGCTCCACGGGGTGGAAAGCAAGTTTGCCAAGCCCATCTTTATCGGAGACACCCTGACCGTCACCGGCACCGTGATCAATGTGAGCGAAGCGGTGGCGGAAGCCGAGATCAAGGCGGTCATCACCAACCAGGACGGCAAAAAGGTGACCCGTGGCATCATCCGGGCCGGGCTGGCCAAGTGAACCGGAGGCAGGAACTGCCCCGACATCTACATATATAAGGAGAAACATTCCATGGCTTACACCTATCTGATTTCCGGCGCCACCAGCGATGTGGGCCGGGCTCTTATTGAACGGCTGCTGAAGGACGCCCCCGAGGGTACCCTGGTCCTGGCCCAGGGCTGCGGCGACGTGGACAAACTGGCCCCTCTGTGTCAGGCTTATCCGGGTATGATCCGTCCCTTTGATGTGGATCTGTCCGACCCGTACAAGGTAGACACCTTCTGCCAGGTGCTGGCTTCCACCTGCCCGGCCCCCACCCATTTCATCCATCTGCCCGCCCTGCCGGTGGTGAACACCAAGTTCAAGGCTTTCGACGAACCCCGCTTTGCCAAGGATATGGAGATCCAGGTGCACAGCGCCGTCAAGCTGTGCAAGGCGGTGCTGCCCGCCATGACCAAGGCCAAGTTCGGGCGCATTCTGTTCATCCAGACCAGCTACACCCTGGGGGCCCCGCCCAAGAATACCGCCGCCTATGTGATGGCCAAACAGGCGTTGGGTGGGCTGTGCAAGAGCCTGGCGGTGGAGTATGCCCGGTTCGGCATCACGGTGAACTGCGTGGCTCCCAGCATGATGGAGACCCACTTTTTGAAGGACACCCCCGACCTGATCGTGCAGGCTTCCGCCGCCGACAACCCCATGGGCCGCAACGCCACCCCCGCCGACGTGGTGCCGGCCATGGCGTTCCTGCTTTCGGACGAGGCCGGGTTCATCACCGGGGTGACCCTGCCTGTGACGGGAGGGTCCGCTCTTGCCTGATGTACATTTCCGGCTGGCCCGCCCGGGGGAGGACGATGCCATCCGCGATTTCATCAACTCCCATTTCGACATGCATCTGCCCCTGATCAACCGCCCGGAGTTTTATCAGTTTTACTTTGCCGGGCCCCAGGGCGGTGCCCCCCACTTTGCGGTGGCGGAGGATGCCGACGGGCAGTATCTCAGCGCCGCCGGGTATATTCCCGCCGGGCAAGACCCGTCCGCCGGGGTGTGGGTGTCCATCTGGGTGGCCGCCAAAGGGCACAACGGCGTGGGGCTGGAACTGATGGATGCTCTGCCCGGTCTGCTGGGTACGCCGGTGCTGGCCTGCAACAACATCCGCCCTGCCACCTGCAAGCTGTACCACTTCCTGGGCTGGCAGGCGGAGCGCCTGCGTCACTACTACCGCCTGGGCCCCCCGGGGCCCGCCGGGTGGGCACTGGCTGTGCCGGGAGACGCCTATCCCCTGCCGGTCCCAGCCCACGACCTGGACCTGGAGCCGGTGACCAATGTTGCAGCGCTGGAAGCCCTGGGCATGCCCGAGACACCCCATACGCCGAAAAAGGATCTGTGGTACCTGCGGCGGCGGTATTTTGCCTTTCCCCATTTTCACTATGACGTGTGGGCGGTAAGGGAAGGCGGCCGACTGCTGGCCTGTGCCGTGACCCGCACCGTATCGGCCGCCGACACCGGCTGCGTACCTGTGCTGCGGCTGGTGGATTTCATCGGACCGGACGAAGTGCTGCCCCGCATCGGATACGCCCTGAACGAGCTGCTCCGCCGCACTGGCGCCGAATACCTGGACTGCTACAACGCAGGCATTGCTCCGGAGATCTGGCAGCGGACCGGCCTGAGTGAGCGCCTGCCGGAGGACGGCGTCATCATCCCCAACTATCTGACCCCGCCGCTGCGGGATAACACCGAATATTATTACTTTGTGAATCAGCCGGACAATTTCGTCATGTTCAAGGCTGACGGCGACCAGGACCGGCCCAACCTGTCCTGATTCCTGTTTTTGCGCCAAAGTTCTCCACCAGAAGAAGAATTCCGGTGGAATATCTGGATTGCTTGCCCGGAAGGCATTGTCTTCCGGGCTTTTTGATTTTCAAAAGGCGGCACAGCCGAAGCCGTACCGCCTTTGTTCTGCTTATAGATTCTGTCAGTTGCCGTCGTCGCTCTGGTAAACGGGAACACCGGCATATTCATCCGGTCCGTCTGCGGGCAGGCCTTGCATGTATTCGTGCATGGCTTCGGCCACCTTTTTGCTGTAGGCCACCGCTTCCACCACGGTGCGGGCGCCCTTGACGGCATCGCCGGAGGCAAAGATGCCCGGACGGCTGGTGCGGCCCACCTCATCGGTGACAAACAGACCCCGGGCATTGACCTTCAGCCCTTCGGTGGTCTCGGTGATGGTGGTGCAGGCCCCCTGGCTGATGGAAACCACCACACTGTCCGCGGGATACAGCATCTCACTGCCCGGAATCTCGGTAAGCGTACCGTCCTCAGCCTCATTCACATCCCGGAACACCACGCCCTGGTCGGTGATCTCCACCGGCTTCTTGTTGTAAAAGAATTCCACGCCTTCCAGTTTGGCATAGCTTTCCTCATAATGGCTGGCCGCGATCTTTTTGGTCAGAGAGAAGCACTCCAGATGGCGGGTACCGTGACGGATGGCCGTGCGGGCCACGTCCATAGCCGCATTGCCCGCCCCGATGAGCACCACCCGATTGCCCAGATGGTAGACATCCGGATTCTGCAGGTAGTTGATGGCAAAATGCACATGACCCAGGCTCTCCCCCTTGATGCCCAGGGTATTGGGCCGCCACACGCCGGTGCCGATAAAAATCGCCTTGTAGCCGTCCCGGAAGAGGTCGTCGATCTTGAGCGCCTTGCCCACATCGGTGTTAGGGCGTACCTTGATGTCCTTCAGACGCAGGTGCCGGTATTCGAAGTCGTCCAGCACCGTCTTGGGCAGGCGGAATTCCGGAATGCCGTAGCGCAGCACGCCGCCGATCTTGTCGTGGCTTTCAAAGATGGTCACATCATAGCCGTAGCGGGCCAGGATCACGGCAATGGTCAGGCCCGCCGGGCCGGACCCGATGATGGCCACCCGCTTGCCGTTGGGTTTGGCCGGGCCGCGGGTCATCTGGGAAGCATAGGTGGAGGAAATGTAGTTTTCAATGACCGAAAAATGCACCGGCGCCCCCTTGATGCCCCGCACGCAATGGCCCTCACACTGGTTTTCATGGTTGCAGATCAGGCTGCAGACGGTGGTCAGGGGGTTGTTTTCAAACAGCATGCGGCCGGCTTCATTGAGTTTGTTGTCCTTGAGCAGGCGGATGACTTCGGGAATGTTGGTGTGGATGGGGCACCCCTGCTGGCATCGGGGATTTTTGCACCCGAGGCAGTGGTTGGCTTCGTCCATAACGTGCAGGGCCATAGTGTTCCTTCTTTCCTTGTTCTCAGGCTGTTAATTTTGCAACAATACCACAAGAGCGGCATTAAAAATCCATGCTGTATTTATAATACCACCGGTTTTGCCGTATAGGCAAGCCCCATAGGCTGGCTCTTTTCCCTGCACAGAGCCGAAAAGTCCGAAAAAGCATTGTGCAGACGGACGACTTTTTGTGCCTGCGGCAAGGCCTGCTCCAGTTTTGCCAGGGAGGTGGATACCGGCAGTCTGGCCTCCCGCAGCAACGGCAGGGTCTGCCGCCGGGCACCCAGGATATGCAGATAGGGCGGCAAGGCGGGCAAACTGTCCTGTTCCACCCCCACGGCGGCATCCAGTGCCAGGCGCCGCAGCCGGGCATGGGGATAGCGCTTGGTCTTGAGCCGGGCATACAGGTCCTCGGCGTCGGCAGCCTCCCGCACGGCAGCAGCCAGGCGGTGTTCCAGCCCTTCATTGACGCCCCGGATGCGGACAAAACGGGCCGGGTCCGCGGCCCGCAGCAACGCCAGCAGGGCCACGCTGAACCGGGCAGGGTCTGCCGTCATCCCCTGCCGGTCCGCCTGGCGGTACAATTCCAGCGCCGATGCGGGAACGTACGGGATCAGGCTTTCCACCCCATCGCGGCGGACCAAGGTCCGCAAAAGGCTGGCCGAGGCCAGCTGTACCTGCCCGATCCGGCCAGCCTGCTCCGAGCCGTGATGGGCTCCCAACCGGGGCAGAGCCAGCGGCTGCATCGGGCTGTGCTGGGCCAGAATCGCCTTGCAATATTCAATTCCCAGAATATTGTTGGGACGGCTGAGCAGCTCCCCCAGCCCCGGCTCCAGCTCCTGTGCCGCCCTGGCCCGGGCTGCGGCAAAGGTCAGTCCCTGTTTCAGGTATCCCCGCAACCGATCCGAAAGTTCCGGCACCGACAACATCTGCGCCACCTGCATCAGGCGCGCGGCATCCGGGTCTTCCGCGCCGAAGGCCAGGGTGTCACACCCCAGGGCGGTGAGCAGTGCCACCCCCGCGGCGCCGAAGGCTTCGGCCCCTGCATTGGCATAGGGGGCTGGCAACGCCACCACCAGGTCTGCGCCGCCAAGCAGGGCGGCCCGCACCCGGACAGGCTCCGGATACAGGGGTATTCCGCCCCGCTGCACCGCTCCACTGCTCATGCACACAGCGATGGTCCGGGCGCCGCGCGCCCGCAGCATCTGCAGCTGGGTGGCGTGGCCGTTGTGAAAGGGATCGTACTCGGTGATAATGCCGGCAAAATTCATGGTATACCTCAAAAGATGAAATCGGGCTGTAAATGACAATCTTGCCCCATTATACCATATTCCGGGGCAATTTTTCGCGCCGCGGCGGCATTTCCAGCATTGCGGCCGGGGATTCTTCCCAGTGGCGGCGTGTATATCCTTCCCTACGACGTTGTTTTTATTGCTCATTTTTGGTTTTCTGGTTTGCAAAAGGTCATTTTCTCTTGTGCAATCTGTTAAAAAGTGCTTTACTTGTCGCCCTTTACTTCGTCGTTTATACAGAGAACTGAGCAATAAATGCTCTGTTTTCTACATTTCATTCTTGAAAACAGACAATCTTCATACTATAATTGTATTGTTCATACAACGCGTAAAAAGGTGCATCCCCCAAACTTATTGAAGGAGAATTGTCATGAAAGTCCTTGTTATCAACTGTGGTTCGTCCAGCCTGAAATATCAGCTGATCGATATGGAAGGCGAGCACGTGCTTTGCAAAGGCCTGTGCGAGCGCATCGGCATGGAAAGCAGCATGATCACCCATGAGGCCAACGGCCACAAGGCCACCACCCCGGCCATCTTCCCCACCCACACCGAGGCTTTCCTGGAGGTTGTGAAGAAGATGACCACTGGCGACGGCAAGGTCATTGATGATCCTTCCGAGATCGACGCCATCGGTCACCGCATCGTCCACGGCGGCGAAAAGTTCAAGGAAAGCTGCCTGATCACCCCCGAGGTCGTGGAAGCCATCCGGGAACTGAGCCCCCTGGCTCCCCTGCACAACCCTGCCGGCATTCTGGGCATTGAAGCTGCCAAGAAGGTTTTCGGCGACATTCCTAATGTGGCTGTATTCGACACCTCCTTCCACAGCACCATGCCTCCCCGCGCCTACATGTATGCCATCCCCTACGAGTATTACGAAAAGTACGGTGTGCGCCGCTACGGCTTCCACGGCACCAGCCACAAGTACGTCAGCTACCGTGCCGCTGAGTTCCTGGAGGAGCCCATCACCCGCCTGAAGCTGATCACCTGCCATCTGGGCAACGGTTCTTCCATTGCTGCCGTGGACCAGGGCAAGGTCGTGGATACCTCCATGGGTATGACCCCGCTGGCCGGCCTGATGATGGGCACCCGCTGCGGTGACCTGGACCCCTCCGTGGTCAACTACCTGAAATACACCCTGAACATCACCGGCCACCAGCTGGACGAGATCCTGAACAAGAAGTCCGGTCTGCTGGGCATCTCCGGCGTTTCCAGCGACAAGCGCGACGTGGAAAAGGCCGCCGCCGAGGGCAACAAGCGTGCCCAGCTGGCCAGCGACATGCTGAACTACCAGATCAAAAAGACCATCGGCAGCTACATTGCCGCTATGGGCGGCGTGGATGCCATCATCTTCACCGGCGGCATCGGCGAACATGACGCCCCCTCCCGCGCCCGCATCTGCCATCACATGGATTGGCTGGGCATTCACATTGACACCGACAAGAACAACAACGCTCACAAGCAGAACAAGGACGTTGTGGAGATCACCGCCTGGGGTGCCCGGGTTCGCACCCTGGTCATCGAAACCAACGAAGAGCTGATGATCGCCCGCGACACCAAGGAAGTTCTGAGCAAGCAGTAATTTTTCTATCCCTGCTCTTGATACGCCGGGACCGCAGATGGCGGTCCCGGCGTTTTTGGTTGGCAACCGGCACCGGATATGGTAAAATGTGATCAAAATGTGTAAGCAGACAGGGAGTGCCTGATGTACTTCCTTCTCCGGAGGAATGATGGTATGGCAAAACAGCTGACGCGGGCCTTTTCCATCGGGTTTGCCCTTGTATGGGGATGGGTTCTGTTCAACAGCGTCCTGCGCTGGCAGTACAATGGCCCTGCTGCCCTGATGGCCGGGCTGGCCCTGGGGTTCGTCGCCTTTTTTGCGGCCCGGTTTCTGCTGCCGCTGCTGGATGCCCTGCCCCGGCCCCGGTTCCGGTGCGGGATGGCCGTTGCGCTGGTGCTGTATACCCTGGTATTGGGGCGGATGGGCTTCTGGCTGGCGGAAACACCCATCATGGACATGGCCACCGTGCTGCAGAGCCTGCCGGATTTTCTGGATGACGGCAGCCCCCAGGTGTGGGGCGCCTACTATATTATCTGCAACAACAACCTGGGCCTGGCGCTGGTACTGGTTCTATGGTTCCGGTTGATGGGGCTGTTCGGCATCACCCCGGACACTACAGCGGGCATCTATGCCGGTATTGTGCTGAATGTGCTGGCCATTGCGGTCTCGGTACTGCTGGTCTGCCTTCTGGCCCGGAGGATTCTGGGCTGCAACAGCGGGGTTGCCCTGGCGTTTCTGCTGTGCGCCGGATTTCTGCCCTTTGTGCTGTGGTCCCCCTGCTTTTACTCCGACACCCTCTGCCTGCCTTTTGCACTGCTGGTGTTGCTGGGCTGGACCTACTACCGCGCTGCCCCCCATGCTGGAGGACGGCTGGCCTGGCTGGCATTCATGGCTGGTGCCGCTTTTCTGGGCTATGCCGTCAAGGGCAGTGTGGCCGTGGTTCTGGTGGCGGTGGTGATTCAGCTGTTTCTGGAACAGGGAATCCGCCGGGCGGCTGCCGGGGTCCTGGCGTTGCTGCTGGTATTCGGGATGCTGCTGGCGGGATACCGGGCCTGGCAGCGGACCTTTCTGGATTTTTCGGTGGAGGACGCTGTGGGACTGCCCATTGAGCTGTGGTTTGCCTATGGCAGTGGCGGGGACGGCAACTATAACGACGAAGTCTGCCAGAACGCCAAGAGTCTGACCACCATGGCCCAGCGACGCCAGATGCTGCGGCAGTACATTGCCGCCCAGTACGGGGCCCGCACCCCCGTGGGGCAGGCGGATTTTATGACCCGCAAGGCGGCCATCACCTGGGGCAACGGGTTGTATGACGCCCAGGAGTTCCTGGCCACGCCTCTGCAGGTCAACTGGACCCACCGCTTTATCCTGCAGGGGCAGCCCGGATACATGCCCATGGTCTACTACTGTCAGGCCTACTTATATTTTGTGATGATGCTGGTCTTGCTTGGAACGGTGGGAGCCGCCCTGCGGGCCGTGCCGGGACCGCTGACCCTGGCGCGGGTGAGTATGTTCGGGTTAATGCTGTTCCTGAGCCTGTGGGAGACAAAGGCACGGTATGCCTTCCAGTTCACTCCCCTTTTGTTGCTGCTGGCCGCTGCCGCGTTGTGGCAGATGGCGCGGGCAGGAACAGCCACAAACCAGCCGGAGCGGGCGCGGGAGCCAGCCCTGGTGGACTGAATCCGAGAGAAAGCCGTTCCGGCATGGCCGGGGCGGCTTTTTGCGTAACTGCAAAAAATTTTGACCGGGGCATTGACTTTCTCGAATATCGAGAATATACTGAAACCGAAAGAACTCGATATTCGAGATTGCAACGAAAGAGGGTGGTGGCCATGCCCCGGGAGCGGTTCAAAACTTTGACCGAACAGATGTTTTATCTGCTGCTCTGCCTGCGGGAGGAATGCCGGGGCATGGAGATCCTGGAAAGGGTGCGGCAGATGACCGACGGGCGGGTGAGCATCGGGTCCGGCACCCTGTACGACCTGCTGGAACAGTTCACCGCCGAAGGCTGGATCGAAGCCACCGGCGCTTTGCGGGGGCGGCGGCGCTACCATATCACCGAAAAGGGGTCAGCCATGCTGGCCAAAGAATATGAACGCCTGCGGGAGCAGATCCGGGATTATGAGCGCTATGCCGGAAAGGAGGCACAGCCATGAGCCGAACCAAACGTCTTTTTGTTCCCCTTTCCCCCTATGACCAGCAGGCCATGGAAACGCTGCTGGAACGGCAGGCAGCCCAGGGTTGGCTGCTGACCCAAACGGGGAATTGGATCTGGACCTTTACAGAAATACAGCCGCAGTCCCTGCAATTTGCCGTCACCTGTTTTTCCAGGGCCTCGGAATATGATCCCCTGCCCACTGACGAACAGCAGGATAAGGAAGCCCTGTGTGCCCAGAGCGGCTGGCATCTGGCGGCCCGGCGGCATGACTTGCAGATCTTTTACACCGCCGATGCCGACGCTCTGCCCCTGGAGACCGACCCGGTGGTGCGGGTGGAAAATCTGTACCGGACCATGGTCCGCCTGACCATCCGACCACGGCTCATCACCCTGGTGCTGTGCCTGTTCTGGATGGGAAAATACTGGCTGGATTTCCGGCAGGATGCCATCCGGTTTCTGTCCGATGGGTTTGACGTTCTCTCCCTGCCGGTGTGGTTGCTGTTGCTGGTTGCCTGTATGGTGGAACCTATCGCCTGCCTTGTGTGGCATCGCCGGGCCAAACACGCCGCCGAGGAAAGCGGTCTTTTCCTGTCGCCCCGGATTCCTACCCGTGTCAGCTGGGTATTGGTGGGCGCGGCCATTCTGCTACTGTGTCTGGCCGCTTTCGGGTCTACCCTGCCGCCCCAGTGGTATCTTGCATGGCTGTTGATCTGTGTCGTCGCCATAGGCGGCGGCACCCTGCTGAGAAACCACTTGCAACGCCAGGACATTCCCGCCGGGCTCAACAAAACCGCCACCGGCTTTTTGGTGCTTGCGGTGTATATGGTGGGGATTGTGGTCCTGCTTGCCGTGTCTCTCGGCTCCCGTCTGGGGCAGCCCGATCATGTGGTGGCGGGCAGCTATGAGCAGAACGGCCATACCCGCGAAATCTACAATGATCCCCTGCCTCTGACGGTGGAGGATCTGACCGAAACCGACGCTACCTACTCCCGGGAAGCCACCACCTACGCCAGTCCCCTGCTGCGCCGCAGCCTGTATGAGCAAAGCCCTGTCGTACCGCAGTACGCAGGAGCCCCCACCCTGTGGTATACCATCTATGACACCGATTTTACCTTTGTGCAGGACATGGTGGTGCACCAGCTGCTGGCGGAACATCAGGATGAAGTGAATGAGGATGGCACCGTGCTGCAGGATTCCTATTTTTCCATTGACCCTGCCCCCTACGGCGCACAGGCCGCCTATCAGCTGCAGCGGAGTTCCCTGGGTCCGGTCCCCATGTATCTGCTGTGCTGGCCAGGCCGGGTGGTGGAACTGCAGTTTGCCTATCTGATACCGACCGAGGAACAGCTGACAAAAGCATCCTCCCTCCTGGCGCCTTCCGCCTGAAATCCAACAAAACAAAAACAGCGTGCAGGCCGTTTGAGCTTGCACGCTATTTGCTTGTTATGGAATATATGAATCAGAACAGACCGGTGATGCGGCCTTCGGCGTCGCAGTCGATATCCATGGCCGCAGGATGACGGGGCAGGCCGGGCATGGTCATGATGGAGCCGCAGATGACCACCACAAAGCCCGCACCGGCGGACAGGCGGACCTCCCGCACATTCATGCGGAAGTGTTCCGGCGCGCCCAGCAGGGAGGCGTCATCACTGAAGGAATACTGGGTCTTGGCGATACAGACCGGCAGCTTGCCGTAGCCCATCTTTTCCAGCTCGGCCAGCATCTTCTTGGCGGCGGGGGCGTAGGTCACGCCGTCGGCGCGATAGATCTTGCGGGCCACCGCTTCCACCTTGTCGGCCAGAGAGGCTTCCAAATCATAGGTGAACTGAATGGGATGGATCTCCGGATTTTCTTCCAGCACCTGCAGAACGGTACCGGCCAGCTCCTTGCCGCCTTCGCCGCCCTTGGCAAAGACCTCGCTCAGGGCACAGGGCACACCGGCCTGGGCGCAGATGTCCCGGATAACCGCCATTTCCTCCTCGGTGTCGGTGGGGAAGGAGTTGATGGCCACACACACCGGCAGGCCGAAACCGTTCTTCAGGTTGTCGATATGGCGAGCCAGGTTTACCGCGCCCTTGCGCACAGCCTCCACATTGGGGGCGGTCAGATCGGTCTTGGGCACGCCACCGTGGTATTTCAGGGCACGGACGGTGGCCACCAGCACCACAGCAGAAGGGTTCAGACCGGCGTACCGGCACTTGATATCCAGGAACTTTTCCGCGCCCAGATCGGCACCGAAACCGGCCTCAGTGACCACATAGTCGGCCAGCTTCAGGCCCAGCTTGGTGGCGGTGACGCTGTTGCAGCCATGGGCAATGTTGGCGAAGGGCCCGCCGTGGATGATGGCAGGGTTGTTTTCCAGCGTCTGGACCAGGTTGGGGTCGATGGCATCCTTGAGCAGGGCGGTCATGGCACCGGCTGCGCCGATCTCACCGGCGGTGACCGGCTTGCCGTCAAAGGTGTAGGCACAGACGATGCGGGACAGGCGTTCCTTCAGGTCCTGCAGATCGGTGGCCAGGCAGAAGATGGCCATGACCTCGCTGGCCACGGTGATATCGAAGCCGTCCTCCCGGGGAGTGCCGTTGACCTTGCCGCCCAGGCCGTCCACGATGAAGCGCAGCTGACGGTCGTTCATGTCCATGCAGCGCTTCCATACCACCCGGCGGGGGTCGATGTTCAGGGGATTGCCCTGCTGGATGGAGTTGTCGATCATGGCCGCCAGCAGGTTGTTGGCAGTGCCGATGGCGTGGATGTCACCGGTGAAATGGAGGTTGATATCCTCCATGGGCACCACCTGAGCATAGCCGCCGCCGGCAGCGCCGCCCTTGATGCCGAACACAGGGCCCAGAGAAGGCTCCCGCAGGCAGAGCATCGTCTTCTTGCCCATCGCGCAAAGAGCATCCGCCAGCCCCACGCTGGTGGTGGTTTTGCCCTCGCCCGCCGGGGTGGGGCTGATGGCGGTAACCAGAATCAGTTTTCCCTGCTTGCCCTCCCCTTTTGCCAGCTTGTGGCTGATCTTGGCCTTATATTTGCCGTAGGGGATGACATCGTCGGCGGACAGCCCCAGTTTGGCTGCCACCTCAGTGATGGGAAGCATGTGGGCGTTTTGGGCGATCTGGATATCGCTGAGCATATGATCTCTTCCTTTCCTGTCTCTTTGCGCGTAACAATTTGGAAAATAAACGGATACTATGTTGATTGTAACAAACTTTTGGGCAAAATACAAGGATGCGGGAACACGAAGGCCGCTTTGGCCGGGTTTTCTTTTGGGACGGGCCATGCTATAATGAAGGACGATCTGCGGGAAAACCCGCAGGAAAGGAGGATTGCGATGCCTGCCGAACTGCAAGAGCGCTTTCCATTGACGGCCCACCGCCGGGTGTTGGGACAGCGTTTCTACTGTACTGCCATCGCTCTGTTGCTGATCCTTTCGGAAGTGTTCAGCTCCAATATACAAAGTACCCTGCCCGAATTCAGTCACCTGGCCCGCCTGGGCCTGACCGGGCTGGGTGCCCTGCTGCTGGCGGCAAAATGCCTGCTGCTGACCCGGTACGAACACCGCTGGCAGTGGGCAGTGGGCTGCGCGGCGGTGGTTTATGCCGCCTTTGCTTCCCTGCATGGGGATGATATCTGGTTTTTACTGGCGGTACTCATCGGGCTTGGTGCCAAGGATGTGGACCTGCGCACCGCTGTGCGGGTCTACCTGGTCACAGCTGCGATCTGTCTGGTGCTGGTGCAGCTGCTGCACTACACCACCCCGCTGATGCCGTTCAATGTATATGCCCGCAACTGGGACTACGGGTACGGGCACTACAATGGATACGGTGCCCGGCTGCTGGGCGTGTTTTTTGCCTGGGGCTGGCTGCGGTGGCCCCGGCTGCGGTGGTTCGACTGGGCGGGGTTGACCGCTCTGGCGGCGTACACTCTGTTTGTGCCCCGCTGCCGCGGCGCCGGTATGGCCATGTTTTTGCTGCTGGTTCTGTTTGCGGCCCAGAGATTTCTGCCCCGCTTTTTTGAGAGTCGGATCTGGCACGGGCTGGTGCTGGCCCTCTATCCCCTGCTGACGGCGTTCAGTGTGGTTGCCGGGTATCTGTTCCATCCGGGACGTCCCAAGGATATTCCCGGGTTTTATACCCTGAATCAGCTGTTTTCCGGGCGGCTGGAAATCTGGCATCATGTGTTCTGGGGCTTTGAATATCTGCATCCGGCGGAGGAGGGAGCCGAAGCCTGGCTGCATACCGACATGCCCAACGTGATCACCTTCCTGGGTGGCTTTGCCACCGATGCAGACGTGCACCATTCCATCGACAACACCTATCTGGCCCTGGTGATGAACAAGGGAATCCTGGGAGCTGTGCTGGTGGCGGCGGTCACCCTGTTTTTGCTGTGGAGGCTGTGCCGGAACGGGCATACCGGCGAGACGCTGCTGCTCTTTGCCATGCTGTGCTATCTGCTGATGGAGAACAAGCTGTTTTTGTTCTCCGCCAATCCCCTGATTCTGTTGCTGCCCTGTGCCCTGCTGACACCACAAGGCACACCGCTGCCCACCCTCTGTCCCAAGCCGGATGTGCGGACGAAAGACCCCGCCACCGTATAAGCTTTTGCCATGACAAAAAGGACACCATCCGGCCGGACGGTGTCCTTTTTTGGATTGCGAATACGGGTCAGTCCTTCTCCACCATATCCATGGCGAAGAGAGCGGCCCCCAGAGCGCCGCACAGCTGGGCGCGCTCATCCACCACCAGGGTGGTGCCCAGCTTTTCTTCCAGGGTCTTGACCAGGCTTTCGTTCTTGGAGACGCCGCCGGTCATCATGTAGCGTTCCTCACCGCCCACACGCTTGGCCAGGGCGGCGGTCTTGGTGGCCACCGCCTTGTTCAGACCGTGAACAATGTCGTCGGTATCCTTGTTCTGGGCAATCAGGGAGACGACCTCCGACTCTGCAAAGACGGTGCACATGCTGGAGATGGTGATATCCTCCTTGTACTTCAGGCCACGATGGCTCATTTCGTCCAGGCTTATCTCCATGGTGCGGGCCATCATCTCCAGGAAGCGGCCGGTGCCGGCTGCACACTTGTCGTTCATGACAAAGTTGACCACGGCGCCGTTCTCATCCAGACGGATGACCTTGCTGTCCTGGCCGCCGATGTCCACCACCGTGCGCACTGAGGGATCCAGGAAATGGGCGCCGCGGGCGTGGCAGGTGATTTCGGTGATGCTCTTGTCCCCTTCGGTGATGGCGGTGCGGCCGTAGCCGGTGGTCACCATGGCGTCGATGTCCTCCCGCTGCAGGTGTGCTTCTTTCAGGGCCTCTTCCAGGGCGCGCTCCGCACCGGCGGCGGCGCCAGCACCGGTGGGCAGGATGATGCCGGTGACCATCTTCTGGTCCTTGTCCAGAATGACCACGTCGGTGCTGGTGGAACCGCTGTCAATGCCCGCAAAATATCCTTTTCCCATCTTCTTTTCCTTCCCTTTCTGCCATTCGGCGGTGATGCTCTCGGCAAATGCTTCCAGACGGGTCGAGAGCTGCCCGCCGTTCTGCAGCGAATAGTCGGATTCGATCTTCAGCAGAGGCACCGCGGCTTCCCGCTTGATCTGGGCGTACTCAAAGCTGTAAAAATCGCAGAACTTGACGGTGTGGTAGATGATGCCCTTCAGGTTCGGATTGTTGTACAGCTGCTTGCGGCCGGTGTTGTCAATCATGCGCATGCAGGGCAGCTGACGCAGCAGGGCCCCGGCATACCAGTCCATGAGCTCGTCAAAATCGGAGGTTTCGGGGGGCTGCTCGTTGCCGGCGGAACGGTTGTTCACGCAGGTGTCGTTTTCCACCGGATAGGGCATGGTCTGGCGGACCACGTCAAAGAGCTCGTTGCCCATGCGGGCGCCCAGCACACTGATATAGGGTTCGTTCAACCGTTCCTTGGGGCGGAAGGCCTTGCGGAAGGCAGCCTCATCAAAGGTCGTGCCCTTGTACTCGCTGTAGGCCTTGGCCAGGCCCTTGAGCTGGGTGACGGTGCGTTCCCGGCCGCAGGAACCGTTGTCATGGGGCATGTCCATGATGTACAAAAAGTCCAGCTTGCCGCTGTCGGCCAGAATGTCATACACGCTGCGGATGGTATCGCAGCAGTTGACGATGACCAGTTCCTTCACATGCTCACTGATGACCTGTTCCAGCACCGCCTTGCCGAAGCCGCAGATGTTGGGATGGGCGATCTGGTCCGCATGTTCAAATCCTTCGGGCATCTCATTCAGGCTGGCACAGTCGGCGCCGAAAGCCTCCAGCAGTTCAATGGGCGTGTATTTGCATACATAGTACAGTTTGTTGCTCATCTTCCTCTCCCCTTTCACACCTTGTCGCCGTTGAGCATTTCCAGGAAAGCGCCCAGGCGGGTGGAGGTCTGGCCCTCGCCGCCGTGGCTGCGGTCGCAGCCGTCGCCGTCCAGGATCAGCAGGGGCAGGCCCGCTTCCTCAAACTTCTTCTTGGCGATCTGGGCGGCGCCCATGGTGTGCTTGCAGCCCCAGTGGTTGAACCACACCACGCCGTCCGCCTTGGTCTGCTTGGCATGGCGGATGCCCGCCTCAATACGGCGGTTCACACTGCCGTTGAGGGCATGGTAGACCAGCCGGTGGGCCATGGCCATGTAGGGGTCCGCGGGGTCGAAGTCCGGCTCACACACCTGACTGAGTTCACAACCCACGATCTGGGCTTTTTCATTGAAACACAGTTCCTGGCGCACGGCGTCGGACCAGAAGGGAATGGTGTGCATCCAGTAGATGCGCTTGCCCTTCTTGGCGGGGGCCTTCTTCACATCCCGGAGGAGCATATCCACAAACTTTTCCTCCTGGGGGGTACCCATGAGGATGTTGTTGGTCATACCGCAATACAGCGGGCTGACCAGATCGGCAGGAATATACCGGTCAGCCTTTTCCTCCTGAAAGCGGCCGAACTTTTCCAGAGTGCGCTTGCTGCGCTCCAGCCGCTGGGAAAGGGATTTCTCGTCGATTTTCTTGCCGGTGCTCTTTTCCAGAAAAGCGGCCAGAGCTTTGAGCTGTTCGGCTACATACAGAACGTTTTCCTCATTCTGCTGCAAAGGCACATCCAGAGAGAACAGCGGCACCTTGTACAGGTTGGCCAGCGCCCGGAAGGTCAGCATGTTGGCATCGCACATGACGTTGGTGTACACGATGCACCGGGGCCGGGGCAAAAGACCTTTCTGGGCCGCGCCGAAAAAGGTCTTGTGGTAGCTGCACAGTGTTTCGGCAATGCCGCTGTTCTCGGCCTGCTGAAGCAGGCTGCGTTCCACCTTGCTGGCGGACAGATAACAGGACATGGCCTCGGTGTTGTACGGGTTCAGGCCCACCTCCTGCAGCAGTTCGCAGGGGGTGAACACGCTGACCACCGCGCACTGGTCCGGGCACTGCAGCGGCTTGAGCATGGCGTCCATCATCATACCCGCCAGAAAGCGGTCCGCCGGGATCAGCCGCTTGTCCGGCATGAGCTTGAATTTCAGGTTCTGGGCTTCCCACCCGGTTTTGAGCAGCCACCGGGCCCGGGTCCGGTTGGTGTTGCTCAGCTTTTCGACTTTTTCTCCAAAAACGTCTACTACTGCCATATACTTTTCCCCTTTATGATTCCAAAGCGAAAAAACACAACGCCTGCTCCGTTTCTGAAACATGCGTAATTTTTATTCTAGCACACTTGCGGGATATATGTAAGTCTCAAAACGTACAAAAATGATTGATTTGTTCAAAGAAACAGTTTTGGCGTCCCTCAGGCGGAAATCTCCGGTAAACAGATATAAAAAAATCGCCGGGGCAAAGAACACTTTGCTCCGACGCTAGCGATCCGAAATGTGCCGCTCCCCGCTGCCTCCGGACCAAGGCCCACGGGCGTAAACCGACGTGTCCCCCGCAATGGGACTCCGTACAGTTCACTGGCTTTCTTCGGCCGCGCATTTGCTGCAAAGACCGAACACGGTCAGACTCCAGTCTTCCGCCACAATGCCGGGACAGGATTTGACCAGTTCGCTGAGCTTTTCCGGCTCGATGAACAAACTTTCCACACTGTGGCACTTGCGGCACCACAGATGCTGGTGCTGTCCCACCTCGCCGTCAAACCGGTCGGCTTCGCCGGGGATGGACACCCGGCGGACCTTGCCGATCTCCACCAGGGTATTCAGATCACGGTAAACAGTGCCGAGGCTCAGGCGCGGGCATTCGGCCCGCAGAGAGGTGCAGATCTGTTCTGCGGTGGGGTGATCGGTACGGTTGAGCACCTCGCGCAGGATCAATTCGCGCTGATGAGAGTAACGCATGGGATTTCTCCTTATATAAGTGAATTTTGGACCGCCCGGCATACACCGGGCGGCTCCCCTCACACGTTTTTATTCTACTGAATTTTATTGTCCTTTGTCAACACTTTTCCGTGAAGAAAGCCGAAAATTTTACCAAATTCTGCCACCGTACACCGTTTTCGGAAATAAAAAGGCGCCACCGGGCCATTTGTTGCCCAGTGACGTACATTTTTCGACAAATCGGAAAAAAGTGTCCGTTGTCTTTTTTACAGATGTAACAGTGCTTCCTGCCCGCCTCTCAGCCCTGACCCTTGACCCGTTTCCAGTATTGGGCGGCCGCCTGTTCTGTTTTATTGTCACCAAAATGGTAGTAGGTTTTGCCCTGCAAAGCATCCGGTAAATATTGCTGATACACCCAGTGGTTCGGCCAGTCATGGGGGTATTTGTAGTGCTGTCCCTTGACGGCGGCGTCCCCGCCGTCATAATGTTTGTTCTGCAGCTGACGCGGAATGGGTCCGCCTTTGCCGGCCTGTACATCCGCCATGGCTGCGTTGATGGCATCGTGGGCTGTGTTGGACTTGGGAGCCGTGGCCACCAGCACCACCGCATCGGCCAGAGGCAGGCGGGCTTCCGGCAATCCCAGCATGTTGGCCGCATCCACCGCCGCCTTCACGATGGGGATGATCTGGGGCCAGGCCAGCCCCACATCCTCGCAGGCAGTGACCATCAGGCGGCGGCAGGCGGAGGGCAGGTCTCCCGCTTCCAGCAGCCGGGCCAGATAATGCAGGGCAGCGTCCGGGTCGGAGCCCCGCATGGATTTCTGGTAGGCCGAGATGATATCGTAATGGTCGTCCCCTTGTTTGTCGTACCGCATGGCGGTGCGGCGGGCCACCTGTTTGGCCATATCCAGCGTTACAACGCGGGTTCCTTCCACCTGGGGCGCAGCGGTGACCACAAACTCCAGGTTGCCAAGAGCCTTGCGCATATCCCCGCCGGCGCTTTCGGCCAGGTAAGGCAGGGCATCCGGTTCAATGCGCACCGGAATGCCGTCTTCCTCCCCCAACCGCTGGGCGGCATTTTCCAGCCCGGCGGCGATATCCTCCGGGGTCAGGGACTTGAACTCAAAGACGGTGCAGCGGGAGAGCAGCGCGTTGTAAATGTAAAAGTAGGGGTTCTCGGTGGTGGAGGCAATGAGGGTCACAGTGCCTTCCTCAATACATTCCAGCAGGCTCTGCTGCTGCCGTTTGTTGAAATATTGTATTTCGTCCAGATATAACAAGATTCCACCTGAGGCATGAAGGGTGCCGATCTCCCCCAATACCGTCTTGATATCGGCGGTGGAGGCGGTGGTGCCGTTGAGTTTGTGCAGCCGCATGCCGCTGTTGGCCGCAATGATGCTGGCCACCGTAGTCTTGCCCACCCCGGACGGGCCGTAAAAGATCATATTGGGGATGCGACCGGTGGCCCGGGCGGCTTCCAGGGTACGGCGGAAAACCTTGCCCTCCCCCAGCAGATGGCGCTGGCCGCAGACCTCGGCCAGGGTGCGCGGGCGCAGGCGCTGTGCCAGTGGTTCCATGAAAAAATTCTCCTTTTTTCGCAAACAAGTGACTTTCCCTTGCATTATAGACGATTAAAATGGTAGAATCAAGGCAGATAAAGTAATACCTTTGAAAAGGGAGAGACCCCTATGACCAAAAAAGAACTGGCCGCCATCTGCATTCAGCGGCTGAAAGAGGAATACCCCCTGGCGGACTGTACCCTGGATTACGACCACGCCTGGGAATTGCTGGTGGAAGTGCGCCTGGCCGCCCAGTGCACCGATGAACGGGTGAATGTGGTGGTCAAGGACCTGTTTGCCAAATATCCCGATGTGCAGGCCCTGGCCGCTGCCGAGCCGGAAGAGATCGAAGCCATTGTGAAGCCCTGCGGGCTGGGGCGCAGCAAGGCGCGGGATATTTCCGCCTGCATGCGGATGCTGCGGGACAAATACGACGGCAAGGTGCCGGATGACTTCGACGCCCTGCTGGCCCTGCCCGGGGTGGGGCGCAAGAGCGCCAACCTGATCATGGGGGATGTGTTCGGCAAGCCGGCCATCGTCACCGACACCCACTGCATCCGCCTGTGCGGGCGTATCGGTCTGGTGGATGAGGGAGTCAAGGAGCCGAAAAAGGTGGAGATGGCCCTTTGGAAGATCATTCCGCCGGAGGAAGGCAGCGATTTTTGTCACCGACTGGTCTACCATGGCCGGGCCGTCTGCACCGCCCGCACCGAACCTTACTGTGACAAGTGCTGTCTGGCCGATGTGTGCCGGTATGCCAGGAAAAACGGCAAGAACAAAAAAGAGGAGGCATAAGGGTGGAACAGCATGCAAAAAGCCCGGCCCTGTTGGGCGGGGCGCTGATCTCGGCCCGGGTGGTGGACCGCCTGCTGGAAGAGATGACCCATGGCGCTTACGCCGGGCTGGACCGTCTGCCGCCCGAGCTGGAGCTGGCCGCCCGGCTTGGAGTGAGCCGCACAGTGGTGCGGGACGCCCTGAGTGAACTGGAACGGGGCGGGTATCTGGAACGGGTACGGGGCATCGGCACAGTAGTGAACCGGGATGTGGTGCACCTGGCCCACCGCATGGACCAGAAGATGGAATTTCACAAGATGATTGAGGCCATGGGCCGGGTTCCCCACACCGATCATCTGCTGGTGACCCGGCAGACCGCCGACGCCGACCTGGCCAAAGCCCTGGACCTGCAGCCAGGGGAAACGGTGCTGGTGGTGGGCAAGCGGATGCTGGCCGATGATATTCCGGTGCTGTTCTGTACCGACGTGATGCCCCTGTCCCTCTTCAGCGGACGGCTGGACGGCATTGATTTCAGCCGTCCCGTTTTTGATGTGCTCCAGGACCACTGCGACATCCAGACCACCAGCACGGTGGCCAGGCTGCACGCCGTACCCGGAGAGACCGCTATCCGGCGGCTGCTGGGGCTGGGCCCGGACAAGGCGTTGCTGGAGCTGGAAGAGACCTGCTATTCCCGCCTGTGCCGCCCGGTGGTGCGCAGCAAGACCCTCTACACAGATTTTTTTGATTTTGCTCTTGTGCGCAAGCTCGTATAGTTGTAGAATAGGTGAGGCTTACAGGCCGCCGCTTCTGCGAACGGGTTTTTCCCCGTGCACAGGGGCGGCGGCCTTGGGCTGTACGTACAAACCAGAGACAGGAAAGGAAAGGTTGTTGCCCATGAGACACCTGATCGATCCGCTTGATTTCACCTACGAGGAGACGCTGCGTCTGCTGGACCTGGCCGACCGCATCCATGACGACCCGGCTGCCTACAAAGATGTGGCGTACCGCAAGCGTCTGGCGTCGCTGTTCTATGAACCCTCCACCCGTACCCGGCTTTCCTTTGAGGCTGCCATGCTGAACCTGGGCGGCCAGGTGCTGGGCTTCCCGGATGCGGGGGTCTCCAGCGCTTCCAAGGGCGAGACGGTGGCGGACACCATCCGCATCGTCAGCTGCTATGCGGACATTGCCGCCATGCGCCATCCCAAGGAGGGTGCTCCCCTGCGGGCGGCGCGGTATTCGCGGATTCCGGTCATCAATGCCGGTGACGGCGGCCACAGCCATCCCACCCAGACCCTGCTGGACATGATGACCATTCGCCGCCGCAAAGGGCATCTGGACGGATTGACCATCGGCTTCTGCGGGGACCTGAAGTTCGGGCGCACCGTTCATTCCCTGATCAAGAGCCTGTCCCGCTGGCCGAACATGAAGTTCGTGCTCATCAGCCCCGAGGAGCTGCGGGTGCCGGACTACATCCTGACCGAAGTGCTGGACCCCAAGGGCATCCCTTATGTGGAGACCCGCAGCCTGGAAGAAGCCCTGCCCCAGCTGGACATCCTGTACATGACCCGTGTGCAGCGGGAGCGCTTCTTCAATGAAGAAGACTACGTCCGCCTGAAGAACAGCTATGTTCTGACCAAGGCCAAGCTGGCCCAGGCTCCCGCCGACATGGCGGTGCTCCATCCCCTGCCCCGGGTGAACGAGATCACCCTGGACGTGGATGACGATCCCCGTGCCGCCTACTTTGAGCAGGCACAGAACGGCGTGTACATGCGCATGGCCCTGATTATGACGCTGCTGGGTCTGAAAGACCCCAAGACCGGGGAGGTGGCTTTCCAATGCTGAAAGTTGACGAGATTCAAAACGGCGTGGTCATCGACCACATCACCGCCGGCACCGGCCTGGCGCTGTACCACCTGATGGAGCTGGAAAAGCTCAACGACGCCAGCGTGGCCCTGCTGCAGAATGTGCGCAGCCAGAAGAGCGGCAAAAAGGACATCATCAAGATCGAGGGCGACATCACGAGCCTGGATTTCAATGTACTGGGCTATCTGGACCCCCAGATCACCATTACTTACATTGAAAACGGCCATGTGACCCGCAAGGTCCGGCCGGAGCAGCCCAAGCAGCTGGTGAACGTCATCAAGTGCACCAATCCCCGCTGCATCACCTCTCTGGAGGAGGGCTGCGACCACATCTTCGCCCTGACCCCCAGCGGACGGTACCGCTGCATTTACTGCGAACAGGAATTCAAGGTCCAGAACCTGTAAGAGTTCTTTCGCATCTCATACAAAGCAAAAGAAGTGCTTTCCTTAATAAAAAGGAAGGCACTTCTTTTTTATACGCAGGCAGCCAGGTCGCTGTCACTGAGGATGATATGACCGTCGGCGTCGGCATCGGCGGTGTAGGTCACCCCGGGATGGGCGGTGCCGTCGGCAATGCGGTCGGCCAGGGCCTGCTCCACCGCCCGGCTGACCTTCCGGCGCAGGTCCCGGGCCCCGTAGGGCGGCACCTCCCGCCCGGCCAGAGCAGCCGCGGCGGCCTGGGTATGGCGCAGGGTGTAGCCCTGGCGGGCAGCCCGCTCTTCCAGCTCGGTGAGCAGCTTGCCCGCAATGGCTGCCAGCTGGGCCGGGCCCAGGGGGTCAAAGACCACCACATCGTCCAGACGGCCCATGAGTTCAGGGCGGAAATACTCCTTGGCTTCCTGCAGGGCCTGTTTGCTGCGCCGGGCGGTATCCTCGGCGGCGGTACCAAAGCCCAGAGGCGACGCCTGCCCCACCAGGCACCGGGCTCCCAGGTTGGAGGTCAGCAGGATGATGGTGTTGGAGAAATCCGCCTTGCGGCCCTGAGCGTCGGTGAGCATGCCGTCCTCCAGAATCTGCAAAAGAATGTTCTGGATATCCCCGTGGGCTTTCTCGATCTCAT
The DNA here is from genome assembly GCA_944382785.1 of uncultured Gemmiger sp. Taxonomy (GTDB): domain Bacteria; phylum Bacillota; class Clostridia; order Oscillospirales; family Ruminococcaceae; genus Gemmiger. The sequence continues at coordinate 9,745 of CALWNO010000028.1, read as the reverse complement.
CAAACAACACCACGCTGTAGGGGCGGCGACGGACAGCCTCGGTGAGCTGGCCGCCCTCCTCATGGCCCACATACCCCGGGGGCGACCCGATGAGCCGGGCCACCGTGTGCTGCTCCATATATTCCGACATATCAAACCGCAGCAGGGCCTTTTCGCTGCCGAACCAGTTTTTGGCCAGGGTGCGGGCCAGCTGGGTCTTGCCCACCCCGGTGGGGCCCAGGAAGAGCATGGCCCCGATGGGCCGCCCCGCTTCCCGCAGACCGGTGCGGCTGCGGCGGATGGCGGCGGCCACCGCATGCACCGCCCGGGGCTGGCCGATCACTTCGGCGGAAAGACGGCTTTCCAGCTGTTCCAGCCGTTCCCGCTCGGCCTCTCCCACCCGCTGAGCCGGTACCCCGCTGGCTTTGCTGACCACCCGGGCAATGTCCTGGGGTGTCAGGGCCGCCGGTTGCCCGCCCTTGTCCGCATTGGCAATGCGGGCAGCGGCCGCGGCTTCGTCCAGCAGGTCAATGGCCTTGTCCGGCAGATACCGTCCCGGCAGATACCGCACACTCAGCTCCACCGCCGCATGGATGCTTTCCGGCGGGATGGTCACCCCATGGTACCGCTCATACCGGGGCATGAGCCCCCGCAGAATGGTCTCGGCATCCGCCGGGGCAGGTTCCTCCACCATGACCTTGCCGAACCGGCGATCCAGGGCAGTGTCCTTGGCAATGGTCTTGCGGTATTCCTCCGGGGTGGTGGCCCCGATGAGCTGCAGCTCTCCCCGGGCCAGCATGGGTTTGAGGATACTGGCGGCATCGATGGCGCCTTCCGCCGCCCCGGCCCCTGCAATGACGTGGATCTCATCAATGAACAGGATGGTCATGCGGTCCCGGTAGAGCTCTTCCAGCAGGCTCTTGAACCGCTCCTCGAAGTCGCCGCGGTATTTGGTACCCGCCACCATGGCCGCCATATCCAGGGCCAGCACCCGCCGCCCCCGCAGGCTCTGGGTCACCTGATCGGCGGCGATGCGCTGGGCCAGGGCTTCGGCCAGGGCGCTTTTGCCCACGCCCGGTTCCCCCAGCAGGCAGGGGTTGTTTTTCTGGCGGCGACAAAGGATCTCGATCATCCGGTCCAATTCCTTGTCCCGGCAGAGCACCGGGTCCAGACGGCCTTCCTGGGCCAGACGGGTCAGATCCCGGCCGTACTTCTCACTGGGTTTGCTGCCTCGGCTGGTGCTCATGCGCGGGGCGCTGGAAGGCAGGATCAGTTGCCCGGACAGCTGCCGGCATTCCCGGGCGGCCAAGGGGACCTCCACCCCCAAAGAGGCCATCCAGACACTGGCTGTACAGGAACAGTCCTCCAGCATAGCACAGAGAAGATGCTCGTTTTCCGCCCGGGGCACCCGGGCGGCATGGGCACCCAGCACCGCAAATTCCAGGGCCTTGCTCATCTCGGGAGCCAGGTCCCGCCGGGTCAGCCGGATACTGCGTCCGGTGCAGGCCCGTCCGGCCAGACAACTGCGCAGCGTGATTTCGCTGATGTTCTTGCGCCGCAAAAAATCCGCCGCCGGGCCCTGGGCAGTCTGCAGCATGGCCAGCAACAGATGGCCGGTATCGGCCGCGGTGCATCCCTGCTGCCCGGCCAGAGACAAAGCCCGCCCCACCGTGCGGGCGGCGGAGCAGGACAAACCTTTATGAAAATACAGCATATGACTCCCCTTTCGGCGCGCCGGACGGTGCGCCCGCTGTGTGAATAAACTACAACCAGTATAGGCGGGCGGCGGGCAAATAATCATCGAAACCGGGCAAAAACGCTGACAAACCACGGCTTGCGTGGTATAATATTTCTGCATTTTTTATACAAAGGTGGGTAAAGCATGCACAGACTGCTGCGTTATCTCAAAGGCTATGAACGGGAGACCGTCCTGGCACCCCTGTTCAAGATGCTGGAAGCCTGTTTTGAGCTTCTGGTGCCACTGGTGGTGGCCGCCATCGTGGATACCGGCATCCAGAACCGGGACGTGGGCCAGATTGCCCGTCAGGGCGGGCTGCTGGTTCTGCTGGCGGTGGTGGGGCTGGCATCCAGCGTGACGGCCCAGTATTTTGCCGCCAAAACAGCATTGGGGTACGGCACGGCGCTGCGCCGGGACCTGTATCACCACATCAATACCCTTTCTTACACCGAGCTGGACGGTATTGGCACGCCAACCCTGGTCACCCGCATGACCAGCGACATCAACCAGCTGCAGAACGGCGTGAACATGACCCTGCGGCTGTTGCTGCGGTCCCCTTTCATCGTCATCGGTGCCCTGATCATGGCGCTGTCCATCAGCCCCCAGATGACCGCCTGGTTCCTGCTGGTCACGGTGCTGATCTCCCTGGTGATCTATCTCATCATGCGCATCACTGTGCCCCGTTATCACCAGGCCCAGAGCATGCTGGACAAGGTCACCCTGCTGACCCGGGAGAACTATGTGGGCACCCGGGTGGTGCGGGCCTTTTCCCGCCAGAAGGATGAGATCCGGGATTTCACCAAAACCAATGATGCCTTGAAAACCATCCAGACCACGGCGGGGCGCATCTCCGCTTTGATGAACCCCATGACCTACCTCATCGTCAACTTCGGCATCATCGTGGTGCTGGTCCGGGGAGGCGCCCTGGTCAATGACGGAGCCCTGACCCAGGGTGAGATCATCGCCCTGATCAGCTACATGAACCAGATCCTGACCAACCTGCTGCGTATGGCCGACCTGGTCATCTCGGTGACCCGGGCTCTGGCCAGCGGCATCCGGGTCAATGAACTGCTGAAGACCCCCACCGGCATGCCCGACCCGGCTGAATCCGGGGCCAAGGAGCTGGCTCCCGCGGAAGGTGCCCCGGCGGTGACCTTTGACCATGTGACCTTCACCTACAAGGACGCCGGTGCCCCCAGCCTGCTTGACCTGGATTTCCGGGCCATGTCCGGCCAGACCATCGGCGTCATCGGCGGTACCGGCAGCGGCAAGAGCACCCTGGTCAACCTGATTGCCCGCTTCTACGATGCCACCAAAGGTAAGGTGGAACTGTACGGCCACGATGTGCGGCAGTATCCCTTTGCCCAACTGCGCACCATGATCGGGGTGGTGCCCCAGCGGGCGGTGCTTTTCACCGGAACCATCCGGGACAACATGCGGTGGGCCTGTCCCGACGCCACCGACGAGCAGATCTGGGCAGCGCTGGAGATTGCCCAGGCGGCGGACTTTGTGCGGGGCAAGCCGAAGGGCCTGGATGAGCCGGTGGAGACCGCCGGGCGCAACTTCTCCGGCGGCCAGCGCCAGCGCCTGACCATTGCCCGGGCACTGGTTCCCCGCCCTGCCATCCTGATCCTGGACGACAGCGCCTCGGCCCTGGACTACGCCACCGACGCGGCCCTGCGCAAGGCGTTGAAGGAAAAGACCTCCGGCATGACGGTATTCATCGTGTCCCAGCGGGCCACGGCGGTACAGCGCGCCGACCGGATTCTGGTGTTGGATGACGGTGCCCTGGCGGGCAGCGGCACCCACGCCGAGCTGCTGAAAACCTGCGAAGTCTATCGGGAGATCTGCCTGAGCCAGCTTTCCCGGGAGGAGGTGGAGAAAACCGTATGAGCAAGGCCAAACAAACTGCCAGCCGCGACACCATCCATCGGGTTCTGCGCCTGATTGCCCCCTATCGCCTGCTGGTGCTGCTTTCCCTGGTACTGGCCGCCGTCACGGTCATCACCACCCTGTACGCCCCCATCCTCACCGGCCTGGGCGTGGACCTGATCCTGGGTCCCGGACAGGTGGACCTGCCCGGCCTGGTCAGCCTGGCCATTCAGCTGGGCATCGTAGTCTGCGTCACCTCGGTGAGTCAGTGGCTCATGAGCCTGATCAACAACCACATCACCTTCCAGGTGGTGCGGGATATCCGGGTGCGGGCGTTCAGCCACATGGAAGAACTGCCTTTAAGCTACATTGACGCTCACCGTCCCGGTGAGACCATCAGCCGGCTGACCACCGACGTGGAACAGTTCTCCGACGGGTTGCTCATGGGCTTTACTCAGCTGTTCACCGGTGTGCTGACCATCCTGGTCACCCTGATTTTCATGCTGACCATCGACTGGCGCATTACCCTGGTGGTGGGGCTGCTGACCCCCCTGTCCATCTTTGTGGCCAAGTTCATCGCCCAGCACACCTACTCCATGTTCCGGGTCCAGAGCGAGACCCGGGCCGAGATGACCGGTCTGGTGGAGGAGCTGGTGGGCAACCAGCATCTGGTGCGGGCCTTCGGGTACGAGAGCCGGGCCGAAGAACGGTTCGAGCGCATCAACCTGGACCTGCAATCCTGCGGGCTGCGGGCCACCTTCTACTCCTCCCTGTCCAATCCCTGCACCCGCTTTGTCAACTCTCTGGTATATGCGGCGGTGGGTGTGCTGGGCGCTCTCTTTGCCATTGCCGGCGGCATCACGGCGGGCAATCTGTCCGCGCTGCTCCAGTACGCCAACCAGTACACCAAACCTTTCAACGATATTTCCAGCGTTATGACCGAGCTGCAGAACGCCCTGGCCTGTGCCCAGCGGGTATTTGATCTGATCGACGAGCCCCCCATCGTTCCCGACACCCCCGATGCAGTACAGCTGGACCAGGGCGCAGGACGGGTGGCCTTTGAGCATGTGAAGTTCCGGTATGTGCCGGATGTGCCCCTGATTGAGGATATGAACCTGCGGGTCTGGCCCGGGCAGCGCATTGCTCTGGTGGGCCCCACCGGCTGTGGCAAGACCACCCTGGTCAACCTGCTCATGCGTTTTTATGAAATCAACGGCGGCTCCCTGAAGGTGGACGACCATCCCATCGACACGGTGACCCGGGATTCCCTGCGGGCGAATCTGGGCATGGTGCTGCAGGAGACCTGGCTGAAATGCGGCACTGTGGCCGAGAACATCGCCTACGGCAAGCCGGACGCCACCCGGGAGGAGATCATCGCCGCCGCCAAGAAAGCCCGGGCCCACAGCTTCATCTGCCGTCTGCCCCAGGGCTACGACACCATGATCGCCGAGGATGGGGACAATCTGAGCGCCGGACAGCGCCAGCTGCTCTGCATTGCCCGGGTCATGCTGCGGCGCCCGCCCATTCTGATCCTGGATGAAGCCACTTCCAGCATCGACACCCGCACCGAGGTGCTGGTGCAGGATGCCTTTGAAGAACTGATGAAGGGCCGTACCAGCTTTATTGTGGCCCACCGCCTGTCCACCATCAAGAATGCCGACCGCATCCTGGTGATGAAGAGCGGCAGCATCATTGAGAGCGGCACCCATGAGGAACTGCTGGCCCAGCATGGCTTTTACGCCCAGCTGTACCAGAGCCAGTTTGCCCCGGCCTGACAGCCAAATAGAAGGAGGAAAAACAAGATGTCCCACACGCAGATCCCGCAGAATTACAAGAGCCTTCTGGGCCTGTACGACACCCAGAAGGCCATCGGCCTGATCAAGACCATCTTTCAGGAAAAGCTGTGCGCCGCACTGCACCTGAAACGGGTCACCGCGCCCCTGTTCGTGCTCCACGGAAGCGGCCTGAACGACGACCTGAACGGGGTGGAACGCCCGGTGCGCTTTGACGTTCCCTGTCTGGACGAGGAGGCCGAGGTGGTGCACAGCCTAGCCAAATGGAAGCGCTATGCCCTGGCCAAGTACGGGTTCCGTCCCGGGCAGGGCCTGGTGTGCGATATGAACGCCATCCGTCGGGACGAGATTCCCGACAACCTGCACAGCATCTATGTGGACCAGTGGGACTGGGAGCGGGTGGTGACCGAAAAGCAGCGCACCATCCCCTTCCTGAAAGACACGGTGCGGGATATCGTGGATGCGGTGTGCGCCACTGCCGACGAGCTGCGCTGGAAGTTTCCGGAGCTGAAAAAGGTCCGCCTGGGCCGGGAGGTCGCCTTCATCACCACCCAGGAGCTGGAGGACATGTACCCTGACCTGACACCGAAGGAACGGGAGAACGAGATCACCCGGCTGCACGGCACCGTCTGCATCATGCAGATCGGCGGAAAGCTGGCTTCCGGCCAGGTACATGACGGCCGCGCCCCCGACTACGATGACTGGACCCTGAACTGCGATATCCTGTTCTGGCACAAGCCCCTGGGCTGTGCCCTGGAGCTGTCCAGCATGGGGATCCGGGTGGATGCCGATGCCCTGCGCCGCCAGCTGGCAGAGGCTGGCTGCCCCGAACGGGCAGAGCTGCCCTTCCACAAAATGCTGCTGAACGGTCAGCTGCCCCTGACCATGGGCGGCGGCATCGGCCAGAGCCGCCTGTGCATGCTGCTGCTGGGCAAGGCCCACGTGGGCGAAGTGCAGGTGAGCCTGTGGGATGAAGAGACCCGCAGTGCCTGCGAAGCCGCGGGGGTGACCCTGCTGTGAGCAGTGAAGAGCGCCTGGCCGCCTTTGAGGCCATGCTGGAAGCGGTACAGAAGCAGTACGCCGAAACCACTGCCCGCATGGACAAAATGAAGCAGGAAGGCAAGGTCAAAACGGCCACCTACCGCCAGCTGTTTGCCCGCAAGCTGAGCCTGCAGGATGTACTGACCCTGTACCAGGTATACGGACTGTTGCCCAAGGACAGCGAAACCAAGTAAGTTTTGAAAAACGGCCCCGGAATGAAGATCCATTCCGGGGCCGTTTCTTATCAGATTTTTCTTGTCTCTTTCCTAACAAAAAACACGCCGCAAGCAGAAAATGCTTGCGGCGTGATGGAGCTGGCAACAGGAATCGAACCTGCAACCTGCTGATTACAAATCAGCTGCTCTGCCAATTGAGCTATGCCAGCGGGAACCATTTTATTGTATCATGGTCCGGCCACGGTGTCAACCGCGCAGAGCGCCCAGCAGTCGGCAATAATCCTGCAGGGTCAGCTGTTCAGGACGCAGGCGGGCGTCCAGGCCCGCAGCCTGCAGGGCGTCCATCACCTGGGGCTTTGGCAGGTTCAACCCGGAAGAAACCACATTGGCAATGGTCTTGCGGCGCTGGGAGAAGGAAGCCCGGATCAGCCGGAACAGTCCCGCCTCGTCCCCGTCCGGTACATCCACGGCGAGCTGCTTGTGCACATCCAACCGGATGACCGCACTTGTGACCTTGGGTGCCGGGTAAAAGCTGCCCGGCTGCACCGTAAAGAGCATTCTGGGGGTGGAATAGTAGGCCACAGCGTAGCTGATAGCACCGGCTTCCCGGGTGCCTGGGGCGGCACACAGGCGCTGTGCGGCCTCTTTCTGCACCATGACGGTAATGTTCTCCACCGGCAGTTTCTCTTCCAGCAGGCGCATGAGAATGGGGCTGGTGATGTAATAAGGCAGGTTGGCGCAGACAGCCACCGGGCGGTCGCCGAATTCCTCTTTCAGCAAATCCGCCAGGTCCACCTTGAGCACATCCCCCATGACCAGCTTGAAGTTGTCATACCCGGCCATGGTCTCGGCCAGCAGGGGTTCCAGGCGCTTGTCCACTTCCACCGAAACCACCTTATCGGCCCGCTTGGCCAGCTGTTCGGTGAGGACGCCGATGCCGGGGCCCACTTCCAGGGCACCCCAGCCGGGGCCGATGCCCGCCTCCTCCGCAATGCGGGGGCAGATACCGGGGTTGATGATGAAGTTCTGGCCAAAGCCCTTGGACAAAGCAAAATCATATCGTGCGCACAGGTCGCGGATGGTGGAAAGGTCGGTCAAAACCGGCATAGATCTGCCTCCTTACCCGACCATGGCCATGACCGAAGTCACAGCCTTGTTGATCTGCGGATCGGTTTCCACCGTAAAGTCATAGTAGCTGTTCTGCTCATCAGCAGTCAGGGCGGCTTCCACATCCGGGGTCAGACCGGTGCCGTTCCAGCTCTGGCCTTCATTGTCCAGCAGCAGGCCGATGGTGATGACCGCCGCGCTGCCGTCGGAGAAACTCTGGGGCTCGCTGAGGACCACGCCCTTGCCCGCGGTGGTGGTACCCACAATGCTGGCACCGGCCATCTTTCGCAGAGCGTTGGCGAACAGCTCGGCGCCGCCGGCGGTATTGCCGTTGACCAGACAGACCATGGGAACGGTGATTTCGTGGTCATCCGAGATGCGCAGGTCGGTGAGTGTGCCGTCCTTGGCCTGGCTCTGGGCCATCAGACCGGCAGGCACGCAGTAGTCGGCAGCCACCAGAGCAGCGTCCAGGGATTCGCCGGTGTTGTTGCGCAGGTCAAATACCAGGGCCTTGGCGCCCTCATTGATCAGGTTTTCCACGGCCGAACGGAACTCGGTGCCGGTGGTGGATGCAAACGCATCGATGCACACATACCCGCAGCCGTCGCCGGTCATCTGGGTAAAGACGGTGGTGGTGGTGTAGTTGGAACGCACCAGTTCCACGGCAGGTTGTTCCTGGCGGTCCGGGTTCAGGTAGGTGATGCTGACGGTGGTGCCTTCCTCCCCCAGCAGGGCGGAGTTGATGGCGGCGGTGTCGGTCATGGTGCGCACGCTGGTATCCCCGATGGTGGTGATAAAGCCGCCCACCTGCAGGCCGATCTCACTGGCCGGGCTGTTGCTGTATACCCGGATGATACGGGCGTAACCGGAGGAGGCATCCTTCACCACCGACACACCAATATTCATCAGACGTCCGGTCTCCACCCCCACCTTTTCGGTGTAGGCCTTGGCAGAGTAGTAACGGGCGTACTTGTCGCTGATACCCAGCATATAGCCGGAAGCGATGGTATCGTTGAGGGTGTCCTCGTTGATGTCGAAGTATTCGTTATCACGCACATAGCGGTCGATCTCGGACAGCTTGTTGTACATCCGCTCCTTGTTCTTGACGCTGGAAACGGTGTTGTTGAACATGTCCATGGACACGACCAGGGTGATCGAGAAGGTCACGGCCATTGCAATGAGGGTGACAGTGGCGGCCACGGCCAGGTTGACTTTTCTGCTCATGAATCAGGCAATCTCCTTATCCGGCAGGCGGAACAAAGCCGTCTGCCACAGTCTTGGCGGATGGATCAGACCAGGGAATAAACGACCGAGGAAAACAGGCCCAGAATCATCAGAACCGCGATGACCAGGCAGACCACGCGGACGCCGGTCTTGTGATGTTTTTCCATAGGAACGCCTCCTAAACAACGTTAAGCCGGAATGTACAGGGCCGGATTGATGCGGGCGCCGTTCTGGCGCAGCTCAATATGCAGGTGGTTGCCGGTGGAGTTGCCGGTGGAACCCACATAGCCGATGACATCGCCCTGAGAGACAGTCTGTCCCACGCTGACCGAAGGCCAGGACTGCATGTGAGCGTACAAGGTGGTGTAGTTGTTGCCGTCATCGGCAGTGCCGTGGTAGATCATGACATAGTAGCCGTAGCTGTAATGGCTGTCCACCGTAATGACCTGACCGGAGGCCACCGCATGGATGGGGGTGCCGCCGGGAGCGGCGTAGTCGCGGCCCTTGTGGCCGCCGCTGCCGTACTCACAGGAAATGTACTTGTAGCTGTTCAGGGGGCAGATAAAGTTCAGGGAGCAGGACAGAGTGGCGTTGGTGCCGCTGCTGTTGTTGATGATGGACCGCAGGTAGGAGTCCAGCTCATCCACCGCCTTGTTGAATTCGGCCTGCTTGTCGCTTTCGGCGGCGGACAGGGCCTGGGCCCGGGCTTCCGCCTCACTGATGGTGGCGTCCTGCTGTTGGATGTTGGCCACCAGTTCATCGATCTTGGTGTTCAGCTGGTTCTGGCTGTCGGCCAGGGTCGCTTCCTGGGCTTC
>CALWNO010000027.1 GCA_944382785.1 uncultured Gemmiger sp. | reverse complement strand
GAGGGCGGCGACACCGACAACCCGGAAGGCAGCGACACGGGAAACCCGGAGGATGGTGACACGGAGAACCCCGAGGGCGGCGATACTGACAATCCCGAAGGCGGCGATACCGAGACCTCCGAGGGCAGTGACACCGAGAACCCCGAAGGCGGCGACACGGACAACTCCGAGGGCAGCGACACCGAGAATCCCGAAGGCGGTGACACCGAGACCTCCGAGGGTGGCGATACCGAGAACCCTGAAGGCGGCGACACCGAGAATCCCGAGGGTGGCGATACCGACAACCCCGAAGGCGGAGATAGCGAGAACCCCGAAGGCAGCGATACCGACAACCCCGAGGGCGGCGACACCGACAACCCGGAAGGCAGCGACACGGGAAACCCGGAGGATGGTGACACGGAGAACCCCGAGGGTGGTGACACCGAGAACCCCGAAGGCGGCGATACGGACAACCCGGAGGATGGCGATACCGACACCCCCGAAGGCGGCGACACGGAGACCCCCGAAGGTGGCGATACCGAAAATCCCGAGGGTGGTGACACCGAGACCTCCGAGGGCGGCGACACCGAGAACCCGGAAGGCGGCGACACCGAGACCTCCGAGGGTGGCGACACCGAGAACCCCGAGGGTGGTGACACCGAGAGCCCCGAGGATAGCGACACGGACAACCCCGAAGGCGGCGACACCGACAACCCCGAGGGTAGCGATACGGACAACCCCGAAGGTGGCGACACGGAGAACCCTGAAGGCGGCGAAACCGAGAATCCCGAGGGTGGCGATACCGACAACCCCGAAGGCGGCGATGCGGACAACCTCGAGGGCAGCGATACCGAGAATCCCGAGGGCAGCGATACCGAGAACCCCGAGGGCAGCGATACCGACAACCCTGAAGGCGGCGACACGGAGAGCCCGGAGGGCGGCGACACGGAGAACCCGGAGGATGGCGATACCGACAACCCCGAGGATGGCGATACCGAAAATCCCGAGGGTGGTGACACCGAGACCTCCGAGGGCGGCGACACCGAGAACCCCGAAGGCGGCGACACGGACAACCCGGATGGCAGCGACACGGACAACCCGGACGACGAGGACACCGACAACCGGGCTGAGAATGCGGATGGATCGCTTAAAGAGGTTGCGGCTGTGCCTCAGGAGACAGAGGAGAAGCAACCGGAAGAAAATCCCGATGATCCCCAACAGGTGCAGGCGGATACGCCGCACCGGCAGCATACCTTCCAGGACTATCTGGACCCCAAGAATTATGACGCCGATGGCAAATATATCGGCGAAGGACAGGATTGGGGTTACAAACCCTATGGCATGGAAAACAGCGAGCTGATCGAACAGATAGATGCCCAGGCCCGGGCCTCCTACCTGGAACACCTGCAGCATATGCCCATTTCGGGCATGGAGCGGTCCGAGCTGTATCTGGAGTTTGTAGAAAAACAGCAGCAACAGCGGGCGCAGCAGATGGAAAAATTCGCCAATGCGCCGTCGGACGGCCTCGAGGGTCCGGGCGACCCGCCTGTAGAGACCCCCAAGGGTCCGGCGGACCCGCCTCTGGACGGGCCCAACGGTCCGAATGATCCACCCTTGGACGGTCCTAACGGTCCGAACGATCCGCCTCTGGATGGCCCCAACGGTCCCAAGAATCCTGAAATCAAGGAAGATCTGGGAGAAAAAGAAAAACTGGGCGAAGAAAAGTCCAACTATGAACGCCAGCTGGAAAAGACCCAGAAGGATCTGGAAAAGGCGTTGAACGAAGTCAGTGAAACGAACCCCGAAATCAAGGAAAACTATGAAAAGATGATGGAAAGCGCATCGGGGTACTACGACAACGCCATGGAAATCGCCAAGCTGGACAAGACCCTGGACAACTACACCGACCATGGCCCTGAACACATCAAGGAAGTCACCACCAACGGGATCCGGTTCTACCAGGCATATATGGAATACGCCAAGAGCCAGGGCATCGACCCCAACGACCCGGCGGCGCCTCATCTGCCCACGGTGGTAACCTCCTGTGTCTGGCATGACACCGGTATGGACGGCGGCCACAAGGGGACGGCGGAATATCTTGCCGACCAGCAGGCCCATCTGGAAAAAACGGGCAAGGACGATTACGGCGATGTCATCCGTTCCAACCACCCGCTGGAATCCGCCATGCATGTGCTGGACAATGGGGACCAGGTACGCACCGCCGATGTGAATCCCAACGAGGTGGCAACCCTCGTCTACATGCACAGCAAGAGCAATTCCGGCGTGAAGATCGAAAAAGACCCGGCCAACTACAACAGCGGACAGACCACCGGCGAGGTCACCAAGCCGGGACGGCTGGACCAGATGATCCAGTATTACCAGGACAAGGGCATCGAGTTCGATCCCAGTTCCTTTGCCGCGCAGGACAAGAACGGCAAATGGCATGTCACCGACAGCGACGCCTTTGTGCGCAAGGAGATGGAACAGGCAGTGGAGCGCATGGCGGAAACCGCCAAGGCCCGTGGCCTGACCTATGACCCCGGCTTCCTGGGAACCATGGACGAGAACGGCAAGTTCACCATCACCAATGAAAAGGCCTACACCCGCCTGCAGTACGAGGTGGCCATCCTCCGGGAAGCGGACGCCCAGCGTCCGGCCCGGGAAATCAGCATGACCCAGTCCCAGGACGGCATCAAGATGAGCAACCTGGAAGGGGACTACGCCAGCGCAGACGAGGCGGTGGAATCCATCAAGGTGGAATTTGTGAACCCGGAAACCGGCGAGCCCTCGGAACACGAACACCCCGACCCCACCAAAAAATCGGTGGAATGCTATTCCGGGGAAAGCAATGTGGATTGCGGGGGAATCTGCTATAATGAAACCACCGGCAACCTGGAAATTCACTACGAGGTGAAAGACGGCAAACTCATCCCCGAACTGAGCGGCAAGGCCATTCGGGACCGGGTACAGGAAGCCGGCATGCCGGTGCTGGGCAACAAGGTCCGCCATGTGATCCATGTGCACGGGGTGGACGAAAACAGCCAGCAGGCAAAGTTCTATACCTCCCATTTCGGTGCGGAGGAGGACTTCGAAGTCCTGTTCGAATAAGCCGGCTTTTCCCGCAGACCGCTGTACCTGCGGCCCGCAAACCCTACATCCAATAAGGGAGGACATCAACTTGGCAAAACCAGTGAAAATTCTGCTGGAAGACTGCAAGGGTGACCGCTATCTGATGCTGAGCCATCTTCACCAGCTGTGGCGTTCGGCCCGGTTCCGCAATGCCGTCATGGAAGCAGACCCCCAGGACAGTGAGGAGGACCGGGGCCTGTCGCTGAAACCGGGCATGGAGGAGATTCCCTTCTGCCTGCTGACAGCACAGCTTCCGCTGCGCACCCTGTACATCCAGGGCAAGGACATCCTGCTGCGGGCGTCGGTGGCGGCGGCCCGGCTGGAAGCCGTCTGCCTCGATGATGACGCGGCCATCGCCGCCCAGTATATGAAAGACAACATTTCCATGCTGCGGCGCCCTAAGACCCATATCAAGCCGGATTCCATCGAGGAACGGGTATCGCTGCGCCGGGACCTGACCGACCCGCTGTGTCAGTTGTTTGACCGGGCGCGCAGTATGCCCTTCTTCAAGGGCAAGCTCTACGTGGCCCTGAGCCAGGAAAATCGCTATACCCTGTGCGGGCAGGCTCTGCCTGCAGGCAGCCGGGGTGCCTTCTACGGCTTTGACCGGGAACACCGGGCCTTTGTGGCCTACGATACCTACAGCGACCGCCTGGTCTGCTACGGACCGGTGAAAGAGATGACCGTGATCCGGTAAGCAGTCCACCCGACAAAGCAAAAAGACCTGCCGTTTCCCAAGACGGCAGGTCTTTTTTTGGCAGGGCGGGGCAGGGAATCAGGGACGCACAGGGCCCGAGGAATCGAACGCCGGGCGGCGTGTGCGGTAGATGTAAACGGACAGGGCCACGGTGAGCACATCGGCGCAGATCTGGGACCAGACGATCCCGTACATGCCCACCAGATGATCCAGCAAAAACAGCATGGGAATGTTGAACACCGCCCAGCGCATCACCCCCAGAAACAGGGAGATCCGTCCGTTGCCGAACCCCTGGAAGATGTAGACGGTAAAAAAGCTCAGGAACATCAAGGGGGTGGCCAGGATGCGGATGCGCAAAAACACATCGGCCAGCTGAACGGTGGCGGCATCCGAAATGAACACCCCCACGATCCAGGGGGTGAAGGCCTCATACAGCAAAATACTTCCCGCCGCCACCACCAGCCCGGTCCCCAGGGACAGCCGGATGACCCGGTTCATCCGTTTTTCGTTGCCGGAAGCGCAGTTGTAGGCCACCAGCGGCACCATGCCCTGGCAGATGCCGATGCCCACGTTCAAAGGCAGCCGCTCCACCTTGAGCACGATGCCGATGGCCGCCAGGGCCACCTCGCTGTAGGCTACCATCAGCTTGTCGATGACCACATAGTCCAGGTCAAAGAGCAGGCTGGCCACCGCCGAGGGAATCCCCACCGCAAAAACCGCGCTCATGTTCTGTCCCCGGGGCAGACCCAGGCGGAAATCGGCGGTGAGAACGGTGGTGTTCCGGATGCGGTACAGGATCACCAGGAAATATCCGCAGGCCACACAGTTGGAAAACAGGGTGGCAATGCCCACACCCAGCACCTGCTGGCCGTCGGGCAAAATCAGGTACATGAACACCGGGTCCAGCAGGATGTTCAGCACCGCTCCCAGGGTGATGCCGAAACCCGCTTCCCGGGAAAGTCCCACGCTGCGCACCAGATGGGCCAGCACGTTGGAAAGGACGGTGGGCACTGCGCCCAGCACAATGACGCAGAAGGAATACTGCCGGGCATACAGCAGGAAGGTATCCTTGGCGCCCAGCAGCCGCAAGGCCGGGTCCATAAAGACCCCCAGCCCCACCGAGAAGAGTAAGGACAGCCCGATGGCCAGGTAAAAGCTGAAAGCACTGACCTTGCGGGCCTCGGACTCCTCCCCGGCCCCCAGCAGGCGGGAGATCAGGGTCCCGCCGCCGATGCCCGCCAGGGAGGCCAGGCAGAGCAGCATGTTGAACACCGGCAGAATCAGGGATGCTCCCGCCAGCATGTAGGGGTTGTCGGTGCGGCCGATGTAAAAGGTGTCGGCCATGTTGTAGATCAGCACGATGATCTGGCTGATGGCCGCAGGCACGATCATCCGGCGCAGGGCTACCGGCACCGGCAGGCTTTCAAACAGTTCGTTTTGGGTGGCGGTCTGGTTCATAAAAGCCCCTCCCTCTGGCATGGCGCGGGCCGGGGCTCTTGCGGGCGGCGGGGCAGGCGCGTATAATCATAGAAAACGGCAAAAACGGCAGCGGAAAATCTTCTTTCCACAGTATACTGCTTTTTGGTGGAAAATCCAACCGCCGCGCCGTAAAAGGCACAAGGAGGCATTGCAGAATGCAGGCACAAAACTTGGGTGACAACCTCTACATGCTGGATAATGGCATGGTACGGCAGTTTTTTGTGGTGGGGCCGGACAAGGTCCTGCTGCTGGACACCGGCTTTGAAGGCGGTTCGGTATTGGCGGCGGTGCGGGAGGTGAGCGAGGCGCCCATCCAGGTGCTGCTGACCCACGGGGACCCGGACCATGCCGGGGGACTGGACAAATTCGGGGAAGCCTGGCTCCACGAAAAGGACTGGCACCTGGTGGAAGCGGAAACAAAACTCCATCCCTTGCAGGAGGGGGATACCTTCCGGTGCGGGGACTGGAATTTGCAGGTCATCGAGATCCCCGGCCACACCTACGGCAGCGTGGCCTTTGGGGATTTTGACAAAAAGGTGCTGTTTGCGGGGGATTCGGTGCAGAAAGCGGGGCCCATTTATCTTTTCGGCAGCCACCGGAACCTGAACCTGTATATTGAAAGCCAGAAGAAGCTGGAAGCCATGGCGGACCGGTTTGAGACGATTTATCCCTGCCACCACGCCTGCCCGGTGACCCCGGATTTCATCGGTAAGAACCGGCTGGACGCCGAGGCCATGCGGGCGGGCAGCCTGCCCAGCGAGGCCACCCCCGGTATGCCCTGCCGCACCTACCACGGGCAGTGGACCGACTTCTATTGCACCGAGGCGGACCGCACCCGGGCCTGACAGACTGTCAATACCAACGCCCCGGCACCGGAAACGCCCGGCGCCGGGGAAACTTTTGCAAAGGGGGTAAGGAAAATGCAGACCGATCGCCGCAGCCTGGGAGCGCTGCATCTGGCCGTCATGCTCTTCGGCCTTTCGGCGGTGGTGGGGCGGTGGGTGAATGTGCCCGCGGTGCTGGTGGCGGCAGGCCGGGTGGTCTGTTCCTCGGCCCTGCTGCTGGTGCTCTGCCTGGCGGGGCGCACCCCCTTAAAACTCCGCAGCCGCGGGGATACCCTGCTGGCTGTGGGGGCCGGGGTGGTGCTGGCGGTGCACTGGACTGCCTTTTTCCTCTCGGTACAGGAGGCGTCGGTGGCCATCGGGACCCTGACCTACTCCACCTTCCCGCTGTTCGTGACCTTTCTGGAACCCCTGCTTTATCACGAACGGCTCCGCCTGTCCGGGGTGGGCCGGGCCGTGCTGCTGCTGGCGGGGGTACTCATCACGGTGCCCGCTTTCTCCCTCACCGACCACACCACCGTGGGCATCGCCTGGGGGATGCTTTCCAGCCTGGCTTACGGGGTTTTGACCCTGTGCAACCGCCGCCTGTCCGCCCGTTACCCCGCCCGGGTGGTCTGCCTGTATGAGCAGGGCACCGCCGCCCTGGTGCTGCTGCCCGCCTTTTTCCTGGTGCGGGTGAGCTGGACCGCCGCCGACCTGGCGGGGGTGGCCCTCATCGGGTTTGTCTGTACCGCCCTGGCCCACTCCCTGTATGTGGCTGCCCAGAAAGGGGTCACCGCCCGCACAGCAGGGCTGGTTTCGGGGCTGGAGACGGTCTACGGCATTGCATACGCTGCTTTGCTGCTGGGGGAACTGCCCACCGTCCGGGAGCTGCTGGGCGGCGCGGTCATTCTGGGGGTGGCGGCCTGGTCCACCCTGCGCCCGGAACCCTGAATTTTCATCCGAACAAACAAAGGTGCCCGCCCGGGGCTCTCTCCGGGCGGGCACTGGTATTTTCCGGCAGGTGCCGGGGATTCAGGTGCCGTTCTGCATAGCGTTCATCAGGTACAGAAGGTGGTCGTTGAAATGCCTGCCGTCCAGGTCCCGGGGCGGCGGGCAGCGGTCGGGATTCTCCAGCGGGATGGGCTCGATGCAGGACGCGCCCTTTGCCTTCAGGGCGCAGTTCCATTCCCAGTTCACCCAGAAGGATTCTTTGGCATAGTGGGACCAGCACAGGAAAAATACGTCCCGGCGGGCAATTTCCAGAGGCAGGACTTCCCGCCAGTTTTCGCCGCTGCGCAGGGATTCCACCTCCGAAAAGACGTGGAGATCCGGTCGGGCTTTCTGCATTCCCTGCAACAGGGCCTCCGCCCGGGCGCGGTCCTCCCCGGCATAGGAAAGGAAGGCGGAAAGCACATCCCGGCGCCGGGGCGGGATGATCTGGGGGCCCGGCGCGGCGCAGGGAACCAGAAACCTCAGCCGGGTGGCGATCACCTCGTTGATATAGACAACGGCGTTGAACAGCACCTGCCGCTTGAGGAACTCTTCCGGCAGGGACAAGGGAAAGTCAAACCGCAGATACTCTCCCGGCCAGGCCAGGGCCTGGGTACTGCGGGTCAGTTCCAGGTCGGGGGATTGCAGTGCCACCCGCACGACGACCCCGCGCTGTGCCTGCCGGGGAGCGGAGGAAGCCTGCCGCAGCAGATCCTCCGCCGCCAGCGGAAAGTCCTTTTCCGCCATGAACAGATGGAGCACCCCGTCCCCGCCCCGCAGCAGGGGACCGGGGACCACGGCGGAAAACTGTACTTTGTACATAGGGGGAACCGGCGGGGCGGCGGTGTCGGTCCTGGACAGGAGCGGCGTCGGCGCTTCCGGCGCCGCAAGGGGCGTGGCCGGGACCTTGGCCGGGGCTTTGGCGGGTGTTTTGACCGGAGCGGGGGCAGAGGTCTCGGGGGCCTCTGCCGGGGCCTTGGCGGGCGTTCCGGCGGAGCTCTGCGGCCGGGCAGCATCTGCCGCCGGGGAAACGGGCCGCCGCAAAACAAGGGGCGCCTCCCCGGCGGCAGGGTGACGGCGGCGGGAACCGAACAGAGAAAAGACAGGGGCACTTTCCTCGGCGGATTCCGCGGAAGCGGTGCGGTCAAACAGCAGCTGGACCCGGCGGGAAAGGGTGGTTTCCCGGGGAGCGCCTTTGTCCGGGGCGGGGGCTTCCGCGGTCTCCCTGGACGGGGCGGCTTCCTCCGTCGCCGGTTCCTCTGCCGCAGGTTCCGGGGCCGGCTCTTCCTCCGCCCGGGGGGCCAGGGGGACCTTGACCTGCTGCAGCCGCTCCAGGGTGTGGAGGGCCTCCTCATACTCCCGGCGGGCGGGAGAATCCTCCATATCAAGACGCTGCATCAGCTGCAGGATGGTTTTGAGCAGGGTGATCAGTTTCTCCAGCAGCTGGTCGGCCAGTGTGACAGTGCGGAGCAACTCTTCCGAATCAGGATGCTTTCGTTTGAATCTCATGGAGTACCTCACTTCTTGGGCGTTTCTCCTCTCTGCCGTGAAGAACTGCACAAGGGAGGGGGTGCTCTATCATTATAAACCCGGCGGGCCCTGCAGGCAAGGGGCCGGAAAGCAAGGCAGCGGCCCCCGCGCGGGGACCGCTGCTTTGGTAGGTTGAATTTGGCTGCGGCGGGCTGGCGGGAGTTTCAGGTCTCCCGCAGCTCCACCGTGAAGGTGGCCCCGCCCCCCGGGGTGTCCTGCAAGGTCAGGGCTGCTCCCAGCAGCCGGGCCAGCTCCCGGGCCACGCTCAGCCCCAGGCCGAAGTTCTGCTTGCGGGTGCGGCTGGCATCTCCCCGGTAAAACCGGTCAAAAACCGCCGCCTTGCTGGCATCTGGAATGCCGGGACCGTGGTCGGTGACCCCGAACCGCACCACCGGCCGCCGCCCACCCTCCCGCCGCAGGGTCAGGACCACCGGGGTGCCCGGCGGGGTGTGGTCCAGGGCATTCTGCAGCAGGATGGACAGCAGCTGGGTCAGCCGGGGTGCGTCGGTGGTCAGGGGCGGCAGGGGGGATTCGGGCAGGTCCAGGGTCAGGGAATGACCTTTCTTCCGGGCCAGCAGATAAAACTGCTCGTACAGTTCGATACACAGGGTGTCCGGCGCCACCGGCCCGGGGTGCACCGCCAGCGCCCCCGCTTCCCCTGCTGCCAGCACCAGCAGGTCGTCGGTGAGGATGGCCAGCCGGTCGGTCTCCCGCCGGGCAGCGGCCAGAAACCGCTCCTGCTGTTCGGGGGCGGCGTTCCCGGCGGCGTCCAGGCTGGCCTTGATCACCGCCAGGGGACTGCGCAGCTCGTGCCCCGCCGCCGCAATGAACTCGTTCTGCCGCTGCCAGGCCTGGCTGACCGGCTGGAGCATCCCCCCGGCCAGCAGCCAGCCCGCCCCGGTCAGCAGCCCGGCTCCCGCCAGCCACAGGACGACGAAAAACAGGGCGGGCCCCACCCCGAAGGCCAGCCCCGCCGGCTGCAGCACCAGCAGGTCCAGCCGATCGGCCCCACCCCGGGGCAGGGTGGCCGCCGCCCCCCGCCAGGAGCGCCCGGCAGTGTCGGTCACCGTAAAAGTCACAAACCGGTAGACCGCGTTGTCTTGGGTTTCGCCGCCGGTCAGGTCCAGCCCGGCCTGGGCCGCCTGGGTCTCGGCCACTTCCAGCAGGGCGGCGGTGTCCCCGTCCTGCCGGTTGTGCAGGGAAAACCGGGTGGGGATGCCGTTGTCCTGCAGGTCGATGAGGCCCCCCAGGGCCTGCTGCCGCTGGGCCAGCCAGCTGTCCTTCACCGAGTCCGCCTCCACCAGGCTGTCGCACAGGTTCTGGGCGGTGTGCAGGAAGAGGGTGTCCGCGGCTTCCCGCTGCTGCTGCCGGTAGAGCCAGACCCCCGCCCCCAGAGCGGCGGTGAGCACCGGCAGGGTGAGCAGCACGAAGAGCAGGGCCAGGCGGCGGCGCAGAGCTTTCAGCATGGGTCCACCTCCAGCCGGTAGCCGCTGCCCCGCACCGTCACCACCCGGGCCCGGCTGCCCACCCCGGCCAGCCGCCGCCGCACAAAGTGGATGTAGCAGTCCAGATTGGCCTCCTCCACCTCGGCCAGGGGTCCCCATACCCGGGCCAGCAGCACGCTGCGGGACTGTAACCGCCCCGGGGCCCGGAGCAAAGCTTCCAGCAGAGCGCACTCTTTGCGGGAGAGCACCGCGCTGCCCCCGGGGCCGGTGAGGGTCAGCTCCCCAGTGTCCAGCCGCAGGTCCCCTGCCTGCAGGGCGGCGGTGCCCCCGCTGCGCCGCAGCAACGCCCGCAGCCGGGCCAGCAATACGGGAGTGTCAAAGGGTTTGCCCAGGTAGTCGTCTGCCCCGGCGTCCAGCCCGTCCACCGTGTCCCCGGCGCCGGCCAGGGCGGTGAGCAGCAGCACCGGGGTACGCACCCCCTTGGCCCGGGCCGCCCGCAGCAGGGTCAGCCCGTCCAGCCCCGGGAGCATCCGGTCCAGGATGCACAGGTCATATCCGCCGCTGACCAGCAGGAAAAGCCCCTCCGGCCCGGTATGGCAGAATTCCACCGTGCCCAGCCCGGTCAGCGCCGGGGCCAGGACGGCACACAGGGCGGTGTCGTCCTCAATGAACAGGATGCGCATGGCAACCCCCTCCTTCCTTTTCCAGTATACCAGATTTGTCTTGAAAAGACCTTGAAAAACTTTTCCCCTTTTTCAAGGACAATTCAAGGCGGGCGGGGTAAAATGAAGATACCGAAACCGAAAAGGAGGAACCGCCATGAAATCCCTGAAATTGCTGGCCTTGCCCCTGGCCGCCGCCCTGCTGGCCGGGTGCGGCCCTTCCGCCGCCCCATCCGCCACCGCCGAGACCGCCGCCCCTGCCGCCTGGCACTGGGAAGCCCAGGCGGTGGACCTGCAGGGGGCTTCCGCCGTGGGGGAGATCGTCTGCAAAGCGGACGGCACGGTGCAGCTGTGCCTGTACGACAAAAGCAATGACGAATACCGGATGCTGCAATCCGCCGACAGCGGTGAGACCTGGACCACCGCCTCCCTGGACTGGATGGCCGGGGGACTGGACAATGATGAAGAGATCCGGTATGCCATGGGTTCCCCCGACGGGACCTGGCTGGTCTGGGTGGGGCACAAGGTGTGGAGCACCGAAGGCGGGGCCACCTATCTGATGGGAAAGGAAGGCCAGCTCACCCAGTGGAAGGTCTCCGACCTGGTTCCCGGCTGGGAACTGATGGCAGCGCCCGTTTTCCTGGGGGATGGACGTTTGGTCTTTTTGCCTGCCGCCCAGGATCTGGGTGTGAGCCCCGACCTGGCGGTGTATGACCCGGCCACCGGCAGCGGCACCACAATGTCTGGAATGGGAGAGCAGGCTTACTTCTACTGGCAGGTGGAAGAGGCCGTCGAAGGGGAAGGGTTCGGCCAGGGCGGCATCCTTGCCCAGTGCGGGGCCGGCAGCCGGTATGTGTATGCGACCTACGACACCGACGGGATACAGCTGCGGGCCATCGACCTGGACGCCGGCACCAACGTCCGGCTGCTGGAGGATGTGCCCGGCGGGACAGTGGCCGCCATGACCGGCCGGCCCGACGGCACCCTTTACTTCCTCAACCGGGAGGGCATCTGGCAGCTGGCGGCGGGGGGCACCCTGCCGGAACTGGTGGTGGAGATCGCCGGGGAAGACCTGCCGGGCGACTCCCCTGAAGTGCAGGTGTTCGGCTACCTGGGCTGTGCCGCGGACGGCAGCTTTCTGGTGCTGACCCACGACTCTTACGGCGCCAGCGTCCTGACCCGGTATGTGTTGACCTCCGAATAAAAGCAAAAACAGCGGCCCCCGCCCGGGGGCCGCTGTTTTGTATGGGGAATGTATGAAGATTGGTTATTTCAGCCAGGTGCGGAAGAAGGTTTCCAGCTTGTGGAAGGGGATGGCGTTCTTGCCGCCGCCGTCGTACAGGTCGGTGTGCACTGCGTCGGGGATGAGCAGCAGCTCCTTGTTCTCCGGGCAGGGGTTGCCCTGCATCATGTCGGCAAAAGCGTCCTTGCCCATGTAGCAGGAATGGGCCTTCTCCCCGTGCATGATGAGCACGGCGCTGCGGATCTCGTTGCTGTACTGCAAAATGGGCTGGTTCAGAAAGGACATGCAGCCGATGACGTTCCACCCGCCGTTGGAGTTCAGCGACCGGGCGTGGTAGCCGCGGGGAGTCTTATAGTAGTCGTAGTAGTCCTTCACAAAGAAGGGCGCGTCCTCCGGCAGAGGGTCCACCACCCCGCCGCCCAGGGCGTAGGTACCGGCCTTGTAGTCGGCGGTGCGCTGGGCGTTCAGGGCTTTGCGCTTTTCGTAGCGGGCGGGCTCGTTGTCCTCGGCGTCAAAGTAGCCCTTGGCGTTGATGCGGGCCATATCGTACATGGTGGACACCACCGTAGCCTTCACCCGGGTGTCCAGGGCGGCGGTGTTCAGGGCCAGGCCGCCCCAGCCGCAGATGCCGATGATGCCGATCTTTTCCGGGTCCACGTCCTCCCGGGTGCTCAGGTAGTCCACCGCCGCCTGGAAGTCCTCGGTGTTGATGTCCGGGGAGGCCATGTACCGGGGTGCCCCGCCGCTCTCCCCGGTGAAGGAGGGGTCAAAGGCGATGGTCAGAAATCCCCGCTCCGCCATGGTCTGGGCGTACAGGCCGGAGGCCTGCTCCTTCACGGCGCCGAAGGGGCCGCACACCGCCAGGGCCGCCAGTTTGCCTTCGGCGTTTTTGGGACGGTAGAGGTCCGCCGCCAGGGTGATTCCGTACCGGTTGTGGAAGGTGACCTTCTCCTGGTCCACCTTGTCGCTTTTTGCAAAAGTCTTGTCCCATTCCTGGGTCAGATGCAGCTGTTCCATGATCGTCCGTCCTTTCGGTTCCGGCCGGGCGGGGCGGCAGAGAGCTGCCCGCAGGGGCCCGGGGTTCTGATTCCAGTATACGATGCCCGGAACAATATGTCTAATAGTTGTATTCTATACCATGATATTCCCAAAACGTATAGCACTGCCCGCCCAAAAGCCCCGGACAAACTCTGTCCGGGGCGTAGTGTTTGGCAAAATCAGCGGTGCAGATACTTTTGCAGCAGCCGCAGCAGCTCCCGCATGGCAATGGGCTTGGCGATGTGGGCATTCATGCCGCTGGCCAGGCATTTCTGGATATCCTCGCTGAAAGCGTCGGCGGTCATGGCAATGATGGGGATGGTCTTGGCGTCGGGGCGCCCCAGGGCGCGGATGGCCTCGGTGGCGGCAATGCCGTCCATCTTTGGCATGCGCAGGTCCATGAGGATGGCGTCATAGGTGCCGGGGGCGGCGGCGGAGAATTTGTCCAGGCAGTCCTGGCCGTTCTCCGCCCAGTCCAGGGTGAAGCCCTGGGCGCTGAGCAGCTCGTTGGCGATCTCCCAGTTGAGTTCGTTGTCCTCCGCCACCAGGATGCGCACGCCGGTAAAATCGGGGGCGGTGTCCTGGGGGACGGCTTCCCGGGCACCGGAGCTTTCGGCCTCGGCAAAGGGCAGCAGTCCGTGGTAAAGGGTGGACTTGAACAGCGGTTTTGCCAAAAAGCCGGTGATACCCGCCTCCCGGGCTTCCTGCTCAATGTCCCCCCAGTCGTAGGCGGAGATGAGCAGGATGGGTACCCCGTCCCCCACGGCGGCCCGCAGGCGGCGGGCGGTCTCGATGCCGTCCATGCCGGGCATCTTCCAGTCCAGCAACACCACATGGTAGTCGTGCCCGGCCTTGTGGCGGGCTTCGGCCATGGCCAGGGCCTGCTGTCCGCTGGTGGCCCACTCGGCCCTGACCCCGATCTGGCGCAGGCTGTCGGCGGCGGTGGTGCACAGCTGTTCGTCGTCATCCACCACCAGCATCTCCCAGGGGGGCAGCTGCAGGGGTTCGCCCTCCTCGGGGGCGGTCTGCAGGTCCAGGGTCACGTGGAAGGTGCTGCCCTGGTTGAGATGGCTTTCCACCGTGATGGTGCCCTCCATCTCATCCACAATGTACTTGGTGATGGTCATGCCCAGGCCGGTCCCCTCGGTGCGCTGCACCCGGCGGCTGTCCTCCCGGGCGAAGGACTCGAAGATCCGTTTCTGGAATTCTTCCGACATGCCGATGCCGTTGTCCTTCACGATAAAATGGGTGCGCACATACCCCGCCCCCTTGGGGGAGGTTTCCTGGGAAACGGTCAGGGTGATGCTGCCCTGGTCCGGGGTGAATTTCAGGGCGTTGGAAAGCAGGTTCAGCAGCACCTGGTTCAGGCGCACGCTGTCACAGTAGAGGTTTTCGTGGCCGATGTTCTGAATGAAGACATCAAAGATCTGTTGTTTGGCCTTGACCTGGGGCTGGATGATGCTCACGATGCCGTCCACCGTCTCCCGCAGGCTGATGATGTCGATGTTCAGGGTGAGCTTGCCGCTCTCGATCTTGGACATGTCCAGCACATCGTTGATGAGTCCCAGCAAATGCTTGCTGGACAGAGAAATTTTCCTCAGACAGGACCGCACCCGCTCCGGGTCCTCCACGTTGGCGGCGGCGATGGCGGTCATGCCCACAATGGCGTTCATGGGGGTGCGGATGTCATGGCTCATGTTGGACAGGAATTCGCTCTTGGCCCGGCTGGCGTGTTCGGCTTGCCGCTGGGCCTGGGCCACCTCGATGAGCTGACGGCGGGACATGCGGAAATAAAGGAAAAATACCAGCAAAGTGGCGGCCAGCAGCAGCCCGCAGCCCACCAGGGTGGTGCGCATCTGCCAGCTGCTCAGGTCGGCCACCGCCTCATCCAGGGCGCCGTAGGGCATGACGGTGACGAGATACCACTCGGAATTGTTCAGCGGCGAACAGCACACATGCCGCCGCTGGCCGTCGGTGAGCATGGCGGCGCTGAACATTTCGCCCTTGGCGATGGCCTGTTTCAGTTCGGCGATGGCTTCGTCGGTGGTCATATCCTCAAACTCGCTGTGGTTCTGCAGCCAGTCAAAGTAGTTGTCCTCCGGGATATCGGCATTGTTTTTCAGCACAAAGCAGCCGTCAGCCTCGATGATGTGGGAGAAGATCAGGGTGTCGTCGATGCTCAAGGAGAGGGTGTCGTTGATGGAGTCCAGGGGCACTCCGGCCAGCAGGGCGGTACACTGGCTGCCGTCCGGCATGGGGTAGCCTTCCGAGACCGGGTACCCCACCGACACCCCGAAGAGCAGCAGCCCTTCGCCGTCGGCGGTATCGGCCAGCGCCACCTTGGGGTTGGCCTGGTTCAGGGAAGCCAGAAAGGCATCCTCCTTTCGGATGGTCACCGGCTCCCCGTAGAGCACATCCGCCTTGCCCTCGGTGTTGTACAGGGCCAGGTAGTCAAAATCCCGGGCCTGGGCGGCGGTGGTCATGGACTGGATGACCTTCTCGTCGATGGTATCCACGCTGGCAGGGGGCACCGCCAGGGTGATGCCCTCCACCTGGGCCAGCTGCATCTCCACCAGGGAGTCAAAATGCCGCTGCAGCTGGGTGTTGATATCCTCCATGTACAGGGTGGACACCTGGGTCATGGTCTGGTCGCTCCGCTCCACCATGACCCGGGCAATCACCCCGAACACCGCCACGCACAAGGCGGCCAGACAGATCAGACTGACCCACAGAAAGGTCAGAATCCCTTTTCTCCTCAAAGCAAAATCCCCCCACCGGTTCTCAATATGTCCCATTATACTCCTTCCCGGAGCAAAATGGTAGCGGACAACATAAAGACGGCCGGTCCCGCCAGGGAACCGGCCGTCTTTCGAGAAGGGGAAAGAGAAAGAAGAATAAGAGAATGGCATACAAAGGGGAGGCTCAGTCACTCTTGATGGCCTCCAGGGCGGGCACCTGCACCGCCTTATTGGCGGGATAGTAGCCGGAACCCAGCCCGATGAAGATGGAAAATACCACCGCAAAGAGGTAAAGCCAGGGCGGAATGACCGACACCCGGGTGATGCCCTCCCCGCCCAGGATGGCGGGCAGAATGTTGCCGGGGTCCAGGCCCAGGGACACCAGGTTGATGATCAGGGAGATCACAAAGCTGATGACACAGCCGATGACACCCCCGATGAACCCGATGGCCCCGGCCTCGCCCAGGAACAGCACCCGTATATCGTAAACGTAACAGCCCAGGGACTTCATCACGCCGATCTCCCGGGTGCGCTCGGAGATGGACATGATCATGGTGTTTGTGATGCCCAGGGCCGCCACGATCAGGGAGATGGCCCCCAATCCGCCCAGCATGAGCTGCTTCTGGCGGGCTTCCTTTTCCATGGGTTTGCGGATGCTCTCCATGGATTCGGTGGAGTAGCCCATGTTCTTGATGGCGGTCTCCACCGGGTCCACCTGTTTGATACTGCTGACCTTGACCAGCAGGGAGTCATAGGTGGAGGCGTTGGCGTTGGGGTTGGTGCGCCCGCCGCTGGCCCGCTTAATCAGGGCCTGCAGGTCGGCCACGCTCATCATGACCCCGTCGGAGGTCTCGTAGCCTTTGGCGTTGTCCTCCTTCACGGCGCCCACGGGTTTGAGGGGTACTTTGAAGGTGCTGCCGTCGGCGGCGGTGACCTCCAGGGTCAGGGGTTGGTTCAGGGGATCAAAGTAGGCGTCGGGGGGCGGCAGCAGCCGGCCGTTCTCGTCCAGGCCGCTGTCCCACCGGTTGATGGTGTTGGACCCTTCCGGGCGCAGGGTATCCCGGAAGTTGTAGGCAAAGTACTGGCCCACGGCCACCTCGCCCTGGGCGGCAGGGTAGTTGCCGTCGGTGAGCTGGTAGCCCATCTTGTCCATCTGGGCGGTGTCCAGCCCGGCCAGCATGGACCAGTCGGCCACATACCGGTTTCCCGGGCCGGCCAGCAGCCGGCAGGTGAAGGCGTCAAACCCCAGCTTGGGGGTCACCCCCTCCACCCCGTCCAGGGTCCGGATGGACTGGAGCAGCTTGTCGTCCAGCTTTTTCTTGCCCTTGCCTTTCTGGGGAGCGGTGACCGTGATGATGGTCAGGTCCCCCAGCTCGGCCAGCAGCTTTTCCTGGCTTTCCTTCATGCCGATGCCCAGGGATACCATGATGACGATGGAACAGCAGCCGATGAGCACCCCCAGCACGGTCAGGATGGTGCGGGATTTGCGCCGCAGCAGGTTCTGCAGGCAGACCCGCAGCAGGTCTTCGTGCTTCATGGGTCAGCCCTCCTGGTCGTCGTCGCTCCAGGCGGTGTTGTCCCAGGCGCCGGTGCCCCAGTCATCCGGGTCACGGGCCTGGTCCCAGTCGGAGCCTTCCTCCCCGTGCAGAGCCCGGCGGCGGATGAGCACCACCGCCCCGGCGATCAGCCCGGCGGCGGGAATGACCAGCAGCACCGGCCAGGGAAACTTGAAGCTCTCTTCGGCCTCCTCCGGTACATCCATGCCCAGGTCGGCGTCATCGAGGCCTTCGGCGGCGGTGAGCTCCACCGGGAATTCCAGGGTGCGGGATTCCAGGTTGGGGTCCTCATAGCTGACCTTCAGGGTCACCTTCAGGGGACCGGCCTGGTTGGGGGTCAGAGCAAAGCCGATGCTGCCGGTGGCGCCGGCGGCAATGTTGCCCACAAACTGGTTGCGGGCGGTCACGTCCACCCCGTCGCCCTCCACCACGGCCTCCACGTTGGAGACTTCGGTCTTGCCCCGGTTGACATAGTTCAGGGTAAGCACGCATTCCTCGCCCACAGTGCAGCTTTCGGGCAGGGTGGGGGCGTTGACCTGGAACCGGTCCTTCTGCACCACCGGTACGGCCACCTTCACCTCGGAGGAGGTGGCCGTGCGCTTGCCCCCGTCCACATACTCATACTTGAAAAGCACGGTCACCGCCTGGGCGCCGCTCTTGGCGGTGGGCAGGGCCTGCAGGGGCACGGTCTGGCTCTGCTCCCCCTTGGCGGCGACGGAATCGTAATAGAAGGTACTGGTGCCGCCGTCCAGGGCGAAGTTCTCGCCGCCGTCGATGCTGGCCACCACGTTTTCCACCTTCATCCGGCCCATGTTCTGGAACTTGAAGGAGAGGGTGAACCGGGACCCGGCGGCAATGTTGGAATCCCCGTAGCTGAAATCCCGGATGACGATGTTGGGGGTGGCGCTGTCGGTGCCGGGACCGGGGGTGACGGTGGGGGCGGCGGAGAGGTTCAGCTTGTCGGAGGAGGTGGCCTGCAGGGTCTGGCCGGCACTCTCATAGCCGTATTTCAGGTCCACCTGCACTGACTGGGAACCGGAGGAAATCTCCTTGGCCGCCTGTACCCGCAGGGTCACGGTGGTGCTCTTGCCCGGTTCGATGTCCGGCAGCACCACATTGCTCACGTCGTTGGCGATGAGCAGGGATTCGGAGGCGGAGAAGGAAGCCAGGGGCTTGATCATTTTTGTGCTGCCGGCGTTCTGGATGGTCACCACAATGTCGGCGGCCTCGTTGGCACCCAGGGGCTTGGCCAGGGAGGAGCGGGTCACCAGCACCGGCGGGGCGGCCTGCTCCTTGGGCTGGACCGGTTCGGGGGTGGGCGCCGGGGTGGGGGCCACGTACTCCTCCGCCTGGGTCACGGTGAGGGCCAGGGTCTGGGGACTGCCGCTGCCCTTGCGGGCAATGCTCAGCTTCAGGTCCCGGCCGGTGCCGCTGTACTCCACTCCGGCGCAGGTCAGGCGCAGGGTCAGGGGTTCCTCCTCCTGGGAAAGAACCTCCACCGTGGGGGTGCAGGCGGAAAAGCTGTCCAGCAGCTTGCTGAAATCGTAGTCGCTCTCGGTAAAATCCCGGGTGAGCAGGGCGGTATCCTTCACGGTGACGGCCAGGTCCGCTTTGTCCCCCCGGCGGATGCGGTCCCGGCTGGCGGTGTAATTGAGGGTCAGGAAGTTGGGGTCCGCCGGGGCAGATTCGGTCACGGCGGGGGCGGGCTGGGCGGCAGGGGCTTCCTCGGCCATGGCGGGCAGGGCGGTGCCGGCGGCCAGGGTAAGGGCCAGCAGCAGGGCGGCGGTTTTGCGGGCAAAGAACATGGAGCATCCTCCTTTTATCTTATGGGCGGCGCCGGGTCTCGTCACTGACGATCTCCCCGTCGGTGAGCCGCACGATGCGGTCGGCGTAAGCAGCCATCTCCGGGTCGTGGGTGACCAGGATGATGGTCTGGTGATAGCGGCGGGCAAAGGTGCAGATCATCTCCATGACCTCCACGGTGGTTTTGGAATCCAGGTTGCCGGTGGGCTCGTCGGCAAAGACCACGTCCGGCCGGGCGATGAAGGCCCGGGCAATGCCGGCGCGCTGCTGCTGGCCGCCGGACATCTGGCGGGGAAAGTGGTCCAGCCGGTGGGAAAGTCCCACCCGGCAGAGCATCCGGCGGGCGGCCTCCTCCCGCTCCTTGCGGGGCACGCCCCGGAACATCAGGGGCAGGGCCACGTTCTCGGTGGCGGTGAGGTTGGGCAGCAGGTTGTAGGACTGGAACACAAAGCCGATGTGCCGCTGGCGGAAGGCCGCCAGCTGGTTTTCGTTCAGGCGGGAGATGGGCACCCCGCCGATGGACACCAGGCCCCGGGTGGGCTTTTCCATCCCGGCCAGCTGGTTCAGAAAGGTGCTCTTGCCCGAACCGGAGGTGCCGAAGATGCAGCAGATCTCCCCCCGCATGATGTTCAGGTCGATGTTTTTCAAAGCCACCACCGTCTCATCCCCCAAAGGGTATTCCTTGCGGATGGCGCACACCTCGATCAGCGGGCGCTTGCGGGGACAGGGATTGCTCATGGGGTTCACCTCCTTGGTTTGGCTGACAAGGAGAAGTATACCGGGCAAACCTTGGTTCTTCCTCAACGCAACCTTAAGATTTGTAAAGAAAGGTAAAAAGCCGGGGCGGAAAAGCCTACACTTTTCCGCCCCGGCAGGGCAGGAATCCTATATATCAGGAAGGAAGAGGCAGCCGGATGTGGAAGGCGGCGCCCTCCCCGGGATGGTTGTCCAGGGTGATGGTGCCCCCGTGGAGCTCCACCAGCCGTCGGGTGATGGAAAGTCCCAGTCCGCTGCCGCCCCCGGTGCGGGCGTCGCTGCCCACCACAAAGGGCTCAAAGATGGCGGCGGCCCGGTCGGCGGGGATGCCCTCCCCGTTGTCCGCCACCGTCAGCACCGCCCACCCGGGCTCCAGGGCCAGGGCCACGGTGAGCAGGGTGCCCAGCCGGTTGTACCGCAGGGCGTTGCCGATGAGGTTGTCCAGCGCCCGGCCGAACTGGAAGGGGTCCAGGGAGCAGGGGCAGGGCGTTTCGGGGATGGAGACTTCCAGGGTGAAGCCTGCCAGATGGATGGTGTCATACTGGTTGGCCAGATATTCCCGCAGGTACTCGCACAGGTCCAGCTCCCGCTGCTGCAGGCTGAACTGGGGATGATCCACCTTGCTGTATTCGTGGAAGGCGTTGATCAGGCGGGTCAGGGCCTCGGTGCGGGTGCGGATGGCGGCCAGATACCGCTCCTGCTCCGCGGGGGGCACCTTGCCGTCGGCCAGGGCGTCCACATACCCCGCAATGACGGTCACCGGGGTCTTCAGGTCGTGGGAGATGTTGGCGATCATCCGCTGGCGCTCCCGGTCCATCTCCGCCCGCTCGTGTTCGCTCTCGGCCAGCCGGGCGGAGAGTTCGTCCAGGCTGCGGCCGATGCGCTGCAGTTCCTGCACCCCGCCACAGTCCCCCACCGGCTGGGGAGTACCCCGGGCCTGGGCGTCCAGGGCGGCCCGCAGCCGTTCCAGCGGCGGGCGGATGCGCCGCCCCAGCCGCCAGATAAAGAAGGCCAGAGCCAGGGCGTACAGGGGCAGGGCCGCCAGCCAGATGAGCCAGCCCCGGTCGGACACCCGGGCCAGGGCTTCCTCGTCCAGAGGCGCCATGCAGAAGAGCACCACCCGCCCGTCGGTCAGGTCCGCCCGGTAGAGGGTGCCGTGGGCAGGGTAGGCCCCGGATAAGATGGCGTACTCCCGTGGTGTGTAGGCGGTCTTGCCGGGGATCAGCGCCCCGGACAGCACCTGGTAGTCGGCGTCCAGAGCCATGTCCCCGGTGATCTCGGTGGTGCCGTCCGACCGCAGTCGGGTGCGCAGCACCCGGTAGCGCACCGGGCTGCCCTCCGCTTCGGGAAAGGCTTCCAGGTATTCCCCGCTCTGGTAGTCGGCCACACAGGCCAGCTCCCCGGCGGTCAGGGCGGGCGGCATGGCCCCCGCCCGGTAGAGTTCGGTACCGGCGGCATCCAGCACCGCAAAGCCGTTGCCCTCACCGTGGAGGTACCCGTCCAGCTCGGCATACCGCCCCTGTTCCAGGGCGGGGTCCCACAGCAGGGCATCCCAGTCCACCGGGTTGAGCAGCCGCTCAAACTGCCGGTCCCAGGCCCAGTACAGCCCGGCGGCCAGCCCCAGCAGAACCAGGGTGAAGAGCAGATAGTTCTTCACCAGCAGGGCAAACAGCCGGTCTTCCTTACGCTTCAATCTTGTACCCCAATCCCCGGATGGTCACAATGTACCGCGGATTCCTGGGATCATCCTCGATCTTTTCCCGCAGTTTGGAGATGTGCACCATCATGGTGTTGTCGTTGCTTTCAAAATATTCCCCCGCAATGCCCTCGTACAGCTGGACTTTCGTAAAGATGCGCCCCGGCGCCCCCATGAGCTGGGCCAGGATCTTGTACTCGGTGGGGGTCAGGGGAATGGGCTGCCCCGCCTTGTACAGCTGCATGGCGGCGGTGTCCAGGGTCAGTTCCCCCACGGTCAGAGCCGACCGGCGGGTGTTCCCTGCCCGGCGCAGATGGGCTTTCAGACGGGCCACCACCTCCATGGGGTTGAAGGGCTTGGCGATGTAATCGTCCGCCCCCAGGTTCAGCCCCAGGATCTTGTCGTTGTCCTGGCTTTTGGCGGACAAAATCAGGATGGGGATGTCGCTGGTGCGGCGCAGGGCCCGGGTCAGCTCGTACCCGTTCATTTTGGGCATCATCACGTCCAGGATGGCGGCGTCGGGGCATTGGGTCAGGGCGGCGGACAGGGCCGCCTCCCCGTCGGCGGCTTCCAGCACCGTGTAGCCCTCGCTTTCCAGGTACAGCCGCAGCAGGTTGCGGATGTCGGCGTCGTCCTCCGCAATGAGAATGGTCGTGGCCATACAGCACACCTCCTTTTGTTGTCTGTCAGGATACTATGGGGCCGCAGCCCCTGTCAAGGAAGCGGGAATCCCTCCCGGTTACCGGGTCAGGTCCAAGCCCTCTTCCCCCAGCTGCAGGGTGCCGTCTTTCAGGGAATGCCAGGGGGAAAAGCTGACGCTCTGCCCCTCCCGGCTCAGCTCCACCACCGCGTCGGGGTAGAGGTCGCTCACGTTGCATTCCAGCACAAAGGGACCGCAGGCCGGGTCCTCCACCACCAGGGTCCGGGTCCCGGCCACCGGGTCATCGGCGTACAGCCGCAGGGACATGTCGGCATAGCGGGGCAGGATCAGGTAACATTCCCCCGCCGAGATGTGGTAGACGGGCAGGGTGTCCGGGTCGGCCAGGTCCCGGTAGCTTTCCAGAGCGGTCTGGTCCTGCCAGCCCAGAAAGGCCACCCCGTACAGCTGGTCCGGGGCAAAGTCCGCCGCAATTTCGGCGGGGGTGGGGGAGGGGAGAGCCTCCGGGGCTTGTGCCGGGCTGCACCCGGCCAGGCAGAGAGCCGCCCCCAGCAGGCAAAACAGCTTTTTCATGGCAGAACCTCCCGGAAAAAAGAGAAAAATCATGTTCTACCGTCAGTATACAGGATTTTGCGATGCTGCGCCAGCGGGAAAGGGGTGTTTTGCAAAAAAAGTCTGCCCCACAAAAAAACGCCCCCGGGCAGGGCCCGGGGGCGGCAGAGGGGTTTATTTCCGGCGGGACCGGGGCCCGGCGATCAGGGCCAGCACCAGAGTCAGGGCCAGCACGGCGGCGCCCAGAGCTGCGGAGGCCATGGAAGCGGCTTCGGCCCCGCCCAAAAGGCTCCACGCACCGGCAGCACACAGGACGATGCCCACAGCAAGCCCTCCGGCCAGCGTACGACCGTGCGGAAATTCCTTTTTCCCGGTTTGTGTCTGATTCATAGCGGTTCTACTCCCTTTCTTTTGGCAGGAACTGCTTCTTTTGCAGGCTGCACCTGTATTGTAGACCCGGGAAATCATCTTCTCCACCACGCCACGGTAAAAGTCAGGTGAATTTTTGGTAAAGCTGCCCGGTGACCTTGTCACGGACATTCCGGCCCGTTGCCGCTATACTGAATACAAATCACCGGGGACGGCACAACCGCCCCCAACCATGACAGGAGGCGAAGTGTTGCAATGAAAGAACAGCTGAAAAAATGGCGGCGGCCCATCCTTTTCACGGTGGGCGGTGCATTGGTGGGCCTGGCGTATTACGCGTTGGTGGGGTGCCCCACCGGTACCTGTGCCATCACCTCCAACCCCTTCAACACCATGGTGTATATGGGACTCATCGGGCTGCTGCTGTCCGGCAGCTTCGGCTCCTGCTGCTGCAGCGGGGGAAGTTGCCGCCGGGACCCCAAGGAATGACCCCTTGCTCATCCAAAAAAGCCTCTCTCCCGGCCGGGAGAGAGGCTTTTGGTTTTTGCGGGAACTTTTCACAGACAGCGGGAAATCCGCCCCCTTACAAAGCCATGGGCATGGTGCAGGTGATCTCCTCATAGTTGGGGTTCCCGGCCCAGAAATCGGCCAGGGAGAGCAGCCCGATGCGGGCCTGGGCCTGTTCCACCTCCACAGTGGTGCCGTCTTCGGCCACCGAGCTCACCGGCAGATAGTTCACCGCAAAGGTGCACAGCACCTTGTCCCCCACCACGGCGGACAGGTCCAGGGGGCGCTTCAGCTCCCCGGCCATGTAGGAGAGGGGCAGGGGCGTCAGGCTGCCGGTCTCCGGGTTAAGGGCATAGCGGTCGGTGACCATGTCCGAGTCCCACCCGGTGACATTGACCAGCAGCTGGCCGTCCAGCACCGGCATCCGGCTGTCCAGATTCACCAGCTTTTCCTCGTCGCCGCTGCCCACCGTAAAGGGCCACTCCACGCTGACCTGCCCGGAACTGCCGTCGGTTTTCAGCCATCCGGCGGCGCCGCTCTCTGCCATCCACAGGATGCGGTCCCCGTCCACCGCAAAGCTGCGGGCGGGGTCGGCGTCGGTCCAGCTCATCAGGTCGGTGTAGCTGCCGTCGGTGGCGTACAGCCGCAGGTGCCGGGCCCCGGCGCCGGAAGGATCGGTCAGGTCGTAAAAGACGCAGAGGATGCCTCCGTCCACCACCCCCACCATGGTGTGGTTGGTGGTGGTGAACAGCCGCTGGGCCTCGCCGCCGGTCACCGGGATGCGGTACAGCCCGCCGGAGAGGGCCGGGTCCTCCGGGTCTTCCTCGGTGACGCAGAAATACACATACGCCCCGTCCCCCATGAGCAGGGTGTCCCCCACCGAAAGATAGGCGGTGGCGCTGCCCTCATACAGCAGCTGCCGGTCGGAACCGTCCCGGGCGGCGGTGTACAAGACCGGCCAGTAATCCGGGGAACGGGCCGCCATAATAACCAGACGGTCCTCATTGAAGATCTTCACCCCGTACAGGGTCTGCCCTTCGGGCAGGCAGGCGGTGCAGGTATCGGAATTGTGGGTGCAGGCCGGGTCGGCGCACAGGGGCGCGGCGGTCAGGGTGGCGTAGTCCACATAGTTCAGCCGGGACAGCCCCGCGTCCAGGGAGGACCCGGCGGAGTAGAACCCCTGGGCGTCCCCGGAATCCAGCACATGCAGCCCGGTGGGGGCGGTGGTTTCGGCGGCTTCCTCCCCCCGGCCGGAAGAGACCGCGGCGGTGTCGGGGGTAGTCCCGGATGGGGCGGCCCCGCAGCCGGTGAGCAGGGCGGCGGCCAGGGCCAGACAGAACAGGCGTTGTTTCATGGGTGAACCCTCCTTGTGTTGATCTGCCTTTATTCTGCGGCATCCATGTGGCGAAGTTCTTTCAGAAGGTGGACTGTCCTTTCCGAAGTTCCAGATACAACCAGTCCTCCCCAGAGGTGCAGCAGACGGTGGCCCGGGCTTTGGCCGAATACAGGGCAGTGGTGTCCGGGACGTCGGTGTCCGCCGTTTCCCAGTCCCCCAGACCGTCCATCCCCAGCAGGGCCAGCCAGGTCCGCAGGCGGGTCTCGCCGTCCAGGTCCCCGCCCACCGGCAGAGAATAGGAAACATACACCCCGGTGGCCGCCTGCCGGGTCAGGTACAGTCCGGCGGTGGTGGTTTCCCCGAACCACAGCAGGCTCAGGGTCTGCTGGCTTCCGTCCGCCCCGCGGGAATATTGGTCCGGGGTCCGGGCCAGCAAGGCGTCCAGACCGGCCTTTTCCCGGTCAGAAATCACCCCAGCCTCCGCCAGCGCCGCCAGGGGGTCAGCGGCTTCGGCGCACAGTTCGGCGGGGTCCGGCTCGGGCAGCTCGGCAGGGGCGTCCGGGTCGGTGCAGGTACTGCCGGCGTGAAGCTCGTACAGCACCGGGATGGCCCGGGCGTCCTCGTCCAGGGCCCCCGCCGTCACCGGGCGGGCGGTGACCAGCTGGGTCCGGCGGGCATCCCCCAGTCGGGCCCACAGGGCCGGCCCACCCAGCAGGGCGGCGCATACCAGCAGCGCCCCCATCGTGGGCAGAAAGCTTTGTTTCATTCCCGTCCCTCCTTCAGATGCAGCGAAACGGTGGTGCCCCGGCCCGGTTCGCTCACAAAGGTCAGGGTGCTGCCGTGGAGGCGGGCGATCTCAGCGCACAGGCTCAGCCCCAGACCACTGCCGCCCGCCCGACGGGCCCGACTCTTGTCTACCATGTAAAAGGGCTCGGTGATGCGGGGCAGTTCCTGGGCCGCCATACCGCAGCCGGTGTCGGAGACGGTCAGTTCCCAGCCGTCCCCCTGTCTGCGGCAGCCCAGATGCACCGCCCCGTCCTTGGGGCCGGAGTTGGCGGCGTTGAGCACCAGATTGCGCACCAGGTCCCCCAGCAGGGACCGCTGGGCCAGCACCACCGCCTGGGGGTCACAATCCGTGCAGATGGTGGCCGGAAAATCCTCCGGCAGGCTGCGGCGCACATCCCCGAACACCAGCCGCACCGCCACCGGGGCCAGGACGATCTGCTCCTGTTCCAGGCCCAGCAATTGCAGCAGGCTGCGGCTCAGGGTCTCCAGCCGTCCGGCCTCGTGGTAGATGTAGTCGGCGGCCTGGCGGCGTCGCTCGGCGGGCTGTTCTCCCATGCGCAGCAGGTCGGCGTACCCCAGAATGGAGGTCATGGGGGTCTTGAGTTCGTGGGTGAAGGCCGCCACGAACCGGCTCTGGCGGGCGGATTCCTGCCGCAGGGCGTCCATGCGGCTTTCCACCGCGTCGGCCATCTGGTTGAAATCCTGCCCCAGGGCGTCGAATTCCCGCTGCCCGCAGACGGGCACCCGGCGGTCGTAGGCGCCTTGGGCCATGGAGCGGGCCGCCGTCTGCAAAGCCCGCAAAGGACGG
Organism: uncultured Gemmiger sp.; assembly: GCA_944382785.1. Taxonomy (GTDB): domain Bacteria; phylum Bacillota; class Clostridia; order Oscillospirales; family Ruminococcaceae; genus Gemmiger. Next base: position 8,224 of record CALWNO010000027.1, on the reverse strand, counting down.
GTCATCCGGCGGGAAAAGAGGGCTGCCGCGGCACCCGCCAGCACCAGGGCGGCGGTCTCCAGCAGAAAATACTGCCGCAGTTGCCGGTCCCGCTCGGCATACAGGGGGGCCACATCGTAGGCGCTCACCAGCCAGAGCCCGTCCAGGGACCCCTGCAAAGGGGAGGCCAGCAGCATGTAGCGGGCGCTGCCCTCGGCGGTGTAGGAAAGCTGCCGGGCCCCGGCGGCAATGGCCCCCCGCTGGGCAGCGTAGCGCACCGCCGCGGGCAGGCTGGAATAGAGGGTGGTGCCCTGTTCGTCCAGCACCGAAAAATAGAAGGGCTGGGCCCCCACGGCGCTTTGCAGCTCTGCGGCATAGTCCAGCACCGTCCGGGCGGCGGCCACGGTGTTGCGGGCGCCGTCGGTGCGCAGGGCCTGTTCCAGGGCGCTGCGTTCCCGCTGGTGCAGGGCGGCGTTCTGGGTCTGGGCCCGCTGGAGGGCAAAGTCCAGGTTGCGGTCGATGGTCCATCCGCCCCCCAGGGACAGGGTCAGGCAGAGCAGCAGCAGAATGCCCAAAGTCAGTTTGCGGGAAAAGGTCATGGCGTTTCCTCCTCCTCCAGCATGTAGCCCACCCGGGGCACGGTGCGGATGTGGTCGTCCCACCCCAGTTTGCGCCGCAGCCGGGACATGTGGATGTCCAGCGTGCGGTTGGAAGGTTCGGCGTCCATCCCCCACACCAGTTCCAGCAGGGCGCTGCGGTAGAGGGTGATCCCCCGGTTGTGCAACAGGGCCAGCAGCAGGTCGAATTCGTGGGGCGTCAGGGGTACCGGCACCCCGTTTTTGGCGGCGGTGCGGGCTTCCGGGTCCACCACTACGTCCCAGGCACGGAGCAGGGTGTCCCGCCGTCCGGCGTGGCGCAGCACCCCCTCCACCCGGGCCAGCAGTTCGGGGGCCGCAAAGGGCTTGACGATATAGTCATAGGCTCCCAGTTTCAGCCCCCGCACCCGGTCGTCCACGGCGGTGCGGGCGGTGAGAAAGATCACCGGGGTGCCGGTGGGGCGGATGTAGTCCATGAGTTCGAACCCGTCCACATCGGGCAGCATCACGTCCAGTAAGATCAGATCGAATTTCCGGGTCTCGATGAGGTCGGCGGCCTCGCTGCCGCTGTGGGCCTGCACGCAGGGCAGCCCGATCTGGGACAGGGTAATGGAGATGAGCTCCGCAATGGGGGCCTCGTCGTCCACCACAAGCACCGGGTACATGGTCATTCCTCCTTGTCGGGATAGGTACACCCAGTATGGGCGGGGGATGTTGCGGGATTCTTTCGGGCCGATAACAAAAAAGAGGGAACAGACCCAGGCAGGGTCTGTTTCCTCTTTGAGGAAGGCTCAGCAGATGCGGGGCAGCTGGGCGCCGGTGAGCTTGCCCAGAATCCGGCTGCCGCCCAAAGCCGTGTGCAGCACCACCTTGCCCGGGCGTCCGGTGCCCACGGTGCCGATGCGGCAGGCGCTTTCGCCCCCGGGCAGGGCGTGCAGGGCGGCCAGGACCGCGTCCGCGTCGCCGGGGGCCACCACCGCCAGCATCCGGCCCTCACAGGCGGCGTACAGCGGGTCCAGACCCAAAAGGTCGCAGGCGGCGGCCACCGGTTCGTCCACCGGGATGGCCTCCTCCTCCAGGTCGATGCACAGCCCGCTGCCCTCCACAAATTCGTTCAGGGTGGTGGCCACACCGCCCCGGGTGGGGTCCCGCAGGATGTGCACCTCCCCGGCCCCCAGGGCGGCGGCGCTCAGTTCATGCAGGGGGCGGCAGTCGCTGCGCAGGTCCCCCTCCACCGGCAGGTCCCCCCGGGCCATGAGCACCGCGGCGCCGTGGCAGCCCACGCTGCCGCTGACCAGCACCGCATCCCCCGGGCGCAGGGCCCGGCGGCCCAGACCGGGGGCCCGCAGCACCCCGATGCCCGCCGTGTTGATGTACAGCCCGTCGGCGCTGCCCCGCTCCACCACCTTGGTGTCGCCGGTGACGATCTGCACCCCCGCTTCCCTGGCGGTGCGGGCGATGGAATCCACCACCCTGCGCAGGTCGTCCATGGGCAGACCCTCCTCCAGAATCAGGGAAAGGCTCAGGTACAAGGGCTTGCCCCCGGCCATGCACAGGTCGTTGACGGTGCCGCACACCGCCAGCTTGCCGATGTCCCCGCCCGGAAACTTCCAGGGGGTGACCACAAAACTGTCGGTGGAAAACACCGGCTTGCCGCCCAGGTCGGGCAGGACGGCCCCGTCCCCCAGGTCGTTGAGGGCGGCGTTGCCTAAGGCGGGCAGCAGAATTTCATCAATAAGCTGGGCGGTGCGCAGGCCGCCGCTGCCGTAATCCATGGTAATGATCGGTTCCATCGGTTTCATCTCCTAACAGGGTTCAGTCGGCGGGACGGTACTTCCAGGCGGCGGCACAGGCGCCCTCGCTAGAAACCATGCACGGCCCCACCGGATCTTCCGGACGGCAGACTTTGCCGAAAAGGGGACATTGTTCGGGGTGCAGCATCCCCCGGATGACCTGCCCGCACCGGCAGCCCGGGGGCTCGGTGCCCGCCCGGCGCACAAGGCCGAACCGGGCGGCGGCGTCCCAGGGGGCGTATTCCGGCCGCAGGGCCAGGCCGCTTTGGGGAATTTCCCCCAGGCCCCGCCACGGGCTGTCGGCGGGCTGAAAGACCTTGTCCACGGCGGCCCGGGCGGCGGCGTTGCCGCCAGGCGAAACCAGGCGGGAATACTCGTTTTCCAAATCGGGGGTGCCGTCGCAGACCATGCAGACCAGCCGCCAGACGGCGTACAGCACGTCCCCGGCGTCAAAGCCGCTGACCACGGCGGGCAGGCCGTAGTCCCGGGGCAGAAATCCGAAAGCCTCCGCCCCGGTGACCACCGCCACATGCCCGGGGCAGAGCAGGGCGTCCACCCCGCAGTCGGGGGCGTCCAGCAGCGACCGCAAAGCCGGTTCGGTGCGCTTGAGCAGGCAGTACACCGAAAAGTTTTTCACCCCGGTTTCGGCGGCGTCCAGCACGCAGGCGGCGGTGCCGGGGGCGGTGGTCTCAAACCCCACCCCCAGGAACACCACCTGCCGGTTCGGGTTGGCCCGGGCCAATTCTACCCCGTCGGCGGCGGAATAGACGGTGCGCACATCCGCCCCGGCGGCCCGGCGGCGCAAAAGGGTATCCCCCCGCACGCTGCCCGGCACCCGCAGCAGGTCGCCGTAGGTGGCAATGATCACACCCGGCCGGGCGGACAGTTCCAGCGCGGCGTCCAGCTCCCCGGCGGGGGTCACGCACACCGGGCACCCAGGGCCGGAGATGAGTTCCACCCCCGGGGCCAGCAGGCTGCGCAGCCCCGCCTTGGCAATGGCCATGGTGTGGGTGCCGCAGATCTCCATGATCCGCACGGGGGCGCGGTTTTCGGTGCGGCGGCGGATGTCTGCCACCAGCCGGGCCGCCCCCTCGGGGTTGTGGAAGGCGTTCAGCCAGGCATCACAGGGCATGGATGGCCGCCTCAATGCAGGCCAGGTTCTCGGCGGCCTGCTCGGGGGTGAGCTTTTCGATGGCAAAGCCCGCGTGGACCATCACATAGTCCCCCACGGCGATGCCGGGCAGAAAATCCACCCGCAGATTCTGGGTCAGCCCGGCGGCTTCCCCCACGGCGTGTTTGCCGTCGCCTTCCAGCGAAACAATCTTCAAAGGAACTGCAAGACACATGCAGCAACCCTCCCGTCATACAAAATCAACTGTCAAGGCCCGCGGCGCCGATGGCCAGCTGGCCCAGGGCAAGCCCTTCGTCGGAAGGGGAGACCCGCTTGTGGGTGTACACCCGGTAACCCGCCCCTTCCAGCCGGGCGGTGACCCCGTCCAGCAGGGCCCGGTTCAGGAACACCCCGCCCGAAAGCACCACCGGCAGCTTGTCCGGGTTCAGCGCCCGGCACTGGTCCAGGGCCATGGCGCACAGCGCCTGCTGGAACCCGGCGGCCAGGGCGGCGGGGTCGGTCCCTGCGGCTTTGCCGGTGCACAGCGCCCGGATCAGGGGCCGGGTGTCGAAAAACCGAACCCCGGCGTCCTCGTAAAAGGCGGGAGTGTACAGGGCGGCGGGGGCGGCGCCCTCGGCCAGGGCTTCCAGCAGGGCGGGGGCCTGGCCGTCGTACCCGGCCGTTACCCGGCCGGTGAGCAGGGCATACACCCCGTCAAACAGCCGCCCCATGCCGGAGGACCGGGGGTAGCGGTAGCCGCTGTGCAGCAGGGCGGCCACCCCTTCCCGGCGGGGAAAGTCCGGGGCCAGGTCGGCACAGCCCGCGTCGGTGGCCAGGGCCAGGGCGGTGCGGCCAATCTGTACGGCGCACACATCGCCCCCCGGCAGGGCCACGGGGCGCAGCGAGCCCACCCGGCGGCAGGTGCGGAAATCCCCCATCAGACATTCCCCGCCCCAGATGGTCCCGTCCTCCCCCAGGCCGGTGCCGTCCCAGACCAGGCCGAACACCGGCCCGGTCAGCCGGTTGTCCGCCATGCAGGCGGCCATGTGGGCCCAGTGGTGCTGGACCTGCCGCAGGGGCAGACCCCGCTGCCGGGCCAGCTCTTCGGCCAGGCGGGTGGAGGCGTAGTCGGGGTGTAAATCGCACACCAGGGTCTGGGGCACAAGTCCGAACAGGTCCAGGGTGGAGTGCAGGGCGGTGCGGTAGTGGTCCAGCGTCTCGGCGTTTTTCAGGTCGCCGATGTACTGGCTCACAAAGGCGTGGCGGCCCCGCCCGGCGGCAAAGGAACCTTTCTGTTCCGCCCCCAGGGCCAGCACCCCGGTGGCGTCCCGGTCCAGCAACAGGGGCTGGGGGGCGTAGCCCCGGCTGCGGCGGAAAAACACCGGCGCGCCCCGCCAGACCATGGCCAGGGAGTCATCGCACCGGTTGGCGATGGGCCGGTCGTGCAACAGAAACCCGTCCGCCACCCCGTGCAGCACGGCCAGGGCTTCCTCGTTGTCGATGAGCACCGGGCATCCCGGGCGGTTGGCGCTGGTCATCACCGCCAGGTCGGGGCCGCCGGCCTGGCCGTCCAGCAGCAGGATGTGCAGCGGGGTGTAGGGCAGCATGACCCCCAGCCGGGTGGTGGCGCTGAGCCAGCCCTGCCCGGCGGGGTCCCTTTTGGAAAGGAGCAGGATGGGCCGCCGGGGGCTTTGGAGCAGGGCGGCCTCCGCCTCCGAAAGGCGGCAGAACCGCCCGGCGGCCTCCAGGTCCCGGGCCATGAGGGCCAGGGGCTTTTCCGGCCGGTGTTTGCGGCGGCGCAGCCGGGCCACGGCGTCGGGGTCGTCCGCCCGGCAGGCCAGGTGGATGCCCCCGGTGCCCTTCACCGCCACAATCTGCCCGGCGGCCAGGGCCTGCTGGGCCAGGGCGATGGGGTCCCCGGGCAGGGGATGGCCCTCGGCGTCCAGGTAGATGGCCCGGGGCCCGCACACCGGGCAGCAGTTGGGCTGGGCATGGTAGCGGCGGCTGGTGATGTCGGTGTATTCGGCTTCACAGTCGGGACACATGGCAAACCCGGCCATGGTGGTGGCGGGGCGGTCGTAGGGCAGGCGGCGGATGATGGAAAACCGGGGTCCGCAGTCGGTACAGTTGATGAAGGGATACCGGTACCGCCGGCCTTGGGGGTCGTTCATCTCGGCCAGACAGGCGGGGCAGGGGGCCAGGTCGGGGGATACCAGGGTGGCCGCCGCCCCTTCCCGGCTGGGCAGGATGGAAAAGCCTCTTTCCCCGGTGGGGGGCACCGGCTGGACCTGCACCTTCTCGATCACCGCCAACGGCGGCGGGGCGGTGCGCAGGATGTTTTGAAAGTCGTCCAGGGCGGCTTTGGGGCCTTCCAGCTCCAGCTCCAGCCCGGCGGCGGTGTTGCGGGCCCAGCCGCTCAGGCCCAGGCGGGCGGCCTGCCGGTGGACAAAGGGGCGGAACCCCACCCCCTGCACGATCCCTTCAATGAGAAAATGCAGCCGGGTCATGCCTGAGGGGCCAGGGCGGCGCGCACCTTGTCCGCAATGTGGGCGGCCAGGGCGTCCAGGCCGTCGCCGGTGCGGCTGGATACCTGGAACAGCGGGCCTTCGGGGTTCACGCCCTTGTAGTCCGCCGCCACCCGGTCCACATCAAAGTCAAAATAGGGGAGCATATCGCACTTGTTCAGCACCAGGCAGGAAGTGTCGGTGAACATCAGGGGGTACTTGGCCACCTTGTCGTCCCCTTCGGGGATGCTCAGCACAGTGATGCGGAAATTCTCCCCGATGTCGAACTCCGCCGGGCAGACCAGGTTGCCGATGTTCTCCACAAACAGCACGTCCACGCTGTCCAGGTCAAAGTCCGGCAGGATGTGCTGGATGCTCATGGCCTCGATGTGGCAGGCGCCGTCGGTGTTCAGCTGCACCGCCGGGATCTTCAGCGCCGCGATCTTCTCGGCGTCGATCTGGCCGGTGATGTCCCCCTCAATGACCCCGATGGAAAATTCTTCCCGCAGTCTGGCGATCAGGGCGGTGATCAGGCTGGTCTTGCCCGCGCCCGGGCTGCCCATCACATTGATCAGACAGACCTTGTGGTCCTTCAGGGTGCGGCGCACCTCGGCGCTCACGTCCTCGTTCCACTCCATGACCTGATGCAGCACTTTGATTTCCATTATTCGTCAACCTCCAGACTTTCCACCATGAATTCCTTGCCCGAAAGCCGCTTCAGCCGCAGGCTGCCGCAGTAGGGGCAGGCGATGTGGGCGCGGTCAATTTCTCCTTCGCGCCCGCAATCCCGGCACAGTACCTTCAAAGGTGCGGTGGTTACCTTGATTTTGGCCCCCTGGGCAGGGGTACCTTTGGCCAGCACGTCCAGGTACATCTGCACGCACTCCGGCACCACGCCGGAAAAGGGCCCCATGCGCAGGCGAATTTCGCGGATATGCGTTGCTTTCTGGTCCCGGGCGGCCTGCAGAGCAATGTCCAGAATGCTCTGGGTGATGGCAAGCTCATGCACGGCAAATTCCTCCTTCCGGCAGGGCCCCGGCGGGGCAAAAATGGCGGCGAAATCCGCCGCACGGTTCCATTGTAGCACCATCCGACACAAAAATCCATACGGAAGGATGGTCTTGTAAATCGGAAAAAAGAGGACTATAATGAAACTAATTTGTCAAAAAAATTGTATGATTATCCGGGAAAGTTCCCCGAGGAGGTTGTTTTTATGGCAATCATTCCAATTTTGATCGGGTGGCCTGCCCTGATGGCGTTGGTGATTCCCTGCATCCGCGATACCCGCCTGCGCGGCCGCGTGGTGTACGGGGGCGCCGCCGTGATCATGGTGCTGGCCGCCTTTTTGCTGGGCGCCTGGCTGCAGGGCGGCGGAATTGTCAGTCTGTGCGGCGAAGTGCCCCTGATTGACCACCTGATGCTGGCCGGCGAGTTCGCCCTCATGGTCCTCATCGTCTATCTGAGCATCAAGTACAAAAAGTACCCGGTGGTGCTGCTTTCGGTGGGGCAGACCTGCCTGATGGCCTGGTCGGAACTGACCTGCCCGGTGGAATCCCCCACCCACATCCAGCTGGACTGCCTGTCCATGCTCATGCTGATCATCGTGGCCTTTGTGGGCGGGCTGATCTGCATCTACGCCGTGGGCTACATGCAGGCCTACCACCAGCACCACAAGGACTACCAGGACCGCAGCGGGTTCTTCTTCTCCATGCTGTTCTTCTTCCTGGCGGCCATGAACGGGCTGGTTCTGTCCGAAAACCTCGTCTGGATGTACTTCTTCTGGGAGATCACCTCGGTCATCTCCTTTCTGCTCATCGGCTACACCCGCACCGAAGAGGCCGTCAACAACAGCTTCCGCGCTTTGTGGATGAACCTGTTGGGCGGCTTTGGCTTTGCCATCGCCATTGTGGTGGCGGCCCACACCCTGCACACCGTGCAGCTGGGGGAACTGGTCGCAGCCAAGGCCACCATCTCGGTGGTGCTGCTGGCCTTTGCGGGCCTGACCAAGTCGGCCCAGCTGCCCTTCTCCAGCTGGCTGCTGGGCGCCATGGTGGCGCCCACCCCCTCCAGCGCGCTGCTGCACAGCGCCACCATGGTCAAGGCGGGCGTCTACCTGCTCATCCGGCTGGCCCCCGCCATGGCGGGCAACATGACCGGTATGACCGTGGCTTTCATCGGCGGCTTTACCTTCATTGCCGCCAGCATGATGGCCATTGCCCAGAACGACGGCAAAAAGGTGCT
>CALWNO010000026.1 GCA_944382785.1 uncultured Gemmiger sp. | reverse complement strand
TCCACAGCATCCCTTACAGTGTAGCACAGCCCTTGGAGAGGGGCTCTAATAACTACTACTCTATAATACAAGGAGCCATCGCCATGAAGAAAACCACCGGCGTCAGACGCAAGCTCAGCTCTGTGCTGGATCATGACAATGTGGCGGGCTATGTCTTCATACTGCCCTTTATCATTGGCTTGCTGGTCTTTACCCTGATTCCCTTCTTCACCTCTCTGTATCTTTCGTTTACCGATTACAACATCCTTTCTCCGGCCAAGTGGGTCGGCCTGGACAACTACAAGGAAATGTTCTTTGAGGATGATCTGTTCTGGACTTCCTTCTGGGTCACCTTCAAGTTTGCCTTTATCCAGGTGCCCATCAAGCTGGCGGTCTCTCTGATCGTGGCGCTGGTGCTGGCCAAGGCCACCCGGCTCACCGGATTTTATCGTTCGGCCTTCTACATTCCCTCCCTCATGGGCGGCAGCGTGGCCATCGCCCTTTTGTGGAAACAATTATTCTCGGTCAACGGCGTCATCAACCAGATCCTGGGTGCCCTGGGCCTGCCGGATGACACCGCCTGGCTGGGCAATCCGAAAACGGCGCTGGGAACCCTGATCGCTCTGGGTGTCTGGCAGTTCGGCAGCTCCATGCTCATCTTCCTGGCGGCCATCAAGAACATTCCCCCCAGTTACCATGAAGCCGCCATCGTGGACGGGGCGGGTCCGGTGCGCCGGTTCTTCTCCATCACCCTGCCCATGCTGACCCCCATCATCTTCTTCAACCTGATCAATCAGGTCATCGGCGCTTTCCAGGCCTTCAACTCCAGCTACCTGATCACCCAGGGCAAGCCGCTGAACACCACCCTGTATTACGGCGTACACCTGTACAACAAGGCCTTCGACCAGTTTGAGATGGGCTACGGCTCCGCCATGGCCTGGTTCATGCTGCTGGTCATTGCCTTCTTCACCGCTCTGATCTTCCGCTCCTCCAGCGCGTGGGTCTACTATGAATCGGAAGGGAAGTAAAGCTATGACGATCAAAAATATTACGCACAGCGTTTCCGCCCGCCGCGCTGTCGGCACCACGGTTTACCACGTACTGATGCTCATCGTCAGCTTTCTGATGCTGTATCCCATCCTCTGGCTGGTGGCATCCTCCTTCAAACCCAACGGTGATATCTTCTCCACCGCCACCTCCCTGATCCCCAGGAATTTCACCATTGAGCATTACATCATGGGCTGGAAGGGCTTCGGCAACTATACCTTCGGCACCTTCTTCAAAAACTCCATCCTGGTGGCGGTGCTGTCCTCGGTGGGAATGGTCTTTTCCTCCGCCCTGGTGGCCTTCGGCCTGGCACGCATCCGCTTCAAGGGCCGCAACTTCTGGTTTGTGATGATGATCATCACCATGATGCTGCCCGGTCAGGTCATGATGATTCCCCGCTTTGTTCTGTTCAACAATATGGGCTGGGTGGGTACCTTCCTGCCTATGATCGTACCCTCCTTCTTTGCCAGCGGGTTCAATATCTTCCTGATCATGCAGTTCATCCGGGGCATTCCCCGGGATATGGACGACGCCGCCAAGATCGACGGCTGCAGCTGGTATGGGGTGTTCAGCCGGATCATCCTGCCCATGATCGTACCGTCCCTGGTGACGGTGGGGGTGCTGACCTTTATGGGCAGCTGGGAGGATTTCATGGGCGCGTTGCTCTACCTGAACAAACCCGCCATGTACACTGTGGCGTACGCGCTGAAAATGTTCAACGACAGTTCCCAGGCGGACTACGGCGCTACCTTTGCCATGTCCGCTCTGTCCCTGGTGCCGGTTCTGACCCTGTTTTTCTTCTTTCAGAAAAACCTGGTGGAAGGCATCAGTATCCAGGGCCTGAAGGGCTGAAGCCCCGGGCTCCATTCTGCCAAGAGGAGGCTGCTTTCCATGCCGCATATAGACCGACTTCCCGCCATTCCCCTCATCGCATCCGACCCTTATCTGTCCATCTGGATGCCTGCCGATACACTGACCCAAACCGACAGCTGCCATTGGAGCGGCCCGGTCAAACCCATCCGCGGCACCATGACCGTGGACGGCTGTCCCTGCCGGTTCCTGGGAGCCGGGCCGGAGCCGGAAGCCGACCTGACCGAACTGCAGGTCAGTGCCACCCGCACCCGGTTTGTCAGTACCTTCGGCGGGGTACAGCTGGAAACCTGCTTTGCCACCCCCGCCCTGCCGGATGACCTGGACCTGCTGAGCATGCCGGTGACCCTGGTCACCCTGGCGGCGGTTTCCCTGGATGGGGCGGCGCACACCGTACAGGTGCGGCTGCATCTGTCCGACCGTCTGTGCTATGACGGGGAGATCCGCCCGGCCATGGAAGGGGCGGAGCTGATGCTGGCAGATCACTCCGCCGCCTGGTGCGGGCAGGCGGTACAGAAACCCCTGAGCCATTCCGGGGACCACATCACCATCGACTGGGGATATCTGTATCTCACCTCGGAGGGCAAAACCGAACGGACAGGGGATGGGGTGCAGACGACCTGCAACCTGCCGTTGGACGGCACACCGGCCAAGTCGGTGATTGCTTACGACGACATCGCTTCCATCAACTATTTCGGCGATCTGTGCAAGGCATGGTATCGCCGGGACGGAAGGCAGATCACCGACGCCATCCGGTTTGCCTTTGCCCATTTTGACCAGATCCTGGACCGCTGCCGGCAGCTGGACCGGACATTGGCCGACCAGGCCCGGGAAGCGGGGGGCGAAGAATATGTTGCGCTGGTGAATGCAGCCTGGCGCCAGACTTTTGCTGCCCACAAGCTCATTGCCACCCCGGCTGGAGAAATGGCCTTCCTGTCCAAGGAAAATGATTCCAACGGCTGCATCGGGACGGTGGATGTGAGCTACCCGTCCATCCCGCTGTTTTTGCAATTCTGCCCCGAACTGGTCAACGCTCTGTGCCGTCCGGTGCTGGAATTTGCTTCCATGCCGGTATGGACGTATGATTTTGCGCCCCACGATGTGGGCCGGTATCCGTTGGCCACCGGTCAGGTCTATGCCGCCCGCCGGCATGTGCGGCCCGGCCAGAGCTACCCGCCCTACTACCTGTATCCCGCCGGCAGCGATATCTATGACCCTGCCTACCAGATGCCGGTGGAGGAGTGCGGCAACATGCTCATCATGCTGGAAGCCGCCCGCACCTTCGGAGCCGGAAAGGAACTGGCGGAACGGTATCGGCCCCTTCTGGACAAGTGGGTCCGGTATCTGGTAGAATGCGGCCAGGACCCGGATGAACAGCTGTGCACCGACGATTTTGCGGGGCATCTGGCCCACAATGTAAACCTGGCCGCCAAGGCTGTGGTGGGGGTGGCCTGCTATGCCCGCCTGACCGGCAGCGAGACCCATGAGGCTCTGGCCCGGAAGATGGCAGCCCGTCTGCTGGAAACCATCGGCGACAAGGGCAACACCCCTCTGACGCTGGACGGGAAGGGCTGGAGCATGAAATACAACCTGCTGTGGGACCGGGTGCTGAACCTGGGCCTGCTGCCGGAAAGCTTCTATGCTGCCGAAACGGCCAGCTACCTGCCCCGTATCAACCGGTACGGGCTCCCGCTGGATTCCCGGGCGGATTACACCAAGTCGGACTGGATCTGCTGGACCGCCGCCATGGCGCCGGACCGGGAAACCCGCCTGGCCCTGCTGGACCCGGTGGCCCTGGTTTTGCGGGAGACTACCTCCCGGGTGCCTTTCTCCGACTGGTACGACACCAAGACCGGCCGGTATGTGGCCTTCATTGCCCGCAGCGTACAGGGCGGCGTGTTCGCGCCGCTGCTCTGCCGCTGATATCCTTCCCTACACAAGCAGGAGGTATCTTTCATGAAGATTTATGCGTTTGCCGACGAGGCATCCCCCGCGCTGGACGGCCAGATCGCAGCAATGCGGCGCAACGGCCTCAGCGGCCTGGAAATCCGCGGGGTGGACGGGGAAAACGTTTCTTCCATCTCGCTGGAAAAGGCAAAGGAAGTCCGCCGCAAACTGGACGAGGCGGGACTTTGTGTCTGGTCGGTGGGGTCTCCCATCGGCAAGATCGACCTGGAGACCGGGGACTTCGGGGCGCATTTGGACCAGCTGCGCCACACACTGGAGGTGGCCCGGGTGTTGGGAGCCCATTGCCTGCGGATGTTTTCCTTCTACATCCCGGCGGGGCGGGACCCCGCCTCCTGCCGCGGGCAGGTCATGGAACAGATGGGCGAAATGCTGCGTGTGGGCGAAGGCAGCGGAATCCTGTTCTGTCACGAGAATGAAAAGGGCATCTACGGGGACAATGCACAGCGGTGCGAGGATCTCCACCGCCAGTTTCCGACCCTGCGCGGTGTGTTTGACCCTGCCAACTTTGTGCAGTGCGGCCAGGAAACCTGGAGTGCCTGGGAGCGCCTGCACCCGTATGTGGAGTATCTGCATATCAAGGACGCCCTGGCGGACGGCAATGTGGTTCCGGCGGGGCAGGGCATCGGCCATGTGAAAATGATTCTGGACGCCTACCGTGCCCAGGGCGGGGAGCGGGTGACCGTGGAACCCCACCTGCGGGTCTTTGACGGCCTGCAGGGTCTGGAGCGGGCCGGGGAGGAAAGCCGGGTGGGCAGCGGCTGCTACCGCAGCAGCGACGAAGCCTTTGATGCAGCCTGCAACGCCCTGAAGGAGCTGCTGTGATGGATCTGCCGCGGCTGGAAAAGCCCCTTCCCGCTGTTCGCCCGGGAGAGTTTTACTTTTCCGTGGCAGGGCTGGCCCACGGGCATTGTTACGGCATGACCCGGGCCCTGCTGGAAGCGGGGGCCACCCTGGATGCGGTCTGGGATGAAGATCCCGGCAAAGTCGCGGAATTCCGTCGGGCTTTTCCCCAGGCCCGGGCGGCCGCCTGTCTGGAGGAACTGCTGGCCTCCGACCGGGTGCGCCTGGTGGCCGGGGCGGCGGTGCCCTCTGAGCGCTGCGCCATTGGCCTGCAGGTCATGGCTGCCGGCAAGGACTACTTTGTGGACAAGCCGCCCGTGACCACCCTGGAACAGCTGGACCGGGTGCGCCGGGCCGCAAGGCAGACCGGCCGGAAGTACATGGTGTACTATTCGGAACGGCTGCACAGCGAGGCCGCCACCTTTGCGGACCTTCTGATCCGGGAGGGGCGGATCGGCCGGGTCCTGCATGTGGACGGTTTCGGCCCGCACCGGCTGAATGCGTCCACCCGCCCCGAATGGTTCTTTCAAAAGGAGCGATACGGCGGGATTCTGTGCGATATCGGAAGCCATCAGCTGGAACAGTTCCTGTATTTTACCGGGGCGGAGAAGGCGCTTGTCAACAGTGCCCGTACGGCCAATTACGCCCACCCGGACTGTCCGGGGCTGGAGGACTTCGGCGACTGTACCGTGACCGCGGAGAACGGCGCCACCGGATATTTTCGTGTGGACTGGTTCACCCCGGCGGGGCTGAGCAACTGGGGGGACGGCCGCACCTTCCTTCTGGGCACAGAGGGATACATCGAACTGCGCAAATATGCGGACATAGCCGACGATCTTCCGGGGGAAAACCACGTGTACTGGGTCGATGCACGGGGAGAACACCGGTTTGATGCCACCGGCCGGGTGGGCTGTCCCTTTTTCGGCCGGCTGATCCGGGATTGCCTGGACCGCACCGAAACAGCCATGACCCAGGCCCACGCCTTCCGGGCGGCGGAACTCTGCCTGCGGGCCCAGGCCATGGCGGACCGGAAAAACAGATGAAAAACACCCCCGATCTCCTGTACAGGAGATCGGGGGTGTTTTGGCGTCCGGTCAGGACAGGACGTACAGTCTGCCGTCCTCGGTGATCCGGGCAGGGGACAGAAAGGCGATGCGATCCTCTCCGGTGGCGGCGGTACGCCCGTGATAACAGATCATCAGGGACCCGTCCGGCCCGCGGAACAGACAGCTGTGGCCGGTTCCGGTAATGGGACCACTGCGCTGCAGAATGGGATTCTCCGCCGCCTTGGTATACGGGCCGAGGGGATGCCGGGCGGTGGCGTACCCCACGGCGTAATCCGGCCCGCCGAAATAGTTGGCGGAATAGGTCATGATGTATCGGCCGTTATGACGCAGCAGAAAGGAGCCTTCGTTCCAGCGGCGGCCGGTCTGGGGAGCGGAGCGGCCCTCCCAGGGCTGTTCGGGGCGCAGCAGCAGGACAGGTTCCCCTATAACGCCGGAAAAATCCGGCCGGAGTTCCACCCCGTAGATCCAGCTCTCTTCCAGATCCCGGACCCGGTGTTCATAGCAGCAGCGGGAATAATACAGGAAAAAGCGTCCGTTCTCAGTGTACACGTTGGCGTCAATGATGGGATAGCCGGGATCAAAGACCGGTCGATCCGCCAGGTCGGTGAAAGGTCCGGCAGGAGAATCGGAAACCGCCACCCCAATGCGGAAATTTTCCCGGGCACCGGTGGGATTCACCTTCCAGTCGGCACTGTAAAACAGGTAGTACCGGCCGTGAAAGGCGTAGCATTCGGGCGCCCAGAAACGGTCTTTGCCCCAGCGGGATTTCCCGGGGCCTAGGACCGTTGCACAAAGGTCCCAGTGCTGCAGATCGGAGGAGACCCGGATGGGAAATCCATTCCCATCCTCGGAGGTGCAGTACAGATAATACCGGCCCTGCGCCGTAGGCAGGATAAAGGGATCAGCGGCCGGAAAGGGAAGCTGAATGGTGTGTGTCATAGCTGTTTTCCTTGTGTTGATGTGTTACCAGTTGACCTGCCAGCGGCGGCTGTAGCGGCCGTCCGGCTGGTTGTCCGTCCGGGCCGGGGTGTAGGCAGAATGGCGGATTCGTTCTTCCAGCAGCCGGTCAAAGAGGTCTGTGTCCATAGGCAGGTCCACCGCTTTGTTGCCCAGCCACTGGGAGAGATACGCCGCGTTGGAAAGTTCCAGCTCACACAGTCCGTCCTCACCGGGACTGAGCAGCGGGGTGCCGTGGCGGATGGCATCGGCAAAGTTCTGCAAAATACCCCGGTGCGCCGTCTCCGGCTGGTCCGGCCGGATCTCGGTGTAGTCGCAGGAAAGGACCGGAGAATTTTCGGCGGAATCAAAGCGGATCCCGGATTCCGGCTGTTGGAGCCGCCACCATTTCAGGACCCCGTTTTCCAGTACCAGCTTGCCCCGGTCCCCGGAAATTTCCAGCCGGTTGGTACCGGGTGCCTCTCCGGTGGAGGTAACAAACAGACCGGTGGCGCCGTTTGGATACCGCACGAACAGGGTTGCGTCGTCCTCCACCTCAATATGATGATACCGTGCCACATCGCAGCTGGCGGCCACACGGACCGGCATGCCGCAGATCCACTGCCACAGATCCAGATTGTGGGGGGCCTGGTTCAGCAGGACTCCGCCTCCCTCACCGGCCCAGGTGGCCCGCCAGTCCCCGGAATCATAGTAATGCTGGGTGCGGTACCAGTTGGTCACGATCCAGACCGACCGCTTCAGTTCGCCAAGCTCACCGCCCCGGACAATTTTCCGCGCCCGGGCAAACAGGGGATTGGTCCGCTGGTTGAGCATCAGCGCAAAGACCCGGTCTTTCCCTTTGGCTTTTTCGCACAGCGCCCGGGCCCGGGACAGGCGCACGTCCAGCGGCTTTTCCACCAGCACATGCAGGCCGGCGTCCAGCGCCTGCCCGGCCAGTGCGCTGTGCAGGGGGTGGGGCACGGCGATGATGGCTGCATCGGCGCAGCGGGAAGCCAGCAGGGCCCGGATATCGGGATAGGCCGTCACACCGGGATAACGGCGGGTAAAATCTTCCCGCCGGGCGGGGTCGGTGTCACAGACGGCGGTCAGCACCAGGCCGTCCACCTTTCCTTCCGCCAGGCACACCCCATGGGCGGTGCCCATGTTGCCAATACCGATGACGGCGGTTCTGATGGGTTCCATTGACCTGTCCTCCCCGCGCCGGTTATTTTACGGTGCTGCCGTAACTGCCGGAAGTGTCCATGACCACGTCGGTGTCCTCCTTGCGGCGGGAATGCGCCCGGCGCTCATCCAGCAGGGCCAGGAACCGCTCTTCGTCGATGGGCAGGGAAACGGTTTCTCCCGTCCAGCCGGACAGATGGATGGCATTGGACAGCATCAGCCCGTTGATGCCTTCCCGGCCGTCCGCCACCAGAGGAGCGCCGGTGCGGATATGCGCCGCAAAGGCATTGAGCACCCCTACGTGCTGGGGATTCTGTCCGTCGGTTTCCACCTCCACCCGCCGGCAGTCCGGCTTGCGGAAGCCTTCCCGGCAGGTGGCGCACCACTGGCGTTCGTCCACTTCCAGCCGGTCGAAGGTCAGCCGGTCATCCTCGCAGATGATGCGGCCCCGGGTGCCGGTGATCTCCAGCCGGTTGGTGCCGGGGGCGTCGCCGGTGGTGGTGATGAACACTCCGGTGGCGCCGTTGGCAAATTCCAGGTAGGCGGTCACGTCGTCCTCCACCTCGATGTCGTGCCATTTGCCCTCGTGGCAAAAGGCGTGCACCCGCACCGGCAGTCCGCAGAGCCACTGCAGCAGATCCAGCTGGTGAGGGCACTGGTTCAGCAGGACGCCGCCGCCTTCCCCGGACCAGGTGGCCCGCCAGGCACCGGAATCATAGTAAAACTGGGTGCGGTACCAGTCGGTGACGATCCAGTTCACCCTTTTGAGTTCGCCCAGCTCTCCGGCGTCCAGCATCTCTTTGATCCTGCGGTAGACGCAGTTGGTCCGCTGGTTGAACATCATGCCGAAGGTCAGTTCGGGGTGCCGGTCGGCTTCCGCATTCATCTCCCGCACCTGCAGGGTATAGACCCCGGCCGGCTTTTCGCACATGACATGCAGCCCGGCGCGGAAGGCCTGGATGGCCAGCGGAGGATGCTGGTAGTGGGGCACCGCAATGAGAACGGCATCGCAGGGCCTGGCGGCGATCAGGTCGCTGCCTTCCGCAAAAATGGCGGCATCCGGGAGCTGTTCCCGGGCCCACTGACGGCGGCTTTCCTTGCGGTCTGCCACGGCGGTGATCTCAATATCCGGGCACTTGCCCTCCAGAATGTTGTGTATGTGGGCGGTGGCAATGTTGCCCGCCCCGATCATGCCCAGTCGAAGTTTCATGACAAATCCTCCTCTTTATTCTGTCCCGCAGCTGTGAAAAACGGGGAAAATACGGGCCTGTATGTATGGTTTGATTGTATCATGGCGCCGTCCGGGAACTCAATGCAAAAAACATATATAGGAAATCTGGGATATGGAATAGAAGAAACAGAAAAACCAGTGCTTTCGGGTCTGCGACAAAAAAGCCCCCGACTCTGGGAGTCGGGAGCCATAGAAAACAGGAATAGAACAGACGGGCTTTGCGGCAGATTCAGAGCCGGAGCAGCACCTTTCCGTCGGTGGGCCCGTTCTGCACTAGTGCCAGGGCTTCCCCGGCAGTTTCCAGGGTGAAGACGCGGGGATCGATCCGGGGCTGAATGTGGTGCTGTTCTACCATGCGGGTGACCTCTTTCAGCTGTGCGCCGTCGGCCCGCACAAAGAGGAACCGGTATTCTTTGCCCTGCCGTCTGGCCGCCCGGTCATACCCGGCTCCGGCAGCAGTGAACAGGACCCGCCGGGCAAAGCCGACGCGGCTGCGTACCGCAAAGGCTTTGTTGGGACCGGTGCGCAGACTGACCAGTCGTCCTCCGGGGTTCAGCACCGACAATTCCCGCTGAAATTCTCCGGCTCCCAGTGTGTCGATCACATAGTCCACCCCGGACAGGACTTCCCAGTAGTTTTCTTTGCGGTAATCCAGGTACCGGTCAGCCTCGGCGGCCAAAAGGGAATCCCGGGCCCGGGCATTGCCTGTCACGATCACCTTCAGTCCCAGCGCCTTGGCGAGAGGTACCGCCATCTGACCGAAACTGCCGGACCCGCCGGGAATCAGCAGGGTGCTGCCGGGTTTGGCTTCCAGCTCCTCGGTGATGGCCTGCCAGGCGGTCAGCCCCGTCAGCGGGATGGCTGCGGCGGTGGCAAAATCATATCCGGCCGGCATGGGGGCCAGGGCGTTCTGGTCCACCGCCACATATTCCGCAAAAGCCCCGATTCTGGACAGAGGCAGGCGGGCATAGACCTTGTCTCCCGCCTGAAAGCCGGTTACCCGGCTGCCCACCGCCTCCACTACGCCGGAACATTCATTGCCCAGGGTCAGGGGCATGGGATAGTCCTGGATCAGGCGGACACTGCCGGTGAGGATCAAAAGCTCCAACGGATTCACCGCCGCTGCCCGTACCCGAATCAGGACTTCCTCAGGGCCAGGGTCTGGCGTGGAAATCTCCCGCAGGACGGTGTGGATCTCTTTTGCGTATCTGTCAATCTGGACTGCCTTCATGGGCGAACCTCCCGGTGTGGTATTGTTGTACTTTGCGGGCAACCGTGCAGCGGTTTCCCAACCTTTGATGGATGAGATGTAATTTTATAATTTACATTAACGGGAGTATACCATGGGAGAAATGTAATGTCAATAATTACATCAAAGTGGGCTGCCGGATCTTGCCAGGTGCTCTTTCCCCCAAGGCGTACCGGAAAACGGGATCGGACAAGGAAGCGCGCCAAGAAAAAAGCAGGTGCGAGCCTTTGCGCACCTGCTCAGATTGATTTTTGGAAAGGACGGCCCGGTTCATAGCCGCGTGATCCTTTATTTCCGGTCCCGCATACAGAGGGCGAACAACTCTTTGCCCGTATTGGTTTGAAAAATTTCCGCCATTTTGGAAAGAGATTCCCGGGATGGGGACGATTCATATCCGTTGACGATCAGATCTGCTTCCATCAGCAGCTGCAGCAGGGGACCGCGGGGGGCGTCATAGTCGTGGTGGTGAAGTACCAGATCCAGGATGGGAGCAAACAGGGCGGGAGAATACTGTGCCTGTTCCAGAAACTGCCGGACCAGGGCAGGGGCTTCCTGCTTCTGCCGTTCCGGGCGGGCATCCCCGTCATACTGTTCCTTGCAGTGGCGGATGGCAATGTCATGCAAAATGGCTGCTGCCTGCAGAATGATGCGTTCTTCCGGGGTGCGGCCCTCCCGCTCGCCCAGCAGTTTGGCCAGGGCGTAGACCTTCAGGACATGCTGGGTGCGGCGGGGATGTCCCTGTTCATAGCACAATGCCTGATACAGCAATTCCGTTTCGCGGTTGTCCATAGGAAAGCCCCTCCATTTTTTGGACCCGGCCGGTGTGGCCAGGTCTGCTTACATTGTACAGATGGCACCGCCTTGACCACAAAATCGATCCCTGGCAGGCGATTGATTGTAGCTCTTGTACGTCGTTCTGTCAAGCCAGGGGTCCCTTGATTTTTGCAGGGCAAAGTGCTACCATCAAAATGGTCATGGAGTTCACAATTTTGAGCACAGAAGGCGAATAAATATGGAAAACATGAAGTACAGCGACATCGAATTTCCGGTGCCCCTTGAACCCGGGCAGATTGTGGCGGAAGTCCATGCCAACGCCGTGAACCTGCCCAAGCGGACGGTGCGGGAGTACATCGAATACGCTCTGGACCACCCCATCGGAGCCGGTCCCATTGAGGAGGCGGTCCAGCCGGGGGACAAGGTCTGCGTCATCATTTCCGATACCACCCGCCGCTGGCAACAGCCCAGCACCTACCTGCCCATCCTGGTGGAACGGCTCAACCGGGCCGGCATTCCGGACAAGGATATCCTGATCCTGTGCGCCACCGGTACCCACCGCAAGCAGACCGAGGAAGAACACATCTCCCTGGTGGGGGAGGATCTTTACCGCCGCATCCGGTTCATTGACCATCAGTGCGACGACAAGGAACACCTCACCTATATGGGCACCACCAGCCGGGGTACGCCGGTGTGGCTGGACAGCTACGCCATGGCCTGTGACAAGATCATCCTCACCGGTGGTGTGGTGTACCACTTCCTGGCGGGCTTCGGCGGTGGACGCAAGTCCATCGTCCCCGGCATTGCAGGGCGGGAGACCATCAACACCAACCACAACAATGCCCTGAACAAGGGCCTGGGCAGCGGGTCCAACCCCCGGGTCTGCAACGGCAATATGTCGGAGGATAACCCCTTCCACAGTGACCTGATGGAGTGTGCTGCTTTTGCCAAGCCCGCTTATCTGCTCAACGTCATCGTGGACGACAACTATCAGATCGTGGGTGCCTTTGCCGGCGACTGGCGCAAGGCCCACGCGGCGGCGGCCAAGGTGGTGGAGCAGCTGGACGGTGTGCCCATCCCCCACCGCACCCCGCTGGTGGTTTCCAGCGCGGGCGGCTACCCCAAGGACATCAATCTCTACCAGACTTCCAAGACCCTGTCCAACGCTCTGGCGGCGGTGGCTCCCGGCGGGACCATGATTCTGCTGTCCCAGTGTCGGGAAGGCTTCGGCGATCCTGACTGCGAGGCCCAGATCTGCAACTACGACACCATGGAGGAGCGGGAAAAGGCGCTGCGTGCCGACTTCTCCATCGGCGGCTTTGTGGGCTTCCTCTTTGCCGAGACGGCGGAAAATTACCACATGATCCTGGTCACCGACATTCCCGCCGACCGCTTCACCCGCACCAAGATCAAGGTGGCCCGGACGCTGGATGAGGCCCTGGCCATGGCTGCTGCGGAAAACGGCGGCAGCCTGGAAGGCGTTGAGACCACCCTCATGCCCCATGGCGGCAGCACCTTCCCGCTGCCCCAGGCCTGATCTTTTTTGTGTAGCCCAAGCTCCCTCGGCTTTTGCCGGGGGAGTTTTTGTTTGTCAAAAGATGCTTTATAGCACAATGTTGCAAATAACTGGCAGCAAAAAGCGGGGGCTGTACAGCTGCTTCGCCGCTCAGCCCTTTCAGGAAAAGATTGGTATACGTTGTTTCGTCACTTTTCACAGTTTTCAAAAAATATTTAGCTAAAGTTTCACTTGACATATCCTGTATTTTTGTCTTATTCTGTATCATAGCGTTCACTGTGGGAAAGGATGAGAGAAATGAACGTTGTCAAGAAGATTTATTGCCGCGTGTTTCAGACAGGGATGCGCATTGCCCTGCCTTTTCTGCCCTATCGGGAACCCAAACTGATTGAGGGCGTGGGCGGTGTTCCCGCTGTTCTGCGTGAGCATGGCATTGATTGCGTCATGCTGGTCACCGATGCCGGTGTGCACGGCCTGGGTCTGACCGCCCGCCTGGAGGAGACCCTCAAGGCCGAGAACATTCGTTGCGTGGTCTATGACCGCACCGTGGCCAATCCCACCGTTGCCAACGTGGAGGAAGCCCGTTCCCTCTACCTGGAAAACGGCTGTCAGGGGCTGATCGCCTTCGGCGGCGGTTCTTCCATGGACTGTGCCAAGGCCGTGGGCGCCCGCATTGTGCGGCCCAAAAAGCCTCTGGACAAGATGGAAGGCCTTTTGCATGTGATGCACCGCCTGCCCCTGCTCATCGCGGTGCCCACCACCGCCGGTACCGGCAGCGAGACCACCCTGGCCGCTGTCATCACCGACGAAAAGATTCATCATAAATATCCCATCAACGACTTTTCGCTGATTCCCCACTATGCCGTTCTTGACCCGGATGTGACCCTCAATCTGCCCCCGCAGCTGACCGCCACCACCGGTATGGATGCCCTGACCCACGCGGTGGAAGCCTACATCGGCCGCTCCACCACCAAGGGCACCCGGGCTGCCGCTGTTGAAGCGGTGAAGCTCATCTTCCACAACCTGCCGGAGGCCTATTACAACGGCCACAACCGGGAAGCCCGCGCCAACATGCTGCGCGCCGCCTACCTGGCCGGCACCGCCTTCACCAAGAGTTATGTGGGCTATGTCCATGCCGTGGCCCACAGCCTGGGCGGCCGGTACGGTATCGCCCACGGCCTGGCCAACAGCGTGCTGCTGCCCATTGTGCTGAAAGCTTACGGCAGCGCTGCCTGGAAGAAACTGGCTCAGCTGGCCCGGGCTTCCGGTGTCTGCCAGGACGCCAGCGATGAGGTGGCCGCCAAGGAATTCATTGCCTATATCGACGCCATGAACGCCGCAATGGACATTCCCGAAACGCTGCCCGGCATCCGGACCGAGGACATCCCTCAGCTGGCCCGCTATGCCGACCACGAGGCCAACCCCTTGTACCCGGTGCCGGTGCTGTGGGGACCCGAGCAGCTGGAAAAAATGTATAAACAAGTTCAGGAGGTTTCCGCCCATGACGGAACTGGAGATTCAAGCCATTCTCAAACGGCAGCGTGAGTATTTCGCTGCCGGACATACCCTGCCCGCGGAGGCTCGCATTGCAGCCCTGAAAAAGCTCAAGGCTTCCCTGCAAAACCATGAGGAGGACCTGGCCAAAGCGCTCAAGACCGACCTGGGCAAGTCTGCCACCGAAAGCTATATGTGCGAAACCGGGTTGACTATGTCCGAAGCCACCTGGATGATCCGCCATGTCCGCCGCCTGATGCGGGATCGCCGGGTGCCCACGCCGCTGTCCCAGTTTGCGGCCCGCAGCTTCCGGTCTCCCTCTCCTTATGGCAATGTGCTCATCATGAGCCCGTGGAATTATCCCGTACTGCTGACCCTGGAACCGCTCATCGATGCCATCGCTGCAGGCAACACCGCCATCGTCAAGCCCAGTGCCTACGCCCCGGCCACTGGTGCAGTGCTGCAGCAGATCGTGGAGGAATGCTTCCCGCCGGAATATGTCTGTGTCATCACCGGCGGCCGCGCCGAAAACCAGGCTCTGCTGCACCAGAAATTTGATATGATCTTCTTCACCGGCAGCAAGGCTGTGGGCAAGGAAGTGCTGCGCTGCGCCGCCGAGTACCTGACTCCCGCCGTGCTGGAGCTGGGCGGCAAGAGCCCCTGCATCGTGGAAAAGTCCGCCAAGATCGGTTTGGCCGCCAAGCGGATCGTCTTTGGCAAGTATCTGAACTGCGGACAGACCTGCGTTGCCCCGGACTACATCCTCTGTGATGCCTCCATCCGGGATGAACTCATCGCTGCCATCCAGAAAGAGATCACCGCCCAGTTCGGCGCCGATCCCATGGCCAATGAGGACTACGGCAAGATCATCAATGAAAAGCACTACCGCCGCCTGATGGGGCTCATCGACCCCGCCAAGGTGGTCTGCGGCGGCACCGGGGACGAAGCTGCCCAGCGCATTGCCCCCACCGTCATGAAGGACGTGACCCGGGAAGATGCCGTCATGGGCGAGGAAATCTTCGGACCCATCCTGCCGGTGCTGACCTACACCGACCTGGACGCGGCCCTGGCCGACATCGAGTCCCAGCCCCATCCGCTGGCCCTCTACCTCTTCAGCGAGGACAAGGCTGTGCAGCGCAAGGTGCTGGACCGCTGCCACTTCGGCGGCGGCTGCCTGAACGATGTGATCATCCACCTGGCCACCAGCGAGATGCCCTTCGGCGGTGTGGGGGAGAGCGGCATGGGCGGCTACCATGGCAAGGCCGGGTTTGAGGCGTTCAGCCATCTGCGCAGCATTGTGGATAAAAAGACCTGGCTGGACATGCCGGTGCGCTACCAGCCCTACACCCGCCAGAAGGACAAGATGCTGCGGTTCTTCCTGAAATAAAGGAGCCCTGCCGCAGAGCAGAATCCGCATACAGCAAAACAGCCCCGACCACCCGGCCGGGGCTGTTGCTTTTGGCAAAGTGGTGCTATACTGGATACAAAAAGCAGATGTACAAAGAAGGAGGAGCTATGGAAGAACCGTTTTATACCTATGAGGAATTCCCCGAGAACATGGCCGCAGAAGAAGGCATGAAGATCATCTACGGCAAGGATGAGATGGGGGTCGCCTGCCGCCCGGATGTGGTCTATGCCGTCAAGAACGGGGTGGAGCTGCATCTGCGGGCGATGGTCCCCTCGGTGCTGGATGCCAACCGCCGGTACCCCACCATCTTTCACATCCAGGGATCGGCCTGGCTGCAGCAGAACCTGAACTCCCACATGGGGGACTTCAGCCGGCTGGTCCGGGCTGGGTATCTGGTCATCATCATTGAATACCGCTTTGCCCCGGACTATCGGTTCCCCTGCCAGGTGGAGGACGGCAAAACCGCCGTCCGGTATGTGATGAGCCATCTGGACGAATTTCCGGTGGACCCCAACAACCTTTTCCTCAGCGGGGACAGTTCCGGCGGCCACACGGCCATGATGATGATGGCAACCTGGAACACCATGGAATGCGACGCCGAAAAAACG
Source organism: uncultured Gemmiger sp. (assembly GCA_944382785.1). Classification (GTDB taxonomy): domain Bacteria; phylum Bacillota; class Clostridia; order Oscillospirales; family Ruminococcaceae; genus Gemmiger. The sequence goes on along the minus strand of CALWNO010000026.1, from coordinate 19,982 downwards.
CCCCTGCCCAAACTCAACGCCTGCATCGACCTGTACGGCTCGGTCAACTGCCTGACCATGAACGACGCCCCTTCGGCCTATGATCATATGGCGGCCCATTCCCCGGCCAGCAACTACCTGGGCTTCTGCCCGCCGGATGACCCGGAGGAGTGTGAGCGCCGGATGCCCTTTACCTACATTCACCGGGATACCGTCATGCCGCCGGTGCTCATCATGCACGGCAGCAAGGACCGGACGGTGCCCTTTACCCAGAGCCTGGAACTTTACCGGCATATCAAAGCCATGGGCAAGACGGTGGAATTCTACAAGGTCAAGAATGCGGACCACGGCGGCAACGTCTTCTACTGCCAGGCTACCCTGGATGTGATCCTGGACTTTCTGAACCGTCACCTGGTGTGAACTCTGATACAACCACAACAAAAGGCGACCGATGTTTTCATCGGCCGCCTTTTGTTATGAATGGCGCCGAATAGGCATAGCTGAGCACGATCATCATGGTCCCGCCGCTCTGCAGGCCGTCGGAGGTCACGGTGATCATCTCCTGTACGGCGCCGCTGATCCCCACAAAGATGACGCAGACACCGATGGCCTGCATCAGGGTCTCCTGATACCGGGCGCTGATCACCCGGCTGAATACCAATCCGATCAGACCACCCACCATGATTGCCGCTACATTGAGTATTGTTCCCAAACCGATCATGCTGCCCGAACCCTTCTGCTGTACATTCTTTTTTCATTCATACAGGATATGAGTATAGCTCTTTCCCCGGAAAATGACAAGAAATCTCCCGTTGTTTTCGGACCGGCTCACAGGTTGAGCAGCACAAGCGCGCCCAGGATCATCCCGGCCGCCCCCATCTGACGGCGGTTCAACCGTTCCCGGAACAGGAAAAAGCTGGCCACGCTGATGACCAGAATCACCCCCACACTGTAGGAGGGGTAGACCAGGAAGGCGGGGAGCTCTGTCAGAGCGGCCAGAAGCAGGCGGGAAGAAAGAAAGTTGGGAACTCCCACCAGCACCCCGAAGAAAACGTCCCGCCCGGTGAGGGCCCGGCGGCTTTTGACCAGCAGAACCAGGGTGGCCAGCCCCGCGAACAGAAAGATGTAAAACATAAACAGTCCGTCGTCCTGACGGCGGCCCAGCTGGGTGAATACCTTGGACATGGCATCGCTGGTCCCGTTGAGCAGCAGGGTCAGAACCAGCGGCAGCAGGTATACTTTGTGTTCTGCCGGAGCCGGGGCCGTTTTTTGGGAAAATCCGTTCATGATCACGGCGGCCGCCACAGCCAGCGCCACGCCCAGTCCCTGCAGAAGGGTAGGGCGCTCCCCAAACAGTGTTACGGACAATACGATGGGCACCAACACCCCCAGGCGGGTGAACACCGAGGAAAGGATGGCACCGTTTTTATGGATGCTGTATCCATTGACGGCAAGGGAAGCCAGGTAGACCAGTCCCGTTATGCCGCCCAGCCAGCAGGGGGTCAGATCTCCGTTGTAGAGCGCTCTCGGTTCCATGGCGGCGAAGGCCAGAAGAGCGCAGGTGATATAGTTGACAAGATAGACCCCGTACGGACTGCCGGCGTTCAGGTATTTCAGCACCAGGGCAAGAACCGAGCTGGCCAGCAAGGCCAGTAAAAGAAAAAGCATGTTGCGCCCCTTTCTCTTTTGTCGAAAATGCACTTCCTATACTATAGAACACCCTCCGTACAAAATAAAGGGGTAGTTCTGATCGGGAAACAGCCTCTTTCCCGCGTTGGGAATCCGACCACCGGAAAGACCCGGTCTGATAAAGACCGGGTCTTGGCAGTTCTTCCAGAAAGGATATTGTGCAGAAAGCGGCGGCTGTCAGGCCAGCTCCAGATAGAGAGCCGCCAGCTCCATGGTGGCGTGCAGGGCATCCAGATGGGTGCGCTCCATACCGTGGGAAGCATGCACCCCGGGACCGATGAGGGCAGCCCGGCAATCCATGCCGGAACGCCAGGCCGCGCCAACGTCCGAACCGTAGTGGGGATAGATGTCCACCGCGTAGTCCACGCCATGCTCTTTGGCCAGCTTTTCCAGCCGGCTGACCATGCCGTAGTCGTAGGGACCGCCGTTGTCCTTGGCGCAGATGGAAACCTGGTACTCGGTGCAGCTCAGGTCCTCACCGATACAGCCCATATCCACCGCCAGCAGTTCGTCCACCACGGGCAGGGTGGCACCGCCGTGGCCCACCTCCTCGTGGACGGTGAGGGTAAAGTAGGTTTCGTACCGGGGCCGGGTACCGGTTTCCTTCATCTGCCACAGCAGGGTCAGCAGGCAGGCGGCACTGGCCTTGTCATCCAGAAAACGGGACTTGACAAAACCGCTTTCGGTAATGGTGGTCTTGGGATCGTAGCAGACATAGTCCCCGGCGGCAATGCCCAGAGCCAGCACGTCCTCCTTGCTGTGCACCTTCTCGTCAATGCGGACGGCCATATTTTTCTCATCCCGGGGGCGGGTGGCCGCATCATCCTGCACATGGACCGAAGGCGACAGGCTGAGCACCGTGCCGGTGTATGCCCTGCCGTCCCGGGTGTAGATGCGGCAATACTCGCCGTCCAGGGTGGGCAGCAGCGGGCCGCCCACCTTGGTCACCATCAGCATGCCGTCGGCGGTGACCGACCGCACCATCAGACCCAGGGTGTCCACATGGGCGCAAAGTCCTACCTTGCGGCCGTATTCCCGGCCGGGCACCGTCACCACCAGGTTGCCCTTGTTGGTGCGCCGGGTGGCAAAGCCCAGTTCCCGGGCCATATCCTGGGCCACCGCCACCACCTTGTCGGTAAAGCCGGTGGGGCTGTCCTGCCCCAGCAGTTTCTGCAGCGTATCTGCCAGAACGGCCTGACGGGCCTGCGGCATCTTTTCCTCTGTCATGTTTCCCATCCTTTCTTTGCGAAAAAAGTATCCGACTCCATCTTACCTAAAAAAAACGCCGTTGGCAAGAGGATGCTGCCTGCGGACAGTCTCTGCGCACCCCGGGATTGTGAAAAAGAAAAGCGTGTGGAAACTTTGCATGTCGGCTTTTTTGTGACGGTTTGTCTTTTCCGGGACAGAGGCTTTCAAGAAAAAATCTCTGTTTCTGCACGGAGGGGGAATTCAAAGGGACATCACACGGAACGACAAAAAGTACACTTTGCCATATTGTTGCAATTTGTACATTTTTACATATAGTTGTTGACAAATGATTAACTAAATCGTATACTTTTCTCAAAGATTCTACCAGAGGAGGTATGAATACATGAAAAAGTTTACGTCCCTGTTGCTTGCTTCTGCAATGGTTCTGAGCCTGTCGGCCTGTGGTGGTTCCGGCACGTCTTCCGGAACCGGCGACTCCCAGGCGGCCACCGACTCCGCCACCACCGCGGAGACGGGTACTGCCGAGACAGGCTCTTCCCTGGATGACCTGATCGCTGCCGCTCAGGCCGAAGGCGAGCTGATCGTCTACGGTTCCTGCGAGGAAGAATACCTGGCCGTCGCCTGCGAAAACTTTGAAAAATTGTACGGCATCGACGTGCAGTACCAGCGCCTGTCTACCGGTGAGGTGCAGAGCAAGATCGAAGAAGAAAACGGCAATCCCTCTGCCGATGTCTGGTTCGGCGGTACCACCGATCCTTATAACGTCTGTGCCGCCGAGGGCCTGCTGATGCCCTACGAGGCACAGAATGCCTCCCATCTGATGAGCGATGCCTACCGCGATGCCGACGGCAACTGGTACGGTATCTACAAAGGCATCCTGGGCTTTATGGTGAACAAGGACGAGCTGGAGCGCATGGGTCTGGAAGCGCCCAAGGACTGGCCCGACCTGCTCAAGCCCGAATACCAGGGCCTGATCTGGACCTCCAACTACAACACCGCCGGCACGGCCAAGCTGGTTGTCAATACCATGATCCAGAAGTACGGCCATGACGAGGGCATCCAGTACCTGGTGGATCTGGACAAGAACGTGCAGGTCTACACCAAGTCCGGCTCCGGCCCCTCCAAGAACGTGGGCACCGGCGAATGCGTCATCGGCATCGGCTTCCTGCATGACGGCATCACCCAGATTGTGGACAACGGCTACGGCAACATTGAACTGATCATTCCCTCCAGCGGCACTTCCTACGAGATCGGCGCCACCGCCATCTTCAAGGGCGCCCAGCACGAGAACGCCGCCAAACTGTGGATTGAGTACGCTCTGAGCCCCGATTGTGTCAACCTGGCCCAGGACAACGGTTCCTACCAGTTCCTGGTCATCGACAACGCCAAGCAGCCCGAAATCGCCAGCGAGTTCGGCCTGGACCCCGAAAACGTCATGGACTATGACTTCGAGGATGCCAAGCAGAATACCACCACCTACGTGGAGGAAGTTATGAACGCACTGGGCGGCGGTGACGATCGTTTCGAAACAGAATAACCGCGCCGACAAACACCTTCGGGGGATGGAGAAATTCTCCATCCCCTTATAGTTTGCTTCCGAAAGGAGGAACCCTCTATGGCCAGTCGCCAGAGCGCGGCATTGGACCGGAAAAAGATGCTGGCAGACCCCATTATGGTCACGACCATCATTGTTCTGATCGCTTTTCTGACGCTGTTTATTCTTTACCCTCTGGCAATTCTGCTGGTGGACAGTGTCTATGGTCAGGATACCGGCCTCACCCTGTCTATCTTTGAGCGGATTTTCCAGATGCCCAGCTTCCGCAAGGCAATCACCAACACCTTGAAAGTCGGTTTTACCGTGGGCATTCTGTCCACCATGATCGGCCTTCTGTTTGCCTATGTGGAAGTTTACGTCAAGATCCGCACCAAGTTCACCGCCAGGCTGTTCCAGGTAGTCTCCATGCTGCCTGTGGTCTCACCCCCCTTTGTGCTCTCCCTTTCCATGATCATGCTGTTCGGCAAGGCGGGCATTATCACCCGGTATCTTCTGCAGATCTATGATAACAGCGTCTATGGGTTTGGCGGCATTTCTGTTGTACAGACCCTGACCTTCTTCCCTGTGTGTTACATGATGCTCAAGGGCCTTTTGAAGAACATCGACCCCAGCCTGGAAGAGGCTGCCCGGGATATGGGCGCTTCCCGCTTCAAGGTGTTCACCAGTGTGACCCTGCCTCTGATTCTGCCGGGCCTCGGCAATGCATTTTTGGTAACCTTCATTGAATCCATTGCCGACTTCGCCAACCCCATGATCATCGGCGGTTCCTATGACACCCTGGCCACCACCATTTATCTGCAGATCACGGGTGCGTACGACAAACAGGGCGCCGCCGCCATGGCCGTGGTCCTGCTGAGCATTACCATGCTCATGTATCTGGTGCAGAAATATGTGCTGGAGAAAAAGACCGCTGCCACCCTGACCGGCAAGGCGTCCCGGGCCCGTATGCTTATTGAGGACAAGAGCGTGACCCTGCCTCTGACCATCCTGTGCTCTCTGGTGGCGCTGTTCGTTGTCCTGATGTATATCTGTGTTCCCCTGGGTGCCTGTTTCAATACCTGGGGCTACGATTTCACCCTGACGCCCAAGTGGTTCATCCGCGTCTTTGAAAAGTACAAGGGCCTGCAGGCGTTCCGCGACTCCTTCCTGCTGTCCCTGGCTTCGGCTCCCATTACGGCCTTGCTGAGTATGATCATCTCCTACCTGGTGGTCAAGCGGAACTTCCGTTCCAAAGGCTTTATTGAATTCGTTTCCATGCTGGCCATGGCCGTGCCCGGCACCGTCCTGGGCGTGGGCTATATCCGGGGCTTTGTGAACGGTGTGTTCGGTACCGGCTTCCTGTCCGGCATCTATGGCAGTGCCGCCATCCTGATCATTGTCTTTATTGTGCGCTCTCTGCCCACCGGTACCCGCAGCGGCATTTCTGCCCTGCGGCAGATCGACAAGAGCATTGAGGAATCCGCCTACGATATGGGCGCCGATAGTTTCCAGGTGTTCATGACGGTCACACTGCCGCTGATCAAGGATTCTTTCCTCAGCGGCCTGGTCACGGCTTTTGTGCGCAGCATCACGGCCATTTCCGCCATTATTCTGCTGGTTACGCCTCAGTTCCTGCTTATCACCGTCCAGATCAACGAATTCGCGGAGAAGGGCTCTTACGGCATTGCCTGTGCCTTTGCCACAATCCTGATTGTTATCACCTATGGCTCTGTCCTCTTGATGAATCTGGTCATCAAGTATTTCGGGACCAGCCACAAGCTCAAGGAGGTAGAGTGAAATGGCCAAAGAAAAAAAGGGCGTACGCCTGGAACATATTTCCAAGATTTATAAGGACCCCAAAACAGGAAAAGACTTTTACGCCGTCAAAGATGCCGAACTGGAAATCGAGCCCGGCTCTTTTGTGACGCTGCTGGGACCTTCCGGCTGCGGCAAGACCACGACCCTGCGGATGATTGCCGGCTTTGAAAGTCCCGATGAAGGGGAGATTTATCTGGGCGGGGAGCCCATCAATGCCCTGACCCCCAATAAGCGGGATACCGCCATGGTGTTCCAGAGTTATGCCTTGCTGCCCCATTACAATATTTTCGACAATGTGGCTTATGGCCTGAAGCTGCGCAAACTGGACAAGCATACCATCCAGGAAAAGGTCACCAATATCCTGAAGCTGGTGGGCCTGGAAGGAATGGAAGGGCGGATGACCAACCAGCTGTCCGGCGGCCAGCAGCAGCGTGTGGCATTGGCCCGTGCCCTGGTTCTGGAACCGGGCGTGCTGCTGTTTGATGAACCCCTTTCCAACCTGGATGCCAAGCTCCGTGTAACCATGCGCACCGAGATCCGCCGTATCCAGCAGGAGGCCGGGATCACGGCCATTTATGTCACCCACGACCAGTCCGAAGCCATGGCTCTTTCCGATAAGATCATCATCATGGAAAAAGGTGTGGTGACCCAGATCGGAACCCCGCAGGATGTCTACTATCATCCTGCCAACGAGTTTGTGGCAGACTTCATCGGGGAAGCCAACTTCCTGCGGGGGCCGCTGTCCCACAAACAGGGGGATTCCGCCGTTGTGACCGTGGAAGGAAACCCTGTGGATGTGGTGGGAGCCGCTGCTCTGGAGGAAGGCAAGCAATGTACCCTGGTTCTCCGGCCGGAGTCTGCCGTTCTGGCTGACCAGGGGCAGCTGCCCTGCAAGGTGATTATGTCCTGCTTCATGGGTTCCTACCAGAACTATCATGTCATGGTGGGCAATACCATGATCAAGATCACCGACTTCAACCCCAAAAACAAGAAGATCTATAACGTGGGCGACAGCGCCTGGGTCGTCTTTGAAAAAGAAAGCCTCCACCTGCTGTAAAGAAGCACTCCTGTATCAGCAGGGGAGAAGGCAAGTAACAAACACGCGGATGTGTCCAGAAAGGACGCATCCGCGTGTTTTCTGTGTTCGGCAAAAGGGTGGTCCGCACCATATCTCAAGGGAATCCGGCCCGGAAAACCATCCTTTTCGGACTGCTTTTCAAAGGGAGAACGTTGCGACACGATAGAGAGCCCCATCATGCTCCGTTTCCATCTGCAAAGCCACCCCCGGAATCCCGGTCAAGGGGTCTGTGATACCCACCCAGAGAGTGTAGGTCCCACCGGGCAGTGCCCCTGCACCGGGCAGGGAAAAGGTGAGAGTGTGGCGGCCGGGTCCCAAGTCTGAGAAGGGGGCGTCTGCCTGGCCGGACCATACGGTCTGACCGGTTTCGTCCCGCAGTTCCAGCGCAACGGGCCAGTCGGCGTACAAGGGGGCCAGGCCGGTATTCTCCCAGGTGAGTTCCGCCTGCAAGGCCCGGGAAAAGGCGGCGCGCCAGAGCTTGCAATCCCGCACCCCCAGGGTGTAGCCCATCTCAGCCAGCAAGGTGCGCAAATGGTCCGCCTCAGTGCCGGAAAGCTCCCCGTAAGCGGGGGCGTTGGGGCCCAGAAAGGTGGTGTGGCTTTGTTGCAGCAAAGCCAATGTGGTGGGAAACTGATCAGCGCTAAAATACCAGGCGTCCTCCTGCTGGGGGGAAAACTCTCCGCCGAAAGGAGCCGAACGCCAGAAATCCGGCATACCGGGCAGCCACTCGCCGTTCTGGTCGGACTGGTAGCCGTCGGAAATCCAGGAAAGCCATTCTTCATGAGACCCCGGCAGACCGAAGGAATCGTTATACAATCCCAATCCGTGGTCCCGCCCGATTGTATAGGGGCGGCGCAGCAGCAGACGGTCCGGGGAAAAAATGGCCAGGTAATCCTGTACATAACCGTCGGTGACTGTCTGGGTGGGGAAGGGGGCGATGCCTGCGCCGGTATCCACATGCCATTCTCCCCAATGCCCCAGACTGCCCAGCTCGATAAAAGCGACCTGGGGGTCATCGGCATACCGCTGCCCCAAGGCGGTGATCAGCGCCCGGTGCGCCTGACGGAAAAGCTCGTTTTCATAGTCGGGGCTGAACCCCTGCCCGTAGTCCCCATCGTACCAGGTCCCCGCACCGTCCATGGCATCGTACAGCCATTGGGGGATATCCATGTGCCGCTCCTCAGAGGGAGTATCGGGCACCAGGCGCAGGATCAGCCGCACCCCGTCGGCCCGCCACTGGGCAAAGTGGCAGCGCTCTTCCAGGGAGGCAAAGTCGTATTCTCCTTGTCGGGGTTCCAGCTCATTCCAGTACACCGGCACATAGGCAAAGGACACATAGGGGTCCTGTCGGTAGTTCTCCCCCCAGGCGGCCAGTCCCTTCATGGGATTGGTCACCGGCTTGTTCGAGGCGGGAATTTCTTCCGCTGTCAGTGGGATGCGCAGCCGCAGCAGGGCGGCGGCCGCCAGGAGCAGCCCCAGCAGAAGCAGCGGAATCCATCGGCGGGCCTGCATCATGCCTCCAGATTACCCCGGTACTCCACCAGCGTGACATCCTGCACCCCGTCAATGTTCTGTACCGGCTGGGTAATGTTCAGGTTGTCGGTTTTCAGGTAGAGTTCCATAGTCAGCTCGGTGGTGCCGCCCTTGACCACCTTGGACCGGAATTTGCCCGGCTGGTCGTGCAGGCAGCGGCGAATGGCCTCCTCCACATCGGGGTCGGACCGATAGGTTACAATAAGAACATAGGTGCCCGCGTTGCCCTTAAGCCGTTTAAGAAAGACCAGGGCCAGGGTGACCACAATCCAGGCCACAAAGGCGATGTAGTAATACTGCGCCCCGATGGCGATGCCGGAGGTGATGGCCCAGAACAGGAACATCAGGTCCAGTGGATTCTTGACGGCGGTGCGGTAGCGTACGATGCTGAGCGCGCCCACCATACCCAGGGACAGGGTGATGTTGGTGCTGATGGTGACGATGATCACGGCCACCAGCAAGGTCATGATCACCAGGGAAAGATTCAGGGCATGGTCGTACACCACGCCGATGAAGCAGCGACGGTAGACCGCAAAGATGCCCATCCCGATGAGGAAGGCGATGACCAGGGTAAGGATCAGGGTCAAGGGGTCAATCTGGTTGGGAAACAGTTCCAACGCGGATTTTTTGAACAGATCTTGAAAGGTCATGATGAAAGATTCCTCCTGCACGGCGCGCTGCTCATCCCAGGGTATGCCGGACCTGATCCGCACAAAGGCAGAACTTGGAGGCCGATGTCCTGACAAAGGAGTAGGCGCGAAAGATACTTTGGATGTACTCCGGCAGAATGCCGGTAAACTTGACTTCCAGAATCATCTGTCCTGGAGGCAGCACATGATAACCGGACGCCTCAGGGTCAAAAAGATCCTGCCGGGGGGCCATGGCCGTGAGGGTTTTGTCAAAGGTGATGCGCACGGTGCCCACATCGTTGACGAAGGCTTCCCGGTCATAGGCCACGATCACACAGGGGCGGATGATGTTGGCCCGGGCTTCCAGAAAGAACTGCCGGGCCATAGGCTGGGGCTTTTGCAGCAGAAAGCCGAAGTGTCCCCGGCATAGGGCACCGTATTCCGCCATCGTAAGGGGAACGGACTTTTTATAAATGTAAGCGCCGTTTTTGTACTTGCATTCCAGTGCGATATGCCGGTCCGCACAGTTGTAGATGCGCACCCGGTATTTCTTGCGCACCTCCACTCCAGCCATCTTCTGGCGGTAGGCGGTATGGTAGAGGTCGTCCAGGTAGAGGCTGCGGATATTGTATTCGCCGCCGGGGCCTGCGTGGGCATCGTGTCCCAGCAGGGAGTGCAGCACAGTCTGCAACTGGCGGTATTCGCTCTGGTTCACCAGGTATTTCAGTTCATGGCGGTAGGCGGGATTCATAAGGTCACCTCCGTACGGTCCACGCCGGGATAGTACACGTCGCTGACCTGGATTTTGTTCATGGCAGGGGCAGTGCGGCCATCCTGGGTCTCGGCGGTCACTGCAAAATACCAGGTCCCGGCAGGCAGCTGGGCGGCGGACACCGGGTATTCGGTGCTGGTCAGCCCGGACACATCCACCACCGGGGCGGCAAAGTCCGGTGTAGCGGCCACCTGCAGCCGATAGGTGATGGGCTGATTGTCGAAGTCGTAGGCATCCTCCCACCGGAACAGGATGGTCTGGTCCTCCTGCACCGGCTGATACATGAAGAAGGGCATCAGCTCATGCAGGCTGTCGTAGAACTGCTGATATGCCAGTTCCACCTGGTCCCCCAGACCGGCCAGAATGGCGTCCCGTTCCTGGGCTGTGTTGCCCAGGTAATAGAAATCCGGCATGGCCAGGGCATAGGGGCGCACCACCTCGTCGTACTGTTGGGCCAGAGCGTTGACGGTGTCCCGGTTGATGGTTTCATGCAGTTCGTCCACCCTGGCAGCCAGTTCGGCCCGGTTGGACTCGTTTTTCAAAAAGCGCTGGTGGAGCAGTACGCCCCAATAGTTGGCCACGCCATGCTCCCAACTGCCGTAGTTGCCGGTCAGTCCCTCCAGCTCGTCTTCCTGCCAGTGCAGGCAGTTGTCGCCATCCCAGGGGATGAAGAACCACTTCTGACTGTTCAGAGGGCTGTACAGATAGAAATTCTGTACCGTGGTGTCGTTGTTTCCCATCAGGATGTTGTAAGCCAGCCAGGTCAGATAGTTGTCCCGGTCTATGTAGTTGCCCACGATCTCGTTGATATCCACGCTCCTGTCGGCAATGAGGTTGACCAGATCGATGAGTTTCTGGTTGTCCTGCCGCCCTTTGCAGCTGAGAATCTGATCGAAGGCTGCCTGGTCGAATTCCGGGTCATCGAAGTTCTTCAGGGCGTCGGACATTTCGAAATTGAAGCTGATAGCCTTGTACAGATACCCCTCTGAATCCAGACCGTGGTTGGCCATATATTTTTTGGTGGGTACCTCCGCCTGGGTGAACAGCCCGTAGTCGGTGAAGGAGGTCTCGCCTGCCGTTTCGTCCTTGATATACAGCCGCACAAACTGGGTGCGCAGGCTGGAAATATTCTCCACCGGGCGCAGCAGGTCAAAATAGAGCTTGTTGCGCAGCCGGGTGGCGTCGAAATTGTGCTTGTTCAGGGCAATGTTGCTCTGCCCGCGCCAGAGTCCGGCCTCGTCGTCCAGATCCAGCTTGTAGGATTTTTGCGGCCGTACCGAGGACGAATTTCCCCGTACCCGGATGGTGGCATTGCTTTCGGTGGCATCATAGCCCAGCATACCGGGCTGAGGCCCGTCGGCATTGCCTACCTGCACGATCGCCCGGGCCAGAATGTCGTTGTCCACATGGCTGTCCTCCGCAAAGCGAACGGCGCTGTTGACCTGGGCAAAGGAATGGTCGGTGTCCGAACCGGCGTCGCCCCGCTGTACGGTGACATAGAAGTACACCAGGCTCTGGGGGTCATCCTCACTGTAAATACTTTTGTTTTCGGTCATGCCCACGGTGTTGATGTCCTGCACGGTTTTCGGTGCTGCGGTCGCTTCGGACGCGGGGGAGGGGGCGTCCTCCGGAGCGGGGGCGGCAGCCTGCCGGAGAAAGGCCGCGCCCGATGCTGCGGCCAGTGCCAGTAACGCCAGTGCCGCCAACAGGAAGATCGTGATCTTATTCCCGGTTCTTTTCACGGGGATGCCTCCTTTGTGCAAAAGCCCGGTCAATCCGGGCCAGGTGTTCCTCGGCGCGGCAGAACACGCCGTGCTGCGGTTGTGCGAACAAGGGCTGTTCGCAGAATACGTGGTATTCCAGGTCTGCCAGATAGCGGCGCAGCCGCTGCAGGACCCGGAATCCGGTGATGGCGCCTGCCGCCAGGAATCCGGCACCCCAGGTGTCCGGACCCAGGACCAGGGTGACAAGGGAGCCTGCCAGACTCAGACCGGCAAACAGTCCCGCCGCCCGACAGGCACCGGTGCGGTCGTCAAAATAGAGCAGCAGTACGATGCCGCATTTGACAAGACCGTACAGGCAGTAGCCGAAGCAGAGCACCCGGAAGGTGCCGGTCATGGTCTCATCCAGGCCCATGGTCTGCAAAAAGTTGCCCAGAAAAGCCACCGAAGCGATGGCCACAATAAGCTGCATCTGCAGCATGTGGGCAAGTTCTGCATACAGGACTGACTCCATCTCCTGCTTGGCAGCCCGGATGTCCTCCAGCCGCCCACCATACAGGATGGCGTCAAAGAAGGCGCGGTGTTTGGCTGCAAAGCGGGTTTCCAGCCCCACCACGAACTGTACCAGCATGGGCAGGATGGTCAGGGTGGCGAAGAAGGCGGGCACGTCATACCGCGTGCAATAGACACCGGCAGGAAAGACCCGGACCTTGTACCCACTGGCCCAGAAAACAAAATTGTGGCTGTAAAGCCCCAGCCCCAGCAAAAGCCCGGTAAGCAGCAGATCGGGATAGCGTTGCAGTGCCGGGAAAAACACCAGCAGATTCCATCCCCCGGTGGGATAGCACTGCAAAAGCTGTGCCATGTACAAAAACAACAGCACCAGAAACCCCAGTGCCGTGCCCCATAAGGCGGCAGTCAGCGGATGTATCCCGCCCAGCAGAAAGAGCCATGTGAGCAGCAGGGCCGACGCGGCCCCTGTCGCAAAGCCCAGCAACAGATAGGTATACTGCTTGACGGCGGACAGGCAGGACATCTGTACCCAGATGACCAGCAGGGTGCAGAACAAAAGCTGCACCGCCAGCCGCACATCCCATCCCACCGGCAGGGTCAGCAGGTAAAGCCCCATGATGGGGGCCCCGACCAGCAGAAGGAAGAATACCATGCCGAAAAGGGCGGGCAGCACATCCTGCAGGCGCTGCTGATACATACAGTCTGAGATGAACCGGTCCAGAAAGAGCAGTACGACCCCCGCCAGCAGCAGCGAAAAGATCATGGTGTGGGGCATAAAGAACAAAAACTGTTCCCGCACCCGGTACACCGCTCCGAATCCTGCCAGCAGCTGCTGCATGGCAAACAGAAGCAGGATCATCAGGACCATGGGGCCTTCGGTAACCACGGCAGCCAGGGAATACCCCCGCAGCACCGCAAAGATACCGCTGCCGCGGAAAACTTTTTTCAGCCCAAAGCCGATGCCTGCCATGACCGTGCCACCTCCCTGTCCGGTTTGCGAACGGCTTCCTGGTATAGGGCCCGGTAGGCCGCCAGAAAGTCTTTGTCCTGATAAAAACGTACCACCCGGCGATAACCGTTTTCCGCCAGGGCGCGCAGCTGTTCCGGGCTGCGGCTGATGGCAAGAATCCCCTCTGCAATGGCGGCAGGGCTCATCACCGGTACCACCCGGCCTGCCGGGCCAAGGCCATCGTCCGCCCCCTCGATGATTTCCCGGCAGGAGCCCACATTGGTGGCCACCACCGGGCGGTGGGCGGCCATGGCTTCCAGCAGCACAAAGGGTTGGCCTTCGGAAATGCTGGTCAAAATCACCAGGTCAAGCTTGGGCAACCACCGGGTCACGTCGGCGCGGCCCACAAACCGAATGTCCTTGCAGTCCAGCCGCCGGATAAGATCTTGGCATTCCCGGTAGTAGTCGGGGTCTTCGTCATAGGGGCCGATAAGATCCAGGGTGGCATCAGGGCGCGCCGATTTGATGCGGTGAAAACTGTAGATCATGGTTTTTACGTCTTTAATGGGAACGATGCGCAGCACCGCTCCGATATGCAGCGGATGGGGTGCCGGGTCCAAGGGCGGAATGGCCGCAAAACGGCTGATATCAATACCGTTGGGAATGACCCGGCATTTCTGCTCGTCGGCCCCCAGGCTAATCTGCAATTCCCGAGCGCCCCGGAACAGAGAGACGATGGTGGAAGCCTGCCGGTATGCCGCCTGGCTCAGTGCCCGGAAATATCCGATCCAGGTTGGCTTGAAGTACCCCGGTACCCAGTCAGCTTTCAGGATTTCTTCCTCCCGTTCCCGGGTGTAGATGCCGTGCTCGGTCACAAGAAAGGGCTTGCGGGCAAAGTAACTGAATTTGGCCCCCAGCAATCCCGCGTACCCGGTGGCCACCGTGTGGTAGACATCGGCTTCAGGCACCGGGCAGCGCAGCAGTTCCAGCGCCGGCAGCAGCATGGAGCGCAGCGTCCAGAACAGATCTTTGAAGGGAACGTTACGGCCGGAGCTTTCGGCCAGGCTCTGCACAAGGGCAAGAAAATCCGCCGACATCAGAAAATCCTGCACCGGGCGGGGATGATCGCCGCCGAACAGTTCAAACAACGGGACCCAGTCCGGCGCGGTGCCCTGTACCAGATCCAGCAGGGCCTGCCGCTGGGCCTGTGTCAGTGGTTGGGCAGGAGAGGAAAAATCGGTGGAGCCGATGGGTTCATCCAGAAAATATTCCCGCAGCTCGGTCACATTGGATGGAATCTCATAGCGAAACTGACCCCGCTGGTTGCTTTGCGCCCCAATGGACACAAGGGCGAACTGGTGTTCCGGCATCTGCCGGATCAGCATCTGCACCCAGGCCGAAACACCGCCCACCACATAAGGGTAACATCCTTCCACAATCAAACAGATTTTCATGCGGTCACCAGCCTTATGGTAAAATTGGGACGCTGTACCGTAACCAGATAATAGCCGCCGCCGTTCCCGGGACTGATGCGGCGGATGGTGCAGGCGTCATCCGCCGCCCTGGGAGTACGGTCAGTTTTCAGATAAAAGCTCACCGGCCCCAGCAGATTTTCCACACTGCCGGTGATCTGGTTTTCCTCAAACAGAAGATGCGGTACCGCTGCGTCACAGATGCGCAGGGCGTCCCCGGCTTCGGTGGCCGACAGCGCACGCAGCCAGGGAAAGGTCTCATGGAGATCACCCAGCCACGCACAGTAGCTGCGGTAGAGCTCCTCCCAGCTTTTGCCGCCGCCGCGCTCGGCGTCAAAAATGTCATCGGGATGGATGAAGTGAGAAACCACGCCGTAAAGCCCCAGGGCACTGAAGGCGGACATCTGCTCATAATCATCCGGCGCCATGCCGGAAGTCACCCGCGGAAACTCGGCAATGCCGTCCTCCGCCACAGTGAAATCCTGTACATACACCTGGCCTTCCTCCTCCTCGTCGGTATAAATGCCCGAAATTACTTCCACTTCGGGCAGAGCTTCCAACACCGCCCGGCGGCCTTCATCGCTCAGGTAGTTGGAGGGTGGCACATAGCTGCGCAGGGTCACCGCCGGAAACAGCTGTGCTGTGATGTCACGCAGTGTTTGCAGCGATGCCGTCATGTTCTGAACGGAGGCCCAGGGAGTATAGTGCAGCTCGTCGGGAGTACCCCCGGCCAGGGTCAGCGGCTGGTGGTTGTAGCCGTGGGCACCCATTTCATAGCCGTTTTTCAGCAGGCTGTTGCCGAAATACAACTCGGTGGAAGACTCGGTGTAGGTCTGCCTGGCCGGGTCGGTCTCCGCGTTGTAGGTCGCCACAAACAGGCCGGTGTACACATCCCCGTAGGCGTTGGCAATCTGCAGCATGTCCGGCCACCAGATATCACGGTAGAATTCCCGGGCTGAACGGTTGTACTCTTCCCGCACCACATCGCTTTCGCTCTCGTACTGGGGCGAGGGAAAATCGTCGATGAAAAGGCACAGGGCGTTGATGACCGGGTACATGACCGTGTCGGACAGGGTGTTGATGCACCCCGCCACAATCCCCCGCCAGAAGTCCCCCCTGCCGGAAGTGGAGTTGAACACCGTCACCCGTCCCTGCCCACAGTCATAGGACCAGATCAGCGGCGTGCGGCGGCCCTCGGCGTCTTCGGCCCAGGCATAGACCCGGGCACTGTTTTCCAGCGTGACCGATAACGCCACATCAGCGAAGGTTTCGCCGGAGAAGGATCGCCCCGTCAGACCGGGCAGAAGCTCCTGGGCAAAGGTGATGGAGTTGTAGTTCAGATAATCTCCGAAATCCACGATGCCCATGCGGCGGTAACTGGCATCAAACTGGGTCCCGATGGATTCCGGCACGGTAGCCAGCAGAAGTTTGCCGCCGCTTTCCACATAATTCATCAGCCGGGCGGCAGAATCGGTCAGCTCCTCCTCCCAGTAAGCCGAAGCCAGAATCACCATTTCGTAGTCGGTATAGCTGACGCTTTGGGTGCGCGCCAGTTCCAGCGTGTCCGCTTCAATGCGCAGGTGTTTCAGGGCAATGCGGACATTTTCCTCATACTCCACCGAATCCTGCCGCTGAGGGCTGTACAGTACCAGCGCTTGGGGGCTGGTTGCTTCGGTGACCTGCAAGGGTTCACTGTCTGCTTCGTCCAGCAGTGCCACCGCGGCCGACGCGGGCTGCATGGTCAGTCCTCGCAGGGTCATGCCGTTGTTGCTGATAAGAATCACCACGGCAAAGGCTACACACAGGCCGAGCAGGACCATTAGGTTTTTGCAATTTTTGTTCACTGGGGTCCCTCTTTTCTGAATGCCCGGACCCAGGCCAGGGTAGAGGCCGTAAGCAATACCGGGCGGTCACGCAGACTATATAAAAAAGTGCGCAGGCCCGCCCCGTTCTTGGCCTGTACACAGACCTCCATCTGGTCCCGCACCGCCTGCTCGCTGTGGGGGTAGATATCCAGATACCGGGCACAGAGCCGCTGGGCCTGGGAATAATGTCCCTGCTGCAACTCCATGCGGATTCGATGGTGCAGACAGGTTTCGGGCGGCAGGGCGGTGCGCAGCATCTGATCAGTCAGAGCGGTGTGGCGGCGCAGCAGCCGACGGCGAACATCCCGGTCAAACAGATCCGTCTGTATGACCTTGTAGAGCAGTTCCTCCCATGCGGCGCAGGCGTCGGTATCCCGGGGCCCCTGGCGCCATCGGGATTCAGCCTCGTCCAGCTGTTGCTGGAGTTTGCGCCGCAGTTCCATAATGGCTACGCTGGCATAATGGGAAGTCTCGCTGTCCTCGTTGGCCAGGGCCCGGCGCAGCGCCGGCAGGCAGAGCAGGGGATCTTGCGCATCCAGCAGCCTCATCACCATCTCCCGGCGGTAAGTAAGGTCAGATACCAGTAGTGCTTCCTCCATGGGCACACGGTCGGTTTCGGCAGGAAGGTCCGGCTTCTGAAGCTGGTGCAGATCGTCGGGACAAAATTCCCCGCCGTGGCAGAATTCGGTATAGTCTGCCGGTTTTGTGTGGCGGGTACAGAAATCGTAAAACCAGAGCAGCAGCGGCCCTGCCCCCGGCAGAGCGAGGCACAGGACAAGACAAAACAGGCCTTTTTGCAGGCTTTCTGCCCGGCAGGCCACGGCCCGGGCATACAAAAGACAAAACAGAAAGTACAGTCCACTGACTGTCGGCAAAAACCAGGGCATTACAGGTTCACCTCCCCTGCACAGGCGGCTTCCCGGTGCGGTGCATGCAGGGCCCGCATCAGATCCCGTTCGATCAGCCCTACCACCACCTTGAGCAGATCCTGATAATAGGTGGTGAAGCGCTCCGGGTCCAGCTCATAGGCCGCCACGATGCCGTACAGCCGGTCATTGCAGCGGATGGCGGCGGCCAGA
Organism: uncultured Gemmiger sp.; assembly: GCA_944382785.1. Taxonomy (GTDB): domain Bacteria; phylum Bacillota; class Clostridia; order Oscillospirales; family Ruminococcaceae; genus Gemmiger. The sequence goes on along the minus strand of CALWNO010000026.1, from coordinate 2,142 downwards.
TCGGGGAAGCCAGGGGTCAGTGTCGTATTGACAAACACCGGTCGCCGGGCCAGCAATTCGCACAAAACCGACAATTTTTCCCCGTTGGGCTCCGTGGGGGCGCGATCCTGCATCGCATCTGAGCAGGCCGCCAACTCCGCACGGATGCCGTCGGGTTTCATGCGGTAAACCACCACATGGCTGCATTGCAGCAGATCTTCCACAATGCCCACCGTGTGCAGGAAAATCTGTTGGGGGTTCAGGGCGTCCAGTTCCTGTACAATGCGATACAGATCGGCAAAACTGTGACGCTCCGCCACAATGCGCTGCTGCAGTTGGGTCTTGATTTCCAGGGTTTCTCCCTGCACGGCCTGCAGTTGGTCAAATTTGTCGGTCAGAAGTCGGTTTTTGCGGAGCAACCCTTCCACTTCGTCCCGGCGGCGGCCGGTCAGGTACCCCAGCACCGAACCGGTGACCGCGTAAATCACAAAGGGTACCCAGGTATCCACACTGTAAAGAAGATAGCTGATATCTACATAGGAGGCTGCCAGGCTGTACAGATAGGAGATACAGGCCAGCGCCACGGCTGCCATCCCCATGCCGCTGCCGTAGCCGCTGGCGATCACGGCCACAAACATCAGCCGGATGTCTACATATTTGAGATCGGATACATCCTTGGAAAAGCGCAGAAGCAGCAGGGTGATGCCGAACAGGGCCAGCATTTCCACAGTGCTGCGCAGTGCGGGATGGGGAAGGCGGAGCCTGGAGGTGGCCCGCGGTTGGTCACGGGGGGTGTCTGCCGCATCTTGCAGCAATTGCCAGCCATCCTCTTCCAGCAGGGTAAAGGGCATCCAGCCGGTGGCGGTTTTGATAGGCTCAGCGGAATACCGGGACGCCTCCATGGTATGGCGTTCTCCCGCCCATTCAATCACGGCGGGGCGGCCCGCCGCCTGTTCCAGACAATGATAATAGGTCTGCAGAGAGATGGGGTGCCCTGTAACCAACAGATAACAGCCGGTCAGAGCATGCACAACCATGCGGTAGATGGCCGCCGCTGCATCGGTGGCGGTCAGTACGTCGATACAGTCCTCCGGGCTGTAGGCACACCGGATGGGATGCTGCCGGCGGATGGCCCCTAGAGCCGCTCCGGTCACGCCCATGTCCTCCGGTGCCGCTCGTCCGTAAAGATACCCCAACCGTACAATGAGCAGGGGCAACCCATCATAATCCCGGCTGGCCTGGCAGCGCAATTCGTCGGATGCCAGAGCGGCTTGCCGTGGAGTCAGAGGCGATTGCCAGAACAGTTCGACCGAGGAAAGATAGACAAAGGAATGTATCGGGTGTTCCCGCAGAGCGGCAAGAAGGTTTCCTAACAGGGAGGGGGCCTCGTCCGGGCAAAGGTCAGTGCCTTCCCGTAAACCTGCTGTCAGAACGATCACCACGTTCACGCGGTGGGCTTGCAGAAAGGACCGGACCTGCTGAACGGTAAACTGCCCCCGATATACCGTCCCTTTGAATTTGGTGTCCCATAAGGCGCGTTTGCTTTCCTGCGTCAGCCAGCAAACCTCATGCCCTTCCCGTAAAAAATATTCCGCCGTGGTTTTGCCCGCCAAATCCCACGGTCCTGCAAACAATACATTCATCCAAGCGTCTCCCTTATGTATTGGATGCGGCACCTGCCGCAAATTCATATACAATGTACCGCGTGTCCGCCGAAAAATATGCCGAATAAAAAGATAAGTGCGGCTTGAAATTTGTCCCGTACCTTTGCATTTTTGAGAGGAGAAAACGATTGAACTTGATTTTTTGAAAAAATTGTCACAGGCATTATAAAAAGGAGCTGCTGTGAAACAAAAGTTGAGCAGCAGCTCCTTTTTTCGTGCGGGCAAAAAGGAAATGCACCGAAAGATCTATGCCTTTTACGAATGACTGATAGCAAAAGATAGGTATTAGACATTTCAGCAATGCGATTTTATAATGCAAGTAAAGAAGCTCCCTGCATGGTACGTATGAACACAAGAGGAACCAAAAGGAGATGAGAAACCATGAATAAGATCGTTGCAACGATTCTTGCATTCACTTTTTTATGGTAAATTGCAAAAGTGAAGGTAACGTTTTAGGGATAGAAAATGAGGAAAAAGGTGACGCTCACTTCTGCAAATA
>CALWNO010000025.1 GCA_944382785.1 uncultured Gemmiger sp. | reverse complement strand
GGGCATAGCGCAGCTGGTAGCGCGCCTGGTTCGGGACTAGGAGGCCGTGGGTTCAAATCCCGCTGCTCCGACCAAAATAAAAACCCGCATGGGCACTCAAAATATGAGTGATCATGCGGGTTTTCTTTATTTGCTGGACGTGCCGTTTAAGACCTTTTAAAGCCTTTTATGGCCTATTGTGGCATTCAAAATGTCGTAAAAGTGTCGTAAACAAAAAGCCCCGCCGAAAAGCGGGGCTTTTGTCATTTCAAAATCTCTTTCAACTTTTCCAGGTTGGATTTATTGGGCGAAACCTTGCCGCTCTCCCACCGGGACACCAAGGCTTGATCCACCCCCATCAGCTCGGCCAGCTGCGCCTGGGTCATGCGCTTGGCCTTACGGGCTGCTCCAATGTCAAAGGATTCTCGAGCCAGCGGCAGGCCTCCCCGGCCCTGGAAATAGCCGATCTGCCAAGCACCCTGCATCTCCATGGTGGGCGCCACCTCGGGCGACTCGTCAGGAATGGATGTGATCTCTTCCATGGCTTCCATGATCTGCTGGTCCAGTTCTCCACTCAACAGGCCTTTTTGCTGGGCTTTAGTGATGATCTGAGCCTGGGCAACAAACGGGTGCAAAACTGCCAGCGTCACATCGCCGCCGATGTTGCTGCCGCCATCGGCGCGGGTAATCGCGCCAAAAATCCAACCCATTACAAAATATTCGCGATTGGTCATGATAATCGATCCTCCTTTAAATCTCAGGGGCCAGTCCTGCGGTGGGCAGGATCGGAGCCTCGTTCGGGTGCTGATTGTTCCAGATGTGCCGAATCTCACAAGACCGGAGCTCCTCTCCAAGGACTTGAACTCGGGCCCCCAGATCCAGGTGATCCAGGGCCTGAACCAATCCAACGCACTCCTCACGGCCCATCTGGGCGATGGTTTTGCGGATGGCCAGCGCAGCCAGCTGGGTCTGCAGCTGGCTGACCGCAGCGTCAAGCTCCTCCTGGCTGTCGGCCATCCTGCCCTCTCCGCAAAGCTGCGCAAGCATCAGGGCTGCAGCGTTATCGCGAACAAAACTGCATCCGGTATCCCACAGGTTTTGCATTTCGTCACAGAGGCGCTTTGCCTCGATTTCGTCAGCAGCAAAAGCGGCGGCGTGGATGGTGGGGCTGATAAGCATTTCAAGTTTGATCATGATCCTTTCCCTCCTTTTGATTTTAAGCGGCCACAAAGGTGCCGGTCAGGTTGTCAACATAGCCCACAGAAATGCGGCTTTTGCAGTTCCATGCGTTGGTGTAGATGCGGGCCTCCACATAGGTACGGTTCTTGCCGCCTTTGGCCCAATCATTGACAACAGTCTTGTGGTTCCAGCCGGATTCCTCGCCCAGTTTGTCGGCCTGCATCATGGCTTTTTCCAGAGCCCAGGCGGCCCGCAGCGCGATGCTCATGCTGACGCCGGCGGTGCGGCGAATGTTCCAGGCATTCTTCATGATGTTGTGTTTGTTGTACATTTTGCGTTCCTCCCGTCTCTTTATGTATAGAGTATAACATAAAATATGTATTTTGTCAATACATAAAATGCAAAAATCCAATAAAAAATCCCCGCCCCTGCGGGATGCAGAGGCGGGGAAAATCGTCAGGCTGCGGGAGGAAGGCGCAGCCGGGCGCCGGATGATTATTTTACAATTGCGGCGGTAGGTGTCCAGATCTTCTGAGCCTTAACCTCGGCCTCAATCTGGGTGGTCAGGTACTTATTGACGTCGCCGGCGGTGGACTGGATGTAATCCTTGGCCGACTGGCTCAGGGAGTTCAGACAGGCGTCCAGGGCCTTCTGGAGGGCCAGCCGCTGGGCGGCTTCGGTGAACTCGCCGCTGGCTTTCAGGCTGTCCACATAGGTCTGGCTGGTGCTGTAGACGGCACGCTCGACCGCCTCCGAAATTTCGGCCAGAATCTGGGCCACCGTCTCGCTCTGGGTTTTGGCCACAATGGCGTCGGTGACCTTCTGCACCGCCTGGATGATCAGGCCGGACACAACAGGCACAGCAATGGTGAGAACTGCGGTAAAAATGGTGTTCAGAGCTTCGTTCATGGGGTTCTCCTTTCTCAGCCCCGCAGGGTGGTCAGCCCAGCGCGGGTAATAATGCTGGGGTAGTCCTTATAGGCGTGGGACATATCTACCAGTCCGCCCTGTTCAGGCACACCGGGCATCTTGTACTTGTTGGTATACTGCCACATCCCATGCTTCCGTGCGGGGCGCTTGCCAGTCCGGTCTGCGATCCACAGATCATAGGCCGCCAGGCGGTCCATGTTGATCTCGGTGTTGGAGTAATAGGTGTAGGTGTACACCATCGCATACAGGCCCCAGCTCTCGATGGCATCCGCGGCGGCGATCACCAGGTCGGTGAGGGCATCGGCGCTCAGGGGCTTCAGCTTGTTGTCCTCCACATCCACCGCGATGGGCAGGGTGAAGGTCTTGCCGGCCAGTGCCTCGTGGAGCTTGGCCAGCTCGGCCTGGACGGTGGCGGCGTCCTGGGCGTAGGTGTAATAGTAGGCGCCCACAGGGATGCCCAGCCGCTTGCACTTGGCATAGTTGCGCTCGAACTGCTGGTCAATGTAGATGCCGCCATAGCGGCTGTTGGTGGACACGGTTTTCAGCATGGCGCCGCCCACATTGGGGCGGACCTGCTGCCAGTCAATGGTGCCCTGGTAGCGGCTGACGTCGATGATATCTTTCACGTTTATACCTCCGTGGGGATTTCCCCCAGAAAATCGCGCTTTTGCAGGCGCTCTGCATAAACGCGCTTGATGTTTTGGATAGCAAACACGGCCCGGTTGTTGCGATAGTCGGGATGGGTACGGCAGTAAGCCTCGTAGGCGTCAATCACCGCCAAAATCTCGATGAAGTCCTCCCGGGTGTGGCGCACATCCCGCAGCAGCTCGGTGTTAAAGCGCAGGATGCGCTCCCGCAGGCCGTCGGCGTTGCGCTCGTCGTCGGCTTTGATGTGGGCCGCCAGGGCATCCGCCTGGGCCTGCTGGGCCGTCTGGATGGTTTTGACGGTGGAGAGGACTTCCCCGTTGATGGCCCGCCCCAGCCACTTGGCCAGGCCAGACCAGGGATTCACCTTGATGGGCGACACCTCCACCAGGCTCATCAGCGCCACCAGGGCCGGCGGCACCATGGGTAGCAGGTCAGACAGTTTCAATGTATTCCTCCCAACCTGCCGGGTAGGCATCCGGGCTCCACACGTTGTTATCAATGGTGGAGCGGTAAAGCTTGCCGTTATAGCTCACAATATCGCCGATACTGTAGGCATCGTGGGCGCCGGCGGGCTGGACAAACTCAGGGTAGGTGGTCGGTTCGGGTTTCGGCTCCGGCTCGGGAGTGGGGCCGGGTTCCGGCTCTGCCGGAGCCTCGTACAGCTCCCACCCTGCCGGGTACACATCGGGAGCCCAGACGTTGCCGTCGATCAGAGACTGATACAGCGTCCCATGGTAGTTGACAATATCCCCCTTCTGGTATGCGTCATGGGCTCCAGATGGCTGGGCCCAGACAACATACCCGGAATCGTCCAGGCCAAAGGCATCATACAGAGAGGCGGTAGCGTCAGGCGTCCAGTCCGCCTGCGAGGTATGGGCCTGCACTACCTTGTACAACTGGGGGTCGCCCACAGGGTTGGTGCCGTAGGACACAATGTCCCCCACAGCGTAGGCGGCGCCGGTGGTCCATTCGGGATAAATGGACGCGACCTCGAGCGCCTGAGCGTCCGTCAGCGTACTGGCAAAGATTCGCAGGGCGCGGAGAACCTGCTCGGCCTTCAAAAGGATATCTGCACTCATTCTGTCACCCCAAAAAGCGTTTCCAGAACTTCTTCAGCGGTGGGTTTCGGTGTGGGCTGCGCTGCCTTCCAGGCCTCATAGGCGGCCTCGTTGGGCTGGTAGCTGGCCACTGTATTACGCTGGACCTCCAGAATCACAAACCCCTCATACTGCAAAAAGGTTTCCTGTTCCAGGCTGTCCGGCCACCAGACAGAGCCCTCCGGGACGGTGGCGCTGGTGGTGTGCAGGATGGCGGGATACTGCCCCGCAGGGCTGGGGGCGTTTTTCAGCACAAACATTTACTCTGTCACCTCCGGGGTGGGATCAGTGGGCGGGGCCAGCGTTAGTGTCTCGCCGTTGTAGTAGGTGCCGGATGCCGTACAATACAGCACATTGATGGCCGACACGGTTTCGGGCGTGATGGCGGTGGGGCTGCACACATAGTACAGGACACCGGTGGAGCTCTCCAGCTGATAACGCAGATAGATGGGCTGCGCCTTGATCATAGTTGCCAGCGTAGCGTTGAGGTTGACTCCGGCCACCACAGGATTGTCGGTGGTGGCAGCGGACACCAGCGGGCTGGAGATGTAGTCAAACAGTGCCGGGATGTTGCTGGTATTCATCAGGGTGATCTGCACGCCCTGGTACCAGGTAGTGGGGTTGGCGCTGGACACATAGGCCACGGTGGCGCTGGCAGTGTCGGGTCCGATGACGGCCTGGGACACCACATAATAAGTCGCATCGGGGTCCATGGCGTCGTTCAAGGTGTAATAGTTCCGGGACGGGAAAGCACGCATCATAGCCGTGAGCGCGTCTTCGAGACCGTCAGCCGTGTTGCCGGTGTTTGTGGCAGCCGTCACCACATGAGGCTGATCCAGAGTCACAAAGTTGGCGGTGGGGTCAGTGTTCGGCGGGTCTGTGGCATCCAGGTTGTACTGATAGATGCTCAGCAGGCCATTTGCCGGGATGTTAAAGGTCAGCGTATCCGCCACGGCAGTCAGCAGGTCGCCCACAGCGCCGTTATACCCCGGGTATACGCTCACCAGAGCCGCGCCGGTCGCCTCTGCAGAGGCGGGAGCAAAATACTGGTAGGCGTAGGTGGTGGCCGCGGCCCGTGCCAGCACATAGCTGGCGTTTGGCCCCATGACTGCGTCCACAAAGGCCAGATGCCCCGTGATGCCCTGGCGACTGCGGTTGATCTTGTCGATCTGAGTCTGGGCGCTCTCGCCGTTGGGACCAATGACATCGCGGGTGGTGGTGACGGGGAAAATAGGTTGCCCGTCAGCGTTTTGCAGCTGCTCAGAGCGGCCTCCGTCCGGCAAACCCATGGACGGCACCACAAAATACCAGGCCACATTTGCGGAGAGGTAATCTTCCTTTTCCGCGATGGCTTGGATCTCGTGCTGACCGCTTGCCATGGCTCGTGTGTCCACCGGGATGCTGATCACATCGCCCTGATTGACAGTATCGTTGTAGACCTGGACGCCGTCCTGCAGGACTTGCAGGTTGATCCCGGTGACGCCGGTGTTGCCCGATACGCCGATATTGATGGGCAGGATAAAAAGCCCTGCCTGGACGCCCAGGTTGGAGATGGGGCCTCCAATCAAGATCCATCTGCTGTTGACTGTGAAAGTCTCGCTGGTGATGTAGGGGCCCTGACTCCCGTAGTTGTCCACCGCCGCCGCCCGGTAGGCCACGGTGCCCCATCCATTCTGCACGCTGTCAGTGGTGGTCAGGCTGTTGACGTTGGCAAACCGGACAAACTGGCCGCCGTCCACGGACCGCTCATACACATAGGAGGCAACGGTGCCGTCGGGGTCGGTGGCGGCCGTCAGGGTGATGGTGGCGCTGCCGCCGCCCACGATGCCGGTGACTTCAATGGAGCCGGGGGCCGTGGGGGGCTCGTTGGTCGAGACCGTACCATCGTCAGAGACCGAGAGTGTAGAAGAAAGTACAAAAGCGGGGCGCACGCCGCTGGTGTCGTCGCAGCTCCAGCCGTTGTAGTTGCCGTCCGAGTAGACGCACCAGACGTAGTAGACGCTGCTCCTTTTCGGCGAGCGGGTCCACCAGCTGGTGGCCGAACCGTTGTACTTTGCAATACGTTTCTTGTTGGCTGCCGAGCCGGTTCCGGCGGTGAAGTAATCCAGCTTCGCGCCGACCTGCGGGAAATAAGAGTTGTCGCTCTTGGTCCAGCCCAGCTCATAGTCGGACAGCAGGAAGATTTTACAGCTCAGTCCGTTGGCACCGGACGCCACCGCCGAACTGCCGGGGCCGTTGACGTAGGGAATCTTTACCTGTTTGATCGCGGCGCGGATATCGGGGTCGAACATATTGAGGAAATCCCCGTTCAGCCACGCCATGATGTCAGAATTTTTCAGGTCGTTGTTGTTGCGATCCCACGCCCGTGTGGAATAAATCTTCTCCAGACAAACCCATGTGCCATCGCAGCTGCCGTCATAGAGAGCGGGGTTGGGATTCCCCTGGTGCAGAATGCGGATGTCCCAGGGAGTGCTGTTCAGGTTCAGCTTGATGATGCTGCCAACGGCCTTTGTGGAAAGTTTTGCGCTTGCCACCGTTTACTTCAGCTCCTTTCACTGCTTTGCGGATTGCTTTAGCTGTTTCAGCTTTCGCTTGGCCGAGACTGTGCGGTTTGCCGAAATCTTCCGGCGGGGTTTGATTTCCTCCCCCACAATCTCGCTCACGCTCCGGCACCCCATTCCAGCTGCGTGACCTGGGTAAAGTCGGTGAGGACTTTGCCATACAGGGCACCCTCCTGCCGCTGATAGGGCGGGAGGATGGTATCCTGTGGAATCTCATAAAAGCCAACACCCAGGGGAATGGGGGCGGCCTCGGTCGTGATATTGCCGTCAGGGTCCACGCCGGTGATAGAGAGGATCATGCCAGGCTGCGCCTGGACGGCGTTGTCGGGCAGAGCTACGGCTCCCACGTCGGCAGCGTCAAGCTCTACGTTTCCGCCCTGCCCATTGACCGTGATCACGGCGCCGGACTCAGAGACAACCTTCTGGGCCTCTTCGGCGGCGGCCTGGGCCTTTTCTGCCGCAGCTTCAGCCCGGTCGGCAGCGGCCGAGGCCGACTCATTTGGAAGCGTTGGGTCTTCGGCATCGGCTACAGCGCCCGGCTGCACCTGGCATTGCAGCTCCCAGGTGTGGAGACGGCTGCCGTCCAGCCCCACCAGGGCCACATTGACCGCCACCGGGCCGGACTTAGAGGTGATCTCCCAGTTGAGCTCGATGGTGAGGATGTTATCCTGGAGCTGCCATGCCTGGTGGGTTTCGGGGGCGGTATCCTGCTCAGCCATAATCTGGGAGTAGCTGCCGCGATACAGGCCCCGGCGCCAGCCAATCACGCACTGGACACCCTCGGGCGGTGTGTAAGGCTGCCCTGCGGCGTACAGGTGCATCTCTACAAATCGGCTGTAAATATCGCCCACCACTGCAAAAATCGTGGCCTGATAGCCCGGATTCACCAGGTCGATATCGACCACTTGGGTGTTGGTCATGCTGTCACTCCTTTACATAAATCCATAGATGACAAATGGGATACAGCAGGCGGCGTTTTCGTGGAGGGGGTCCCCCACGGGAATCCCATTTTGCTGGGTGGAGGTCAGCCAGCCGCCCGCCCCGAACGTGATGCCTGCGGCGTCGGGGGTAAAGGTGCGGATGCGGACCGAATCCCAAACATAAAACCCGCGTTGCTCCAGACCGTTGATTGTCGCCGGCTGATACTGTACCGTTGCGCCCGTCACTTTGTTGGTGTAGATCCCGCCCAGATTGTCAATCCACCCGATGGTGATGACGTTATACCCTGACAAATCGACATTGATGCGGGTACCGGCGGCCATTCTGGAGGGGTTGCTGTTTTGCCATAGGACGGTCTGGTTTTTGACGCCGGTGAAGGTCAGGCCGTCGGCTCCCATGGACACAGCGGCCGCCAGCCCGGCCTTGCCAAAAGCCACCTGCCCTCGGGCATCGGTGATGTAGTCGGTAGCAGTCTTGGCGGCGTTTCCCGCGGCCTGGGTGGCCTGGTTGGTCTTGATGGTAAGGACCTGGATTTGCTGCCCGGAGCCAGTAGACGCAGCCTGGCTTTGGGCAATGGTGTCGGCCACAGTGGGCTTGACCTCGCCCACGCCGATGCTCTCATAAGCCCCCAGCAGCACATCATATACCAGCTTTGTCGCCCTGGCTGTGACATTGACCCCCAGTTCCGGGTACTGCACCGTGACGGTATCGCCCAGCTCGATGTGATCCAGTTTTTGCATGTCAGCGTATTCCTGGGTGCGGGACAGGTCCACATATTTCAGCGAGAGATTAAGCTCCGGCACCGTCAGGCTGGATCTGTTTTTGTCCACATAGTCCTGCGCTTCCGCCAGCAGATCGGCTGGGGTGGGAGGCTCATCAAAATTACTGGACAAGTCCAGGATGTAGACGTTCTGGGCCGCCACGTTGCTGGCAGCCGTCAGTAGGATCAGGGTGGAGTCGATCTCCACCAGCTGCACCGTACCGTCGTCCTGGACTTTGGAGTAAAACGGATAGACTGCGTCATAAACGTTTGATATGTTTTTGTCCTGGGTCAGGTCCATCAGGTTGCGCCCGTAGACGATTCGGGCACCACGGTCGGCGCCCAGGTGCTGCAGGAGCCGGATGGTGTACCCATCCCGCGACACATCCGCTCCATAGGTAGTGACCAGGCTGCTCGACGTGCCCAGCAGGATGGACTGCAGAGCGGTTGGCTTGCCCGTCAGAAACGGGACGGTGCTGTCCACATCGGTGGAGATGTCAAACGGCTGGTCAATCACGGCCGCCGCCGTGATGGCGGACACAGCCTCCTGGGCGCTCTGGGCGTTGATGGGCCGAATGGGTACCCCCAGGGCCTTGTACCCGATGTGCTGGGCATAGAAGGTCACCTGCCCGGACATGGGGCGCGACTCCTTGTAGATGGTAAACGGCTGAACGCCGGGAGCGTCCCGATAAGGTTTCGCTACAATGACGTTGCCGGCCTGCAGGTCTGCAAAGTGCTCGCCGATCATCGGGTAGGTGATTTGGAGCTCATACATGCCGTCCAGCTCTGCCGTGACCTTGCAGGAGGTGGCGTCGATCAGGGTGCCCATGCCCAGAGAGTTGTTATAGGTCTCCATGCTTTGGGGCGTGGAGCCAAAAAGTCTTGGAAAAGTCATACTGTCCACCACCTCGGGGCAATGCTGACGGCTGTGATGCCACCGGTCCAGCTGATTTGGGTCTGTCCTTCGGGCAGCGAGGGCCACTCCATGTTGCTGCTCGACAGAATGTCCTGTGGGTCGTTGGTGTTTTGGCGTTCGCAGTCGATCACTACAGGCTTGGTTTCCACCATCCCCGAGAGCTGTACCTCCACCTGCCCCACCGTCAGCGTCCCGGTGCCGGTGCCTGTCACCTGGATCAGGGGCAAAGCTGGGAACGGATACCGGTTGATCAGGATTGCGCCGCTGTCTACCGGCCTCTGGCGCAGGCCGTCGATCAGGTACATCTGCGGCTTGCAATCAAAGTCAATAGTGCAGCGGCCATGCAACATGAATCTGTTTACGATAGCCCCGGCGCCCTGGGGAGCGCGGGCCATCCGCAGGAAAGTGGGGTTGTAGGAGTCCTGCAGGGGCTGGTACTGGGTGCCAGCTCCCAGGAGCCAGGCATTGATCTTCTGCCCCAGCTGGGGGACAATCCGCTGCCGGTCATAGGCCCGGAACCAGCACTCATAGGACACCGTCACATTGGCAAAGTTGCCCTTGTCATAGTAGAGGGTGCCGTTTCGGCCGGGCACCGGGAAGGCTTCGGTCTGGCGTTCCGGTGTCGGGATGGAGGGGTAGTGCTCGATGCGCAGCTCAAACTCCCGGCAGTCGTGACCGCCGAATTTAAACCAGCCCATAAGCCGCCTCCTTTTGCTGCACCTGCATGGTCAACCGGTCGATCACCCGGTCAGCCAGCTCGTCCACGTCGGTGACGCCGCTGCCGTTGACCACGATGTTGCCAAAACTAAAGCTCACATTCCGCGGCGCGGGCTGGGCGCCGGATGCAGCTGCGGCGATATTTACCGGCACCGTCATCCGGTCGTTGATCAGCTGCGCGGCGTCTGCGGCGGCATCCCGCAGCATCCAGGTGTTGTCCCGGATGCCTTTGGCCATGCCCTGGATCATGTCGGGCATCCACTGTTCGTACTCCCGCAGAGGGCCCTGGTCAGGCCGCGAGAAATGCAGGAAAGATGCAATCCCTTTTGCAAGGCCTTTGATCCCGTTTAAAAGCGTTCCAGCCAGGGACGATACGCCGTCAATAAAGCCTTGGATCATGTCTCTGCCCCAGTTAAAGGCACTTGACACTACATTGGTAATCGTGGTGCGAATCCCCTCGAATACATTCGAGATCTTTTCGCCCAGAGTATTCCCGTCCGCGGTTGCTACCACAAAGGCGCTGCCCAGGGCGGCCACCGCTGCTACCGCTACTCCCACCGGCCCACCTGCCAGCCCGGCAAGTGCTGCGCCAATGGAGCTGAGTGCGGTGCCGGCCGTCCCGGCCATGCCCGCAAAAGTTGTTCCGATCGATCCGACGGCACCGGTGATGGTGGAAACAATTCCTCCCAGGCTGGTGCCCAGGGAACCGATCACGCCCAAAATGCCGCCATCGGCCCCGCCCAGAATGCCGCCGAGCAGGTTCCCGATGGCGGGGAGCCCCTGCAAGGCGGCGCCGAAATCTTTTGTGGTCGTAATGAGGCTTGCAAATCCGCTGCCAATGTCCAGCAGATTGTCCACTACGTCGCCCGCCCACTCGAAGAAGCTGCCCGCTTCCGATCCGTCACTGAACGGGTTGTTTTTCAGGTTATCGAAAAGGTCGGAGATGCTGTCGCCCAGGGAGGAAATGCTGCTCGTGAAACTCTTGGCGCTGTCGAAAAAGCTGTCCGCTTCATCGACCAGCTGCTGCAGCTTGTCCTGGGACTCTTCCAGGGCCTCGGTGGTCTCCTTTACGCCGTCTTTGAGGTCGGCGTAAGTGGTGATCTCCTTGTCCAGGGTCTCAATGTAGCTCTGGGCCTCGTCGCTGGTGGCGCCATAGGTGTCGCAGAGCTGCTGATAGGTGGCCTTGGCCTGCTCCACCACCTGAGCCTGGTTTTCCAGCTCAGCGTTTTGATATTCCAGCTGCCGCTGGAGTGTTTCAGACTCAGTCGCCGTGTCGGCATACTCCGATTGCCAGATGTCAAAGTCCAGCTTGGCCCGGCTGGTGGCGGCGTCCATCGACTCTTTGAGATCATCATAACCGGCGGTGATCTCGTCCAGTTTTACCTGGTCGATTTGGTCCTGCAGATCCTCAAAGGCTCCGGCCTGCTCCAGCAGGGTTTTCTGGTATTTCAGGGCCTCGGCGCTGCCGGCGCCGTAGAGCTCTACAATTTTGGTATAGGCCTGCTCGGCTGCCTGCAGGACACTCTGCTGGGCGCTGAGCTGCTGGGTCAGAGACTCAATCTGTCGGGCGGCCACTTCGGCGCTGCTGGCGTCCTGGCCGTCGGTACTCAGCCAGTTGTCAAAGCTCTGCTGTGCAATGCTCTGCTGGTTGGACAGGGTGTCCTGGATGGCGGAAAACCGGGTTTCCAGCTCAGAGGCGATATCATCCACCGTCTCCATGACCTCGCCCGAGCTGTCCTTCATACCGATGGCAAGGCCCTGCATCAGATTTTCGCCGATGCCTTTAAATACACGGGACGGGGAGTGGATGCCGAGGACGTTTTTCAGTCCTGCGACAATTCCGTCACCCACGCCCAAAATGGCGTCCACTGCACCGGATGCCAGACCTTTGATGCCATCTATAAGGCCCTGAACAATTTGCCGGCCCAGCTGCAGCCAGTCGGTGCTCAAAAAGGCATCGACAATGCTTCCCGCCAGCCCAATCACGGCCTGGATAACGCCAGATCCAAAACTAAAGGCTGTTGCGATGACGTTGATGATGCCTGTAATGACTGCGTTTCCCAACTGACGCCAGTCGATGTTTTTAAAAGCATCGATAATGGAGCTGCCGAGATTTTTGATGGCCGGAATAGCCTTTGATGCAAGAGATTTCACGCCGTTGATGATCCCATTTACAACATTTGATCCAAGCTGCTTCCAGTCTGTGCTTTTGAAAACGTCGATAATTTTATTCCCGAGAGATTGAATACTGGGGCCAACTCCCGAGGCCAGGGATTTTACTCCATTTATGATTCCGTCGATCACATTGGTGCCAAGCTGCACCCAGTTCATTGCCTTCCAGACATCATAGACAGCCTGGACAATCTGCGGGATATTTTCCAACAGAGTAGGAACAGCCTGGATTAAACCTTGCCCTAAAGTCACAATAATCTGCACACCTGCACTTAGCAGCTTGGGTGCGTTGTCATTGATGATCCCTGCGATATTGGAGACAATCTGTGGCACCTGCTCGATCAAAGATGGCAGTCCGTCCGCGATGCCCTGGGCAAGAGAAAGGACCAGAGACAATCCCTGGTCCACAATCTGCCCGATATTTTCCCGAAGGCCCGCCGTGAAGCTGGTGAGAGCCTGGAGGCCGCTGTCCAATAGCTGGGGAAAGTTCGCCTCGATGCCCTGTTTCAGGGAGTCCACCAGACCGGCGGCAGCCGTCTGGATCTGCGGCAGCGCGGCGCTGAGGCCGGATGCAATCGAGCTGCCGATGCTGCCGATCATTTGCAGCGCAGACGGAAGCTCTCCTACAATGCTCGCCGCTAGAGATCCTCCGAGGCTGGCCAGATTTCCCAGCGCTGCCGGGAGCTGGCTCACAAGCCCGGCGGCCTGCTCGGCGATAAACCCAAACGCCTGCTGTAAGGCCTCTCCGGCGGTCAAAGAGCCGTCTGTCAGCCCCACCAGAAGGTTTGTGACCTCCTGGATGACCGGGATCAGCGCGTCCAGCATGGCCTGGCCCTGGGTGGCAGAGAACTGCCGCCAGGCCTCGTCCAGGTTGCCCTGGACGTTGGCCCAGCCGTCAGCCTCGCGGGCCGCCTGGCCCATGGCACCGGACAGCTCCTGGGCATCGACGACCATTTGCAGCAGGGTCTGCTGCTTCTGGATCTCGCTCAGGTCGTTGAACTCCTTGCCAAACAGCTTCATGGCCTCGGCGTTTCGGGTGGTCTCGGTGGCGCTGACGCCCAGGGCGGCGTCGTTCTCATAGTTGCCCTTCAAAAAACTCTGCAGGGTCTCGGTGGTCTCACTCAGCGTCCGGTCATAATAGGCCGCCGAGTCCACCGCCACCTGCATGGACTGACTCATCAGGTCCATGGCCTCGGCGGTGGTGGCGCCGGAAGAGCGGGCAAAGGCATAAATAGACGTGGCCGCTGGCTGCAGCAGGGTGGGCAGCGTGTTGGCCGTGGTGGCCACGTTCTGGATGGCCGTGGTGGCCTCGCCTGCCAGGTCGCCGAAAGTCTGGGAAAACTGGGCTTTTTCTGCCCGGACGTCGGCGGCAGCCTGGACAAAGCTGGAAGCCAGGTCCTTGGCAGCAGACGCCACCTGCTTGATACCGTCCACCACAAAATCCGCGATGACGTTGGCCTTGATGAGATCGCCAAACTTGATGCTGGACTGGCCGGCGTTGTCCATGGCGTCTGCAGTGTCGTCCAGGGCATTGCCGGCGCTGCCCAGTTCCTTCTTCAGGTCATTGATCTGGGCTGTGGTGTTATAAACTGCGGCCTTGTAAGACAAAGCCTGCTTGGAGTTTTCGCCGTACTTGGCGACGGCCTTGTCCAGCATGCCCTGCTGCTCTTTGAGAGCCTGGGAAAGGTTGCTGATTTCCTTTTGCAGCACGGCGCCGCTGGCCCGTGCCTTTTCCTGGGCGGTGGCGTCTGCTGCAAAGCCGCTGGTGGTAGCTTTCAGCTCGGCGACGAGGGCTTTCTGCTGGGCGATGATTTGGTTCATCTGCCGGCGGTATTCGGCCTCGCCCTCTACCGAGATTTTGGGACCGATGTTGGTTGCCGTGGCGCTCACCTCCTCATCTGATTTGGGCGAGGTCGTCCACCTCGCAATAAACGACCTGCTCAGCCTCGCCGGCGGCGATGGCCCGGCAGGCGAGATAATCCAGCATCTCGCCCACCGGGGTGCACATCACCTCATGTCGGCTCAGGCCGATCCGCAGGCCGAAAAACAAAAACCATGGGGCGGTCAGGCAGATGCTTTGCTGTCGCTGACCGCCTCGCCTGCGTTTTTTACCGGCTTGGACTCAATCTCCTGCCGGTAAGAAGCGGAGATGGCGGCCATGATCTTCTGGGTCAGCTCGGCGATATCGCCCATGGTGTAGATATTCAGAAGATCTTCGGTCGAAAAATCGGGAAGCTGGGGCGCTTTTTCGCCTGCCGTTTTGTACCAGCACTGAACGGCGTCCCGGCCGCCATACAGAAGAATCTGAAGAATCCGCACCAGATTTTCCATAACCACGTCCACGTTTTCGCCGTCGTCAGCGATTTCCAGCAGCTGGTCAATATTTTTGATACTGATCCCAAAAGCGTTACGGAAAACTTTGGTCGCGCGCACAGTCAGGCAGAGGGGGCACTCATGGCCCATAATGTTGATGTAGGTGATCCGATCGTTGATGTTCATGGAAGTCCCTCCTTACACGGACGCGACAGTTTCGGTGGGCTCGACCACGGGTTCCTCAGACAGAGTGGAGGCAGCAGCGGCAGCGGCACCGCCCAGGACGGCGGTGATGAAGTCGATGGCTGCCTGCAGGGTGGTGCAAGGGTCTTTGGGCATGATCTTCCAGTTGCGGTTGGCCGTGTCGTCCCGCATCACGTTGGCATTGAGAGTCTGGTCCTGCCACTCGATGGTCTCCTCGGCGGTGTTGGCAGAGTCATCGCTCAGCACAAACTGACACTTGGGCAGCACGATTGGTCGGTAACTAACGACGCCGTTCAGCTGTTTCCGCACAATGCCGGCCACCCCCACAAAGGGAGGATTCATGCCGTCGCCATAGTTCAAGACAGGAATCGGGGATTCATTGACCTGTACCGTCTGCTCGTCCGGCAGGCCAAACAGCAGAGCCTCCTCTTCGCCGCTCAGACCGTCCACCGTGAGCTCCAGGGTGCCGCTGGTGAAATTGGCGCCGCTCTCGGTTTCGGCCAGGGCGTCGTCAGCGTAGTAGTTGTTGTCGTCGCTGGCGTCCACGCTCAGGGTGAAAGAGCGTGCCCGGGCCAGCTTGGCCAGGCCGGTATAGGTGACTTTCTGACCGGTGTTGGAGTAGGTTGCAACGTAAATATTCCGAAAGCCAGTGGTTACCATAGGGTTTCTCCTTTCAAAAAAAGCGCCCGGGTTTTTCACCGGGCGCTGTTCACTTGTTGATAATTTTTTGGATTTCGCTGTCCAGGGCGTTTTCCATGGCTTTTTCGGCCTGAGAGCGGCACTTTTGGACAGCCTTTTTGATGAATGGGGTCTTGATCCGGTAGGCAGTGCCGCGCTCTGTGGCGGCGGCGATCATCTGGTTGGGCTGGCCGTTTGGATATTTGTGGGTTTTGCGCTCATTGTAGCCATCAAAGCCCACACGGGCGCTCCAGACGCCGTCCTGCTGGGTGATGGGGGTGACGCCGAGGCCTTCTTCGAGGCCTTTTTTCTGGTCAGCGTAGAGGCCGGTATAAATGCCTCCCTCGGCGGCAGTGGGGGGCTTGTTTTGGTCGGGAATCTGCTGGATTTCCGCCCGCACAGCGTCCGCCACCACGCCGGCGCCCTCATAAACGGCCACCTTGCACATGGCGTCGGTGTCGGCGCCCAGTTTTTGGAGTTGTTTGAGGTAGATTTCAGCCCCGTTGGCTGTCACTTTGGCCATCGCCTACTGCCTCCCAGTCCCAAACCCAGTGCCAAAACCCCGTATCCGGGTCAAAATCGCAGCTCGAAAGCTCCCAGGTGAGGCAGGGGTCCGCATCCAGGGCGGTTTCGTACCGATCCGCCCACGGATCAAGCTCGATTTTGGAGAAAAGATCGGTGCTGCCGGTCCAGGCTTTCTCGGCGTGGACGTTGTCGGCCTCAAAATCGTTTCTCCCGTCCTCCTGCCAGACAAAATACCGGGTGGATTTCATCCGGCCCCCGTGGCTCACCTGGTCGGTAACGGTCTGGATGGCTGAAATGACGTGCTCATACCAGGTCAAGGCGGAATGCCTCCTTCCACGTTGAAGTTCTGGGTGATACGTTTGAGCGCCACATCGAGGGACGGCGGATAAACGCCGTCCACAGACTGGACAGATTCGATCCCGTACTGGGTGCCGTCCTCTGTGACGGCGCCGTCCTGGTTGCTGATGGGCAGCCGCGGCACCCGGATCACCCGCTCGATCTCCACCTGGGCCTGTTTGGCCAGGTAAAGGCGGTTGATGCCCAGGCGCTGTTCTTCATAGCGCAGGGTCAGGCGCAGAGTTCCGGTGGGCACCGGCTGCAGGCCGTTGGTGTTGGAGTCGGTCAGGGTGTAGATCCGTACCACGCCGTCGTTGAACTGCTGAGTGATCTCGTTATTCGGTCGCGTTGGCTGTTTGACTCTGCTCATACTGTTGCACCGCCATGAAGTTCTGGAGATCCAGGATTAGATGGAGATAGTTGGCCTCGAAAATATCCAGGGCATCGTCCCGCATATATCGGACATAATCCAGCAGCAGGGTGCGCGCCCGGCCTGGGGTGAGAAAATCGCAGTCCTGGCCAGCCTTGTCGTTGATGTAGGCCATGCCGGAGAGGGTCATCTCCCAGACTTTGGAGTCGGTGGCCGGGTCATCCCAGGTGATATTGATGTAGTTTTTTACTGCCGGCAGCAGGAACGCCTGGAGCTGAGTGCAGTCCATGGTCCCGCCTCCAGGTTAAGAGTTGTTCTGGGTGACCGTCACGGTGTAAGTCTCGTTGGTAGAGCCATCCTCGGCGGTCACGGTGACGGTGATGACGTTGCTGGAGGAGCCGGCCTGCCAGGTGACGGCGCTGCCGTTGGCCACTTCCTTGTTGCCAGCAGAGTTGATGTTGGCCTGGATCACGACGCTGGCGTTGTTGTCAGCAGGCACAGCGGTGATGGTGCCGCTGGTCTTGGTGGTGCTCATGGTGTAGGTGTCAGTCTCAGCCGCAAAGGCGGGGCTCAGCTTGCCGCCAGAGATGGACAGCGACGCCAAGTTGGCATTGGTGGAGGCTGCGGGGGCGGCCACGGTCTGGGTCTTGAAGACCAAGGGGTTCATCCCGCTGATGTCAAGCAGCAGGAAAGCGTTGTTGTCCATCGGGAAGCCGTTAGCCAGCAGCTTGATCTTGTAGACGCGCTCGTCCTCCAGGAAGCGGTAGGAGTCGTCATACTCAATCCGGCCCGCCATGCTGGAGCCGGTGGCGATGGCCGCAAAATACCGGGAGGCAATGCCGAACACAGCCGTGCCAAGAGCCACAAAGGGGCTCTGGATCACCTGCACAGGATAAGGGAGTACGTCATTGCGGTAGGTGCCGTCAGGCGCCATGATGGTGGTGGCAGGCATCACCCGGCGGTAGTAATCCTGGGGATTTACCACCAGGATCAGGTCGTCCACCCGGCGGGGCTTGCCCATGGGGTTGACGGCCAGCAGGGACATCAGATTGGCCACAGACTGGACGCCCAGGTCGCTGACGGCGACGGGAGACTTGGAGGGATAGGCATTGCCCACGACCGTGACATCGTCGCCCACCTGGCGGATCATGCCGATGGGCTGGTTGTTGCCGTCGCCGTTGATGATGCCATTCTCAAGGCCGTTGTACAGCGCGTCGCCCAGAATCTCGCGGATGTAACGATCCAGCCACTCGGGGCCCAGCTGCAGCATATCCTGGCAGATGGGGATAAAGGCCGACAGCTTGAACAGACCGGTCTGCACCGACTTAAAGCCGGAGACTATCTCCTTGACGATCTCGTCGCACAGAGGGCCCCAGGCGGCCATATTGATGCCGTTGGCATTGGTCAGGAAGGTGGTGGTGGCGGTGGTGGGCTGGAAGTTGATGACGTCCAGCAGCGGGTGGGAAATGCGCAGATCCTCAAAAACCGAGTCGATGACGGTCTCGGGCAGCACGTCGTCGATGTTGGCCAGGGCCTGCTTGGGGCTGTTGGACTTCATAGCATCGATGATCTTCTGCCAGTAGGTGCGCTCCTTGCTGGTCAGCTGGCGGACGCCGCGCGTATTGAGGGTGCTGTTGTCCATGCTCTGCTGGATGCCTGCGATCTTGGCGTCAAACTCCTCTTTCAGGATCTGAGCCTTGAAGTCCAGGTTCTCGTTGAACGCCTGGGCAAACTTGGCTGCATCGTTGTTTTTCAGAGCGTCAGCAATCCGCTGCTGAATCTCCTGGCCGGTCTCGTTCAGGTCAGGGTTGTGCGACATGGGGTTGGACATGGTTGATCTCCTTTCTGAAAAAAAGCAAAAGCCCGACAGAATCAGGCTTTCGTGGTGATGGATGCGAGCATCTGCATCAGGCTGGGATGCTCGGTTTTGGGGGGAGACGGTGTCTGCTGGGCAGCAGGCGGAGGTGTTGCCTCCCGGAACACAGGGGGCGGGTTGATGCCGAGCAGCTGCTTGACCACCATTTCCCGGACACTCTGCTGCGTGCCGAGCCTCTGGCTGCGGCCACTCACAGAGGTGGCAATGCCCAGATCGAGGATCTGCGCCGGGCTGTACCAGGTTTTCGAGTCGATCAGCTGCTGGGCACGTTCCAGACTGATGCCGGCAACGTCCACAAAGGCATTGAGCCCGATTTTGGTGATGGACTCGGCCTCGTCTGCCGCCTTGCGCAGGTCCTCAGCATAGCCGCTGGCCTCCATGCTGGCGGGGTGAAAGTAAAAGGCCGAGGTGCTGCTGGCGATGCGCTCCGAACCGGCAAGAAACGGGTAAATGGCTGCCGACGCCACAAAACCGTCGGCAAAGGTGCGGATGGTCACGTCCTGCCGGTTGCGCAGGGCGTTGTAAATACCCCAGCCAGCAGCCACGCTGCCGCCGTAGGAGTCAATATGCAGGTTGATTTCCCGCACCGCCGGGTCCATGATCTGGAGTTGCCTCACCAGGCTGTAAGCGCTGGTCTCCGAAGAGTACCACTGGTCGTCCACGATGTCGCCGAAAATGTAAATATCGGCCCGCTGGTCGTTCACCTGCATGGAAAAATAGGGGGTGTTTTTGTCCATGGTTTTCTCCTTTCTACTGAGTTTCGTTTTCAGCCGCCCTCGCGGCCTGCTCGATGTTGCTGATGTTCAGGGTCAGCCAGTGCATCCGGGCCCAATCCTCGTCCAGCTCAGACCGGCCGGCGGCGGCCAGAATCTCGTTGATCGAGAAGGCGCCGCTGCCCACCAGCTTCTCGATGTTGTTGGCGTTGGCGAAGATGTCAAAATGCTGGACCGTGCTGGTGTCCAGCTGGAGGAAGTCGCCCCGCCGCCAATCGCGGAAGGTGTAGCGCTTGCGGGTAGCTTCTTCGCTGATCATGGCCGCCAGAGGGTCGATACAGAAGGTCATCATCTGGGTGACTACCTCCGCCATGTTGGTGGCGGTGCCGTGGATCAGGGCCGACGGGATGCAGAACGCCGAGAAGGTGAAGTCGAACACGTCGTTCACCAATTCCCGGATGTCGCGGGAAGTCTGACTGCCGTTGTCCGGCCACAAATTCTCGTAGTTGTATCCGTCGAACTCGGGCAAGACACTGCGGTCGGAGTTGATCCAGGGCTTGACCTGGTCCTCCATGATCTTGGCCAGGGTTTCTTTAAATTTCGGGTCCCCCGATTCGGTCCGGCTCACATGGACTTTCAGGTGGACACCAGAGCCCGTTTTAAACGACTTGGAAGCCGCCTCAAACAGCTTGTAGTAGCTCTGGTTGATGGCCTCCACCACCTTAGCGGTGTCCATATGCTGGAGCTTCAGGTGGAGAACTTCGCTCTCGCCAAAAGTCCGGGCATACTGGTAGCCATTGACCACCACCCCGGAATACGTCGTGTCCCGGTTTGGATCAAACTGGCTGGCCTCCCAGCTGTCTGCAATCAGCAGCTGGTTTCGGCCGCTGCGTTTCAGCGGGATGACCAGGGCTTCATTATGACGGAACAACTTGCACACCAGCGTATGCCAGAACTCGCTGGAAGTCTGGAATGGGTTGGGCGATACGTTCCAGGTGAAATACTCGGCGCCCTTGATGGGCCGTCCACTGCCGTAGGTTTTCATCTCACAGTTGCCCAGGATGTTGGCGATCAGGTTGGTGGCGCAGGTGAACGCCAGCTCTCGGATGCGGATTTCCTCCGCCGCCATGTACAGCTCAGAGCACCCTACCAGGGGTATGGCCTTGGACGTGAATAGTTGGGAGCCTGCATCCTGGAGCACGCCCCGCGGATACGCTTGCGAGGCATAAAAAGGGCTGCTGCCGTCCCAGGCCTGCCAGATTTTTCTATCCATCTCCTACCTCCTTTCTCAGAAAATAAAAGCCCCCACAGTCGGGAGCTCTGCCTGCATGCCGTCGCCCAGCTTGTCCTCAATGGTCATGCTGGCCACCAGGGCCATCCATGGGTCTGTCTTGCGGCTGCGGGCCTCAATTTTGGCGTAGATAAAGTTTCCGGTGTCCACGCCCATGCTCTTGGAGCTGCGGACGCGCTTGGTGTTGTTGACTGCCCATCGGAGCGCGGGGTTATCGCCCCAGCAAAACAGATGCCGCTGGAAGCAGTCCTGGATGATGGGGTCAATCCGCATGATGTCGGACGGTCTCACCAAGTGGACGCGGTCCTTGTCGTTGGCATCAAAGCCGATGCGGCGCAGTTCTGCGCTGAGCATCGTCCAGCGGTAGTTATCCATGGCCAGCCCCAGCAGGCTGTATTTGCGGCCGGCTTCCTGGATGTAATCAGCCAGCAGGCGGGGATGGATGCTTACATCCTCCACAAAGGTGCAGTGGCCGGACTCCACCCAGCTGCGCCATGGAGCCTTGATCTTGTGCAGGGTCTTGCTGTCCCGGCAGATCCAGGCGTGATTGATATCAAACCGGTTGGGCCCCTGCCGGAAATGGAGATTGACGGCGGCCCAGTCGGTCAGCTCTGCATAGTCGATACCGACAGTGCAGCTCCATCCCGTGAGATCAGGCAAAGGCTGGTTGGTGGCCTTGATGTTGTCGTAGTCGGTGACGGCCAGCTCTTTCCGGCCGGAACGGACGCCCATCCGCTTAGTGAGGAAATCGCTGTTCTGGTCTGGATTTTCCACCCAGTCCTTGTATTCGTCCTCGATCTCCTTTTGGAGATGGGGCATATAGAACAAGGAAGGGTTGGCCATGCACCAGTTCTCCGGATCATGGACCTGCTCCTTTTTTTCGAGGCAGCAGATAAATGGGAGAAAGCCGTTGTCTGGTTCACCGTCAAAAAGAATCCGCCGGCTGCGGGCCAGGTAGTCATCCAGGGGCCCGTCGGACACATCACCGTTGGAAGTAAAGATGCCCACCCGCGGCTCGGCCACTTTGCCCTGTCCGGTGACGAACACCGTAATGTTGTCGTAGTTGGTGAACTGGTGCACCTCGTTGAACACCACCATACCGGACCGCATACCGTCCCGGCCCTTGGGGTTGTTGGTGCGGCCTTTGATGACGCCCTTGTTTTTCCGGCCCTGCACCACCTCCTTGGTGTGGTAGAAAAAGCGGTTCAGTTTTTTCTCGTTTTTGGGAGTCTCGAGGACTTCGGCCACGTCCTTCAGGGGCGTCACTGCCTGCTCCTCGTTGTTGGCACAGATGTCTATGTTGTAGTGGGGGATGGGATTGTATGGCGAAACCATGCAGAAACCCACAAAACCGATCAGGCCGTCCTTGCCGGCGCCGCGGCCCACCATGTTGAACGATGTTTTAAACCGTGGGAAACCTTTGGCGTCGTAGGTGCAAAGCCAGAGGCAGACAATAAACTCCTCCCAGGGGAAAAGTTTTTTGAATGGGAAGTATTTGGCAAGGCTCAGGTAGTGAGCCAGCCGCTCCTCGTTGACTATCAGATCCTCAGTGTCAAAGATCTTCTGGATCATCTCCACTAGGGCGATTTGTTCGGGGCAGGCGCGAGGCTTGCCCGATCGGATCAGGTCGATGTAGTTTTTTACCGCTGGGGGAATCCTACAGCTCATCATCATCACCGCCGGAATCCGTCGGCTGGCTGACAGCCTGGTCCACAAAACCAAGGGCCCGCCAAATCTGGAGCATCTGAGCAGACACCCGGACCAGGGCGTTCACAGATTTGTTGTCGGTGGTCCCGAATTGATTCTGGCCGTTCTTGTACGGGATCACCACGCCATCCTGCTGGATGTTGTCATTCAGCTGCCGGGCGATCACCCACAGGCGCATATATTCGTCCACTTTGTCCACAAAGTGGCTGCCGCACAGGCCGCGAGACTCGATGTCGTCCAGCAAGTCCTTGCGGAGTTCGCGGAAAGTCTTGGACTTGGCCCAGTCCTTGGACGGCCTGGCCGGTTGCTCGGCTTTGTAACGGTCCAAAACCACACCCCCTTGTAACAAGAGCAAGCCTCTCCAGAGGCATGCTACGCCCCGAGTAACGATTTTTGCGAAAAGTCGAAAATTTCTGACCGGGGGAGTCTTTTTTCTCCCCGCGGCCGGTCAGTCCCACCGCTCGGCGGTCAGCGGCGGCCGAAAGGCTGCCTTGTGCATCCGCTCCGGGTGACACACGGTCTCGTGACAGTCCCGGCAGACGCTCACCAGGTTCCGCCGCTGCTGTCCCTGAGCATCCGTGTACCAGATATCCAGGGCCAGAGACGGCGCCCGGCGCAGATGGTTGACGTGATGCACCAGATCCGCCCGGCGGTAACGGCCGCGGTTCTTGCAGATCAGGCACTCGTTGTGGTCCATCCGTTTCACCTCGCTGGAAATATGCCGCCATTCCGGAGACACATAGAACGGATGCACATCACCCGCCTCGATCAGGCCGCAGAGCCAGCGTAAGAACTCAGGAGTCAAGCGGAACACCTCTTTCGTTTGGTGCCGCCGGTGAGGATCGAACTCACTGCTCCCTGCTCCCAAAGCAGGTGCGCTTCCAACTGCGCCACGGCGACATGGAACAGGATTCAGGTCGGCCATCGCCTCGAGTGCTATTTTCCGCCAACAAAGGCCTGTGCACGCACACGCCTTTTAAGACTTATCCTGTTTGTCTTGTTCTATGGCCAATTAAGGTTTGGAGCTGCCGTCGGGAATTGAACCCGAGACCCGTCGATTACAAGACGACTGCTCTGCCATCTGAGCTAAGACAGCAAAAAGCCCCGGGTCGATTCGGGGCTTGCCCGTGAGCCGGGCTGCTGCCAGGGAACTATACCGCCTCTGGCCACGGTCTTTGTGCGGCTGCGCCGCCGATCAAAAAAGCCGTGGGCTTTCGCCCGCGGCTTCGATGGTGCTACTATAACACACTTTTTAGGCTCTGTAGTACATTTTCACAGCAAACCAAAGTTTTCGGCAATCTTTTTGATAAATTCCCGGTTCCATTCTTTGACCGTCTGCTCATGGAATCCCACTTTCATGGCCGCCCCGTACAGGGTGTTTGTTTTGCGCCAGTAGTAGAGATTGATCACCCGCAGGCGTTCATCTGCGTGTTTTTGGGTCGAAATGTACTTCAGGGCCTGGCGGACAGCTTCCAGCTCTCGCCGGTTGACTTCGGGCAGCTCACGAAGGGCGGCGTCCGCGGTCTTGTCGGTGCGCCCTCTGCCGCCTCCTGGCGTCCCGCCGTAGCTGGGCGTGATCGTCGTGTCACGGAGAGCCTTTTCCTTTGCACACAGGTCCGGGTATCGGTAGGCCATAGACCTGGCGTAGCTCCACCATGGGAAACGGGGTTTGCTCACTGTTGGGCCTCCTTGTCGTGGACGTTTCCAATCACCATGCTATAAGCTCCACTGGATTCCATGCCGATCCACAGCAAAATTCCAGGGTTTGGCTTTTCGCCGCCCGTCCACACAAGCTGCCATCCCCAGGTCCAGGTGCCGTTTGGATTGCCAAATTCAACCCGTGCAGTCCATTTGTACCCCTCGTTCCGTTCCTCAAACTCGAGAACATCTCCTTCAAAGACCTTTTTGCCGTCACTGTCGGTCAGGCCGGTGAACTGGCAGACGGTTTCTGGGTCTACGTCACGCCTGCGCGATTCTTTGATCTCTTCTATGGCAAGCTTCGAAAACAAGCCTTTGCACAAAAGGCCCTCCACCCATTCGCCATTATCAAGGCACTTTGCTTTAAACAGAATCTCAGCTTTAAACAGAATCTCACGTTTGCTCACTTGGCACCTCCCAGATGCTTGTTGAGGATGGCGCGTCCTGCTTCATTCAGCGGGCGACCACACATGTGGCAAAAATTCCGGGGCTTGTAGCCGCCGAAATCAGGCCAGCAGCTTCTGCACGGCTCGCGCCAAAAGGAATTATTCCACTGACATGTGAAGCAGTTTTTGCTCGCGCACGTTCCACAGGGCTTCCAATTGTCAAAGGCCTCTTTCCCCATCGAGATCATCCTCCATCTCATGGTCGATCCGGGCCGACAGCATGCAGGCCGCGATGGCTCCCGCCGTGCCCGCCAGCAGGAAGAGCGCCAAAACACCAACTCCCAGGCCGATCACAATGCGGCCGATCCACTCAAAAGCGCTCATCAGACTTCCTCCTTTTCCCGGTATTCGCGGATGTCAGGCCGCCAGATCAGCTCGGGGCCAGGCACCCCGCAGAAGCAAGAAATGGAACCTGCTGGAATGTCGGCTTCGTCGATGTTGGTGCGCCCGTAGTTCAACTTGTTGCAGGCTTTGCATGTGAACTCAAAGCGCGTTGTGTTGCTCTTCCCCAGCTGAACCTTGTGCCCGCAGCTGCATCCCGTTTCAGACACATAATCGCGAGCCACAGTCACAAACCGTCCGTGACATTCCGGGCACCGCACCAACAGCATGCCTTTGACCCTATTCTCCGGGCGCTTCGACTCTGCTTTGGGCTCCTCCGCTGCGGCGGTCTCGGCGGGCAAATCGGGCTGGACGCTCTGGGCCGCTGCATCATCTGCCGGGGCTTCGTCCGGGTTCCACAGCCCGTCCGCCGCCTCAGCCAGCAGTGCAAGGGCCTTGCTCAGGTCATCCCGCCGGGCGCCGGAAAACACGATGGTCGTGGGCGACATGACGCCGCCGGCGGTATGGTAAATCGTCAGGTTCACACGAAACTTCTGGTTGTCCATGGTTTTATTCCTCCATTCCCGTGATCTCGATCTCCACCCGCGGCCGCTTCCGGTCAAGCAGCACCCGGCTGCCGTCGTGGGCGGCCACAATGGTGGCGCAGTCATCAGCCAGCACCCCAGCTTTCACCAGGATGTCGCAGGTGGCCTCCAGCAGGTTCACCAGGTCCACCCGGCGATGGTCCGGCATGTAGTAGACTGCCTTCACGTTCACAGCCTCAGAGATGGCCCTGCGAGGCGTTCTGATTTGCCAAAGGCACTGTTCCTGGTAGACCAGAAACTCCTTGCTAGGGGCCACGAACGGCCGCCCTGAGCGGTTCTTCAGGATTTGCTGGTGATTCTTCTTGGTTCGCGGGGCGCCTTTCAGGGTGGCGTACCAAAGCAGGTCAGTCATTGGGGGCCTCCTTCGGCTTGAATCCATCGCAATACCCGTCCGGGTTTACTTCATGAACAAGATACGGGTCAATCTTGCACACTTTGCCATAGGTTTTATTTCCCATGACCATGCGTGGCGAACTGTGTGCGCAGTCTTTGCACCGGCCGATCGGAGGCGCGGGGCGGCGGTTGTGGTTCATCAGCGCTTCATGCTTGGTCTTTCCACAGTTTGCATAATTGCAGGAAGGGCATTCGATGAAGCATCCGCCCTCGTAATCAGGCATGAACGTGGCCAAAGTGTGTTTGTGCGGCGGGATTTCGTTCACGATCACATCGCTACCGCAACAGGGGCACGGCAGTGCGATCCCTTGCCGTGTGCATTCCTCCTGTGCCTGCCGGTCACCCAGCAGGGCGCGGCGTTTCAGATCACTCAGTTCCATGTGTTACTCCTCTCCGTTTTTTCTGAATACGCTGAATTTCCAGCTCAATTTCATGCACAAGCGCGGTGCTCTCGACGTATTGGGGGCAAGGCTCGGCGGTCCATATTTCACATGCCTTTCGGGCAAATATCGGTTCATCCACCTCACATTCTCCATGGTTGTCCGGTGAGAAGGTTGTACCGGGATCGAGATGGACGCAAGTAGAGCAGAACCCAATTTGCTCCCGGTGAAGCTGGAGAAGCCTTTTCAAATAGCTAAGCCGCTCCTCCTTGGTGGGCCTGAAAATCCGCCTTAGACTATTCATGGCCTGGTCACCTCTCAAACATCCCGAAACCGGTTAATGCAGCATGGGTTGGCACAGAATCGCTGTCTCCCAATCGTTTTTAGCTTCTGACCGCAGAACTGGCAAAACTCGCCAGGCTGCCGGATAGGCTGCACATTTGCTTTCGTTCCTCCGTGGTGAAGCTGATTGATCAGGCACACGACAGAACCGGGCTGCACCGCTTCCGAGCATTCGTTTTTCGCCGAGCAATAATAACAGTCCATGTATTTACTCCTTCCTCTTGTGCCTCCGCGGCCTCTCCACCGCGTCGGCCAGAAAATCGTTTCCGCTGGGCTGGGGCCGGTCCACCCGCTTGTCCGAGCCGGCAGGGCGCCGCCCGGCCTGCCAGGCGGACAGGGTCAGCTGGCCCGCCGCTGCGGCCTGGTCCAGAATCCGGCGGGTGTAGGCCAGGGGACACTTGGCCGCATGGGCTGCCGTCTCCCGGATGGCTTCCAGGATCAGGGCGTCCTCCATGCCGGCTTTCCTGTATCCAGCAAAGGCATCCCGGACCGCTGCGCCTCCCGTGTAGCCGCAGTCAGTCCAAAAACATTCGGGGGAGGGCGTCATCGTCGTCATCCCCGGCGGCCCCGCCCCGGAAGAAGACGAAGTCTTCCCAGGAACAGGTACAGGAACAGGTACAGGTACAGCCGGTTTTGCCGATTTCGTTTCGGCAAAATCGGCATTTGCCGCTTTTGCCGGCGTTTGCCGCTCTCTGCCGTTGGTCACCTGGGCGCCCCGGCGGCCTGCCTCCCGGCGCTTTTCCTTGGTGTCGGCCCACTTTTCCAGGTTGTTGTCCAGCCGCAGCCGGATGAACTCCCAGGCCATGGCGGCCGCCGGGCTGTCAAAGACCTGGGGGCTGCCGGTCTCGGTGTAGTTGAGAATCCCCAAAAACAGGCGGCCCACATCCTCCAGCGGCAGGCCCTTCAAGGGCCCCGCCCAGTCGGTATACAGCAGAACGCTCTTGCTTTTTTCCATGGGGGCCTCCACAATCAAAACGGCAGGTCATCGGCGTCGGTGGCATCCAGCTGGCGGGTCAAATCCTCCTCAGGCACCGGCTGGCGGCTGCGGAGGGAATAGTCTCCCAGGGTTTCGCCGGGATAAATCCTGTTTTCAGCGGGAATGTCCGGCGGATCAGCGTCCGTCGGACGCTTCTCAGCAACGGCAAAGCTGGCCATGCTGGTCTGCTGCGGCACTGGAGCGGGTTGGTCAAAGGGGGTGGCCTCGTCGGTCTCGGCCAGGGCCGGCGGGGCCGGAAGGGGCAGATCCGGGATCATATCCACCACCTGCTGCATCCAGCGCAGGGTGACCAGGTCCCCGGGCAGAATGCCATCCGCCGAAAGGCTGTAGAAAAACTTGCCGCTGCCCTCAGGATACTCCCGGCGCTTGATCTCCCGGCCAAAGGCGGCCAGGAAGTCGCCCTTCTGGTACATTCCATCCCGCGGGGCGATGCCGTTCCAGCACTGGACGTCCACAAAGAGGCTTTTCCAGTGTCCGGCCTGGTCCTTTTCGCTCTGGGCTTTGACGTTCAGGATCAGGACGTCCTTGCCGCCCAGGCTTTTGACATCAGGTTCTCGGGCCAGGGTGCCCGATACAAGGACGCCCAGCCGCGTTTTGACAATCATTCGCCCTTACCTCCGAAGGGGTCGTCTTCACTGTCCTGCTCCATTTCGTCGGAGCTGTCAGTGGTAACGATCTCCACGGCCGGCTGCTCTGCGGCTTTCCGGCGGCTGGAAATGCGGCGGGGCGGCTGGTAGTCGTCCACCTCTCGGGCGGTGCTCTCTGCGTCCACCTGGATCTCGCTCTCGTCGTAGAGCAGCCCATAAGTGGAGGGGAAAGCCTCCCGCAGGGCATGGACCAGAGCCACCTTGCGGATCATGGTGGCAGGCTTTTTGGCCCATAGGGATTTGCCGGTGTCGTATTCGCTGAGCTTCACCTCGTCATAAGAGGGACGGGTCCGGTCCTTCCGGTAGACCTTGGCCCAGCCGCCCAGCAGCTCCTCGTTCTCGTAGGTGATGGAGCCATCCCGGTATTCGATCTGGCCGTCTGCCAGGATAATCACGCCGGCCTCGAAGCCATCAAAGGCGGGGTGACGCTCGGCCATCTGCATATAACAGTTTTTGCCCAGGACGATGGTGCTGGGGGTATCCTCGTTGTTGTTGTCGTAGTGGATCAGATAGGCCTCTTTGGTAAAGGGATTGAGATGATAGGACCGGCAGGTCTCCAGGAAGATCTTGCACTCTGCGTCAGTCGCTTTGGGGCAGATAAAATTCCGAACGTCGTCGAAGGAAACAGAGAAGTGCTGACCGCCGGCGTCGGTGATCTCCACCGGCTTGCTGGGTACAGCCGGAGCCAGTGCGGCGCTGCCTGCCGTCTCAAAAGCCGGGGCGGGCCGGGCAGAGCGGGAAGCAGTAGAAGCGGATGCGGTCTGATTGTTGCGCGTGAAAGCCATGGTGTATGTACCTCCTGTTTATTTGATGGAACCGAAGCGGAAACCGCGCTCTGCGGCAGCTGCCTTGAACCAGCGGATATCCTCCTGGGTGAACTCCACCCAGAACCGATACCGGCGGCGCTCAGGCTCCTGGGGTTGGGCGAATGTCTGGAGAAGATCTGTGTCGAGGCGCCCTTCCGCGGTGACAAAGGCCCCGGCATGGGCAGCGGCGGACGCTTCGGCCTTGATTTGTCGTTCTTCCTCACTGGGCGGGATCATCACCGGAGCGGTCTTCCTGGCCTGCTCTGCCTCGGCCCTTGCGGCCTCGGCCTGAGCAGCAGCGAGGCGCAGATCTTTGCGGCGCTGGTATTCCCGCAGGGCATCATTCAGACGGAAAGCCCGCGTGTATTCTGCAATGCACGCCTCTGCGTCATCGTCGCAGGTTTCATGGATGATGCGCAGCTCTTCCCGCCGCTGTTCCAGAAGTCTTCGCAGTTCCCGGCTGGCGGTAGAGATGGGAACAGTCTTGTTCAGCCAGCGGCGGTCCAGCAGGCTGTCAAACGGTACAATGGGGGCCAGATCAGCGCCGGCGGCGTCCTGATAGATCTGTTCTAGCGCCTTGCGCTTTTCCTCTCGCTCGGCTTCCTCTACAGCCTTGACCTGGTGGTCAATGGCAGCGGACACCTGCTTGACCTGGCCACGCATTTCGGCGATGCGGTTCAGCGTGGGGTCAACCTTTTCCAGGTATTTGTCCTTGATGGCCTTGGCAGCCTCGGCCAGCTGCTTGTCCCACTTGTTGACCTGGGCGCGGTCATCCTTGGCCGACTTGATTTCCTCGGCGGTGTAGACTCTGCCGGTGTAGCTGGCCAGCAGGGTGTCGATATTGGCCTGGACTTCGTCCAGGTTTCCGGTGGGTTCAGGGATCGGAGATACCTGAATCCGCACTTGCACAAGCTCGTTCGCCATAGGTCACTTGACCTCCTTTCCTTTGGGCCAGGAGCCAAACTCCAGCGCCTCGTTCAGCCGGTCCCGCAGGCCCTCGAAGGGCTCCACAGCGGCCTCGAAGGTGTCATAATCCAGAGAGTCCAGGGTTTCAAACCGGGCCCGCAGGATATCCTCCAGGCTGCTGACAATCTGCTTCGAGATGCCCAGTTCGTCGGCGGAGTCCTGCTTCCCGGCCTGTGACTCGCGGAGCTGTTGCCGAAGTTCGGCAGCCTCGGCCAGAGCCTGGTCCAGCTTCGCCTGCACCGGTTTGGCACCCTCGGCCAGCCAGCGTGCGATGTCGTCGGGGTCGGCGCCCTTCACCTCGATGGGGCGGGCCTCCAGCTCCTTCACCCGGCCTGTCTGCTGCCGAAGCTCGTCCCGAGTGGTAGCCAACTGCTGCTCTGCCTTCTCGGCCCGCTGGATAGCTGCTTGCTCGCTCTTGCTGGCTCCAGAGCAGAGCTCTTGCAGCCCACGAACGGTACTCTCAGCCTCGATCCGGGCTGCATCTGACGCTTGACGGAGGCGCTGTTCATCTGCTAGTGCCTCACTGAAAGCGAGACTTTCAGCTTTATGGGCGGCCTTCTCGTCGGCCAGGGCCTGGTCCTTGGCTTTCAGCTGGGCCAGGAGCTCCTGGTACTGCTTGTTGGTGGTGATGTCCCCGTCTTTGACCCCCTGCACCAGCTGGGCCGGGGCGGAAGGCTTGGAAGCTGCATAGAGCAGTTTCAGGGGCTGGAGGTCGATCAAGTTCTGCCCGTCGATCTGGACGTTGCCGAACCGTTCGGCAACTCTCACCATGTTGTCGCCGGTGTCGCGGCTGATGCCGACCACCTCGCACCATTTGCCCCAGCTGCCCCGATAGTTGTGAGCTGTCCGATCGTGAGCCCGTTTCGCGGCCATCACTCGGGCCATGCTGCTGGCCATGAAGATTTGAGCATCCTGGAGCAGCAGTGCATTAGTCTCGGCGTCGGCTCCAAAGTCAAAGCCAGCGGCGGGGGTTGCGGACGCACTGGGCGCACAGGCCAAAGGCACGGCAGTGTCGGAGCCCACAGGGGAGCAGGGGGCCGATGGTGAGGCTTGGGTGGACTCGGTCGAGCTCCCGGGGGTCGATGCGGCGGCATCCGCCCCGCTCTCCCAAGTGGTCGAAGTTGCCGCCGGCGGCGCGGCAGCAGGGTCTGCCGCAGTCGCAGCAGCATCCGTGCTCGGGACAGGTTTGGGATTGCATGGGGTGGTCGCCTCCTCCATCAGGCCGTTCTCACGGCAAAACTTGATAAATTTGGACCAGGTGTATTTCGTTTCCGGCTCTCCCTCGGGACGAATAGAAACACCTTTGTAGTCGTAGTCAATGAACCCAAAGGATCGGGCAGACCAACCGTTTCCCATGGCATTTCTGAATCCTTCGGCGGTCATATCACCGCCGATTTTCTTTTTATAGCTCACCAGGATGGCCGCCAGCTTGACGGCGTTTGTGGTTTCCATTCTTGCAAATTCCTCCATTTCTGCTACAATGAAGGTGAGCGTTTACCACTGCTCACCTTTGGCCCTGCCCGGTCCTGTCCATCGGGTGGGGCCGTTTTTTACAGCTCGGCCAGCTGCCGGGCGAAAACCACGGTCTTAATGCAGAGGCCCTTTGTGTCCCCGATCCAACCGGCGGGAATCAGCTTCCTGGCATAGCAGACCCTGGAAACGCCCAGCTCATCACAAGCTTGCTTGGAACTCATGAGCTGGCCATACCGGCCAGAGAGCTCGTGGTAGATGGCCTGGAAGTCATTCAGCACTTTCATGATGTACAGCCCCCTTCTCGGCCCGCAGCCTGTCCACGGCCCGCTGTGCGGTGCCCAGGCCGAAGGTCATGTCAATGTCCGATTCATCAAAGCCATCCGGGGCAAACAGGTCCACCAGCAGCATCCGGCCCTTGGCCATTGCTACAAAGTTCCCGGGGCGGGGGCAGATGGGCTTGTAGGCTCTGACCTCCTCAAAATGTGCGCCGGTCTCAGCCTCGATGGCCCGGATGATGTCGCCCCGGCTCAGGCCCAAAGTATTAACCATGATGCTCCTCCAATCTTTTGCGCCAACGGGCGGACTTCTCTTCGACGATTGTGTTCGCGCGCTCGATGTCCTGCATGGTAAATAAAGTGCAGAGGCACAGGCTCACGTCGGCACGCTCTTCCACCAGATTGTCCCAGGCCTCGGCCTCGGTCACCGGCGTAGGATTCACGCCGCTCAGTGCCCGGCGCATCTTCAGTGCAGCTTGGGACAGCTCTGCAGCCTCCTCGGCCAGCTGGGCCAAAATTTCGCACCGGGACAGGTGAGTGGAGATGTACTCAATATCATCCATCACCGCCCACCTCCGATCCTGGTGCTGGGGTTGTCGGGGTTGGACTCTGCCTCCAAGGCGGTGCCCAGCAGCAGAACGCCGATCCCGGCACTGCCCACGGCGGCCAGGGCGTACAGCCACCACATCCCCGGGTGCTCTGCAATGCCCCCCAGAATCCAGATGGCCAGCAGGCCAAAGAAGGTAAAGCCCAGCTTCATGGCAAAGATACCGGCGCGGCCGATGGTGTTATTCTTCATGATCCTATTCCTCCTCTTCCATGATCTCATCAATGCTCAGGCAGGTGACCCGCTCAATGGCCCGCAGGGTGGGGGCCGTGGGGGTCTTGGTTTCTCCGCTCAGGAAACGGCACAGTGCTTTGAGCGAAACCCCGGCGCGGAGCGCGAAGTCCTTGCGGGACACCTTGTTCTGGATCATCCACTCGGCAATGCGGGGGTGGACGCACTTTGCAGCCCCCTTTGCGGGGGAGGCGTCGTTGTTGCGGGACACCTCGCAGGCGACGGCGTAGGACACGCCGAAGTGCTCCTGCAGCTGCTTGATGGTGGCGCCGCCCCGCCGGGCCTCGGCCAGGGCGCCCCATTGCTCCCGGGTCAGCTTGTTTCTGGGTGTCATAGGGTTTCTCCTTTCTGGTAAATATCAAAGTCCACATGGACCTTTTTGAAGAAGATCCTCAGCAGTTCCTGGTCGCTTAGGTTGAGCAGCCGGGCCAGGTTGGCCACCTCGCCAAGCTTGAAATCGGTTTGCCCCAGCAGCTTGCCTTTCAGAGCGTCCACCGAAATACACAGCCGAGTGGCTAGGTACTTCTGGGTGTAGCGGCTCTTTTTGATCCGCTTGTCCAGGGCGTCATAGTCAACCATCGGAAAGCACCCTTTCCGCCTCAATCCGGGCCATGATGCGGGACAGCTTGGCGGCGGCCTCCCGGGCGCGGGCCCGGCACTGGTTCCGCTGGGTGCGGCTTTCCTCGTACCGCCGGCGGGAGTCCCGCGCCACCTGGTCGAACTGCTCGGCCAGGCTTGTCCATTCGGCCTGCTCGCGCCACAGCTTTTGGATGGCGGAAAAATCGCCTCCGGTGCTGTAGCTGCCCGTGCTGCGGATGCTGGGCAGCACCACGCTGGTGACCCACCGGCGGAACCTCCGGGCGCTGGGCAGCTTGGACGCCAGCACCAGGCTGTACAGGCCGGATTCGTTAATGATGTACATTTCCCGGTTCTGACCTGAGTCGGTGAAACGCCGGGTCAGCTTGTCCTCCGGGTCAACGTGCCTTTTCAGGGCGTCGGAGGTATCACTGTACCCCAGCGCCTGGGCCACGTCCTTGCCCACCAGCCACGGGGCGCCGTCCAGCTCCACCGTGCGGACCGGGCCCCACTCGGGGCTCTGGAAAATTTGCAGGTTGCTCATAACTTCTCCTTTGTGTTATGATAAAAATAAAAAGGGTGAGTTTAAATGTCCTGGATTTTGCTTATTTGGGTTGCTGTTTTCCTGTATCGGTTGTCTCTTAATTGGGCCAGCCTGTTGAAGATAAGGTGGTACAAAAAGAAATATGAAGAATTTCTTATAAACCCTGAATTGAATTTCTTTGTATACGAATCCGCTTTAACCAAACTTTTTAAACAGGCCAAACTGGAAGATTATGTATTTCCGTGTGATGAATGGATTGCACCCGGCGTAATTCGCAAGGCCAAGGCCAAGCTTTTTAAAAATATAGGCGCCGTAAACGATTACACAGTGACGGCCATGCGGCAATATTTTTTAAAAGCCGAAGGTGTTTTCCGCTCAAATCTACTGGAATGTTTCTCTCCTTTTTACTGGATTCAGACATTTATCTTTCTTCCCAGCCGGATCTGCGAATACATGGGAATGAGTGCCGATCAGGTATCGTCCAGAATCTTGCAGCTATTGTATTGGGTCTTAGTCCCCCTGTTCCTTGTCACACGAGACAACCTCTACGAGTTCATCCGGGAGCTGATGAATCAGCTTCCATAAAAAGCGACTCAGAATTACCAGCCCTTTAGCATCTACATGCTCCTGCTGTGCCATCTGCGACTGGGCGTTCAGCAAATTTTCAACAAACTGATTTTCCCATGCGTCCCGTTTGGATTTAACAAACTGCATATATTCCTCCTTGTTTGCCTTTCGCCCATCTGGTACAATGAGCAAAAGGAGTGTTGATTATGGGTGAAAATAAAGGGATGTTTGACGATTGGTCTGAGAACTTCAAAGGCGATTGTTCCGGCTTTGCCGACTTGGGCCAATCCATTGAGGACATGGAAAGCCAGGCTGAGGACTATATCGCAGCCGAAGCCGAGAGAAACCGGACGCACAACGAAGCAATGAAAGAAGTCCTCAAAAATGCTCACCATTTGGAGGAGCTCTCCAAGATTGCCAAGGCAGCCCAGAAACAAGCCGAACTGGCCGAAGCCGAAGCCAAAGATTCCGCGAAAGAAGCAAAACGCGCCAGGCGCGATGCCAACATCTCAAACATCATCGCGTTCATCTCTATGCTCATTGCTTTTGTGGCTCTTTTTAAGTAACTTGTCAGTCATGCGGTAAACGTTCATCCGATTGCAAGTCGTAAACCCAAAGGCAAAGCACGAAAAGCCAAATGCAAAGAGTCTAAAAAGGAAATCGAAGTCGATCATCTTTCCTCCTTCCTGCCCGCCGCCCGGCGGGCGTTTTTCGTCCATGGGGTTACCTCCAAAGCTCAAGAGCGTCACGCCGTTTTTTCCTGGATCAAAGAATCCAGTGCTTCGTTGAACTCACGCTCTGCGGTTTTAGGCGAGTAATGTCCGTTGAGCACCTGGGAAACGTATTTAGGGTTCTTTCCCATCTTCTGAGCCAGCTGCTTCGCAGTGATTCTGGCATTGTGCATTCGGCCAACCAATTCACCAGTCCATTGTGCAGGCATACGAAAAACTAACCTCCTTTGCATAAAATGTTGACTTTGGTTAGAATTAAGACTAAGATATAAGTGCCAACAAATATTGAGCCTCAATCTAACCAAAGCCTCAGAATGTTCCGACTTTTTTCTAACCAAATTCAGAACACACCAGTATTATAGCTTCTTCTGGTTAGAAAATCAATAGAATTTTCTGAAATTGGTTAGATTTGGCGCTCTGCACAAAAAGGAGCGTTTGTTATTGTGTTTTACGACATTTTCAAAGAATTGTGCGATAAGCGAGGCATCAGCCCGAGCAAGGCCGCCAAGGAGATTGGCTTAAGCAATTCTATTGTGACAAAGTGGAAAAAGACGGGAGCGACGCCAGAGGGAAGCACCCTTTCAAAAATTTCGGATTATTTTGGTGTGTCTCTCGATGGTTTGGTAAAACAAGAAAAGCCCCCTGTCGCTATAGATAGGGAGCTAGATCAATATCTTGAAGATTTGAAGAACAGAGAGGAGCTGAGAATGCTGTTTTCGTTGGCTCGCGACGCAAGTAAAGAAGATGTCGAACGAGCCGTCAAAGTGATCGAGGCGTTGTTTGGAAAGTAAGGTGTTTTTGAGGGTGGATCGTGTTTTTGTCAGAAGTATAGATTTGCCAGCAAAAGTCCACGGTGTAACCGTAAAATATGAAGATGATTTTTACGTTTTTATTAATTCGTGTTTATGCTCAGAAAGACAAAAAAATGCAGTTGAGCACGAAATACGGCATATAAAAATGGATCATTTTTACAACAGCGATCCCGTTATTATCAACGAAATCCAAGCCATGGATAAATTCAATTAAAATTAAGGAGGATAAAATCATGGGACTGTTCGGAGTAAGCAAAGAGAAAAAACCCTGCGCTTGTTGCGGAAAGCCGCTGGGCATGCTGAACGGCGATATCATTTTGGCTGACGGCGAAATCTGCTTTGACTGCTGGAAAAACGCTGGTTTTGGGATTTCCACCCTGGGGGCCGGCAAATACACTCTGGCCCAGCTGGCAGAGCACCGCAAAGAGACCGAAGCAAAACAAGCCGAAGAAGCTTTGAAGAAAAAAGAAGCAGAGGAAGAACTGGCCCGCCTAAAAAGCGTCGTGCCGGAAAAGACGATCGGACCGGTGGCATTCAACGATACCGAGGGTGTCGTGAAAGTCAGTTTTTCCAATATGTTTGAGCCAGACCAGTATTTCCGGTATAGGCAGATCTTGGACTTTGAGCTGCTGCAAGACGGCGAATCCATCGCCAAATCCAAAGGCGGCCTGGGCAGCGCCGTGGTGGGTGGCGTGCTGCTGGGCCCCGCCGGTCTTGTCGCGGGTGCAGTGCTGGGCGGCAAGAAAACCAAGACGAAGAATGTCTGTACCTCTATGAAGATCAAGATCACCCTCCGGGACAACAATCCGGACGCCATCTATGTGGACCTGATTACCAAAGAGACCAAGTGCGACAGCTGGACTTATAAGTCAGCCGCCAAACAGGCCCAGAACATCCTCTCGGCTCTCCAGGTGGCCGCAGACAAGGCAGCGGCAGAAACCGCGGCCCAGCCGGTTGTGGTAAACACTGCCGTGCCCTCTGCCGCTGATGAGCTGATCAAGTACAAGCAGCTGCTGGACGCCGGAGCCATCACCCAGGAGGAGTTTGACACAAAGAAGAAGCAGCTGCTGGGGCTGTGAAATTGAACACTTTTGAAAATCGCCCGGCGGAATTTGCAAAGTCGTTTGCAATTTCGGGCCGTTTTTTGCAAAACAAAAGGCCCCCGGCGCCGAAGCGTCAGGGGCCTTTATCAAATCAAAAGGCCCCCGGTGGTGGCCGGGGGTCTTTCAGGGGGAAGTATATGAATGCAAAGCAAACCGCTATAGAATCTTAAGATACCCCGGGGAAGTGCGGACCCCGGGGCAGTGCGTTACGTCCAATGAAAGGAGCATGATCTTATGGGTGATCCTGCGCTTTTATTATAGCACACCCGGAGTCTGCTGTGTTGTATAATCGTTGTCGTTTTGGAGGGTTGTGCTATGGCAAAGAAGAAGAAAGGCCAGCGGGCCGACGGGCTGGTGGAGGTCACCCACACCATGCCGGACGGGCGCCGGCGGCACTTTTACGGCGCCAGCCGGGCCGAATCCGAGGCAAAGTACCAGGCAGAGCTGCAGCAGATGGCCCTCAGCGCCCAGCAGGAAGCCGCAGGGCCGCTCTTTGAGAATGTTGCCAGGGAGTGGTGGGAGCAGGCCCAGCCGGCCTTGAAGCCCGGCACCCTGCGCAGCTATAAGGCCAGTTACCAGGCAGCGGTGGAGAGCTTCAGTGGCCGCCGGATGGCGCAGATCAAGCCCCAGGACGTGGCGGCATGGCTGAAAGACCTGAAGGCCGAGGGGCTGGCCCAGGCCACCATGCGGAATCGGCACAGCGTTCTAAACCTGATTTTTGGGTATTGGTGCACCGATCTGGGCGGCGATGCCAACCCCAGCCTGCTGGTGCGGAACCTGAAAGGCAAGAAGGTGGAGCGCACCCCGCCGGCGGATGAGGCTATCGAGACGATCAAAGCCCATCTGGATGGCAAGATGGGCCTGCTGGCCGCGGTGGCCATGTACACCGGCTTGCGGCTGGGGGAGATCATGGCCCTCACCTGGGGGGACATTGACCTGGAAAATGGGGTGCTGTCGGTGACGAAAGCGGTGTCATGGGGGAATAACAAGCCGGTAATCTCCACCACCAAAACCAAGAACGCCGTCCGGCAGGTGCCGATCCTGAGCCCGCTGGCGGCCCGCCTGGCCCAGGAAGGCCGCCGCCCCGCGGGGGAGTACCTGATCAGCGGCACCCGTGAGCCGCTGACGGCCAGCCAGCACCGGAAGCGGTGGCTGGCCTATTGCAAGGCCCTGGGGCTGGCCCATGAGGCAGGGGAGTATAAGCCGTACAACGGAAAACGCCAGACCCACTGGGAAGTGGACGTCACCGCCCACCAGCTGCGCCACTACTGCGCCACTCTGCTGGACCGGGCCGATGTGCCCATGAAGGCCCGCCAACTCTGGATGGGCCACGCCGACATCCACACCACTATGCAGATTTACACCCACGGCTACGCCAGCGAAATGAAGCTTGCTCGGGATCAGATGGAAAGTGTCGTATGACTGTCGTAAAAGCTGAAAAAATAATTTCACAACGAAAAATAAAGAAGTTTCAAATCCCGCTGCTCCGACCAAAAGACGAATGTCGAAAGACATTCGTCTTTTTTGTTTGTCCCCAGGGTTTCTGT
>CALWNO010000024.1 GCA_944382785.1 uncultured Gemmiger sp. | reverse complement strand
ATATCATCCAGTTTGTTGGAGATCTCGTTCACTTCCTGCTTCAGCTCGGCGTTCTTGGCTTCCAGCTGCTCTTTCTGGTCCTGGGCATTCTCCAGGTTCTCCTGGTTTTCGGACTGCTGGTTGTGGATCTCGTTCAATTCCTGCTGGATCTTGTTCTTGTTGGCTTCCAGCTCCTGCTGTTTTTCGTCGGCATAAACCGGGGTGGCTGCCTGAAAGATCAGGGCGGCGGCCATCACCAGGGTGAGGGCCAGCGAAGCAGCCTGATGAATATGCTTTTTGACTGCAAGTGACATCATGGTTTGGGTTTCCTCCACCGTAGGGATCAGACGTTCAAGTGTTTGCGGATGCTGGTGGCAGTGCCGATGCCGCACATGACAAAGCCAAAGGCCACAAAGCCGATGACGATGTAATACCACACACTTTCCAGCGGGACCAGGGTGCCGCCCAGCAGATTGGACAGGTTGGACGGATTTTCCAGATACCAGCGGTACAGCGCATAATAGGCGCCGCAGACCACGCCGGAAGAGACAATTGCCGAGATCAGGCCGGAGGTAACACCCTCCACAAAGAAGGGGAACCGGATAAAGCCGTTGGTGGCTCCCACCAGCTTCATGATGCCGATTTCCTTGCGGCGGGCAAAGACGGTCAGACGGATGGTGTTGTTGATGACCACAATGCTGACCAGGGCCAGCACCGCCACCAGGCCGTAGCTGACGTAGTTGACCACCCGCTGGATGGAGACAAAGAGTTTGGACAGTTCCCGGGTGGCACTGACGCTCTCCACATTTTCAATGACCCGGAGCTGTTCAATGATGCTGTCGATGTTGGACACATCATCCACCACCACCTTGTACATGGAGTGGAAGGGGTTATCCTCCGAGAAGGTATCCATCAGGTTGGTGTAGTTCTGGAGCATACCGTCAAACTCGGTAAGCACATCGGTGGGCGATATGTAAGTGACCGAAACCACCCCCGGCACCGCCTTGATGGCGTCGCCGGCGGCGGTGATCTGTTCATCGCTCAGGCCGTCCACCAGGTAAACATAGCTTTCGTTCTGTTCCCCGATATAGTCCACCATGGCGTCGATGTTCATGCCGAACAGCAGCGCCGCGCCCACCAGGATCATGCAGACGATCTGCACACCCATGGAGGCAAAGGTCATCAGGCGATTGGCCCGCATGTTGTGCAGGCCCTGCCCGACCAGATAAGTAAAACTGGAAAAACGCATCATCAAGCCCCCTTACAGATAAGTCGGTTCCATGCCCATTGCCCGCATGCGGGCTTCGTACTCCTGAGCCACCTCCGGGTGGGAGGTGTCCGAGGCTACCTGCCCATGGGCCAGGGTGATGACACGGTTGTTGTACTTTTTGGCCAGCTTCTGCACCAGTTCGTGTTCGTGGGTAACCACCACCACGGTGATATGTACCTTGTTGATGGCCTCAAACAGCTGCATGATATCCATGCTCATTTCGGGGTCGATGTTGCCGGTGGGCTCGTCGGCAATGATGAGCTTGGGGCCGTGGGCCAGGGCGCGGGCCACCGCCACACGCTGCTGCTCACCGCCGGAAAGTTCGTCCGGCAGACGGTCCATCTTGTCCTCCAGGCCCACCAGGCTCAGGGCAAAAGGCACCCGGTTCTTGATGACCTTGGTGGAAATATTGGTCACCCGCATGGCAAAAGCCACGTTTTCATACACGGTCATGGTGGGGATCAGGCGGAAGTCCTGGAACACCACGCCCATCTGACGGCGCATGTAGGGCACCTTGCGGCGGCGCAGCTTGGTCAGGTCCTGGCCGTTGATGAAAACCTTGCCCTCGGTGGGCTTTTCCTCCATGAGCATGAGCTTGAGGAAGGTGGACTTGCCCGCACCGGAATGGCCCAGGATAAAGACGAATTCTCCTTCTTCGATCTGGATATTGATATCTTCCAGGGCCACGTTCTCGTCGCTCTGGGTTTCATACACTTTGGATACGTGTTCAAATTGAATCATGGCACTCTCCTGCGCTTCTCGACACTTCCCTGCCCCCTGAAACGGGCAGAACGATACAGATACTAATGTACCATGAATCCCCGTTTGCGTCAAGATTGACAGTGGCCGACTTCTCTTGTACAAACGTGATTTTCGCGGCACGGGCGGGCAGTTGTGATAACTTTGTAAATTTTGGAAAGGGTGTGGATTTCCTGTAAAAAACGGATTTTTCCGGCTTGTGTTACGCCCGGCGGGCCCTGCATGCAAAAAAGCGCCCCGGCCATCTGGGCCGGGGCGCCGAACAGACATATCTCAGTATTTGGCCGGGTTGGCGGACAGATACTTTTTGACCATCAAAGCCACCTTGAAAACGATGGCATCATCGAACTTGCGCAGGTCAAGGCCGGTGAGCTTCTTGATCTTTTCCAGGCGGTAAACCAGAGTGTTGCGGTGCACGAACAGGCCGCGGCTGGTTTCGGAGACGTTGAGGTTGTTCTCAAAGAAACGCTGGATGGTGAACAGCGTCTCGGAATCCAGGCTGTCGATGCTGTCCTGCTTGAACACTTCATGCAGGAAGGCCTCACACAGGGTGGTGGGCAGCTGATAGATCAGCCGGGCGATGCCCAGGTGATCGTAGGAGATGACCTGCTTTTCGGTATCAAAAACCTTGCCCACTTCCATGGCGATCTGGGCTTCCTTGAAGCTGGCCGCCAGGTCCTTGATGTTGCCAATGGGGGTACCGATGCCCACCACGGCCTTGATGTAATGCTCGCCCTGAAGGTTATCCACGATGGATGCCGCCAGCTTCTCCATATCCCGGGTGCTGGTGTCGGGGCGGATCTCCTTGACCAGGACGGTATCGCTCTCACTGATATTGAAGACAAAGTCCTTCTGCTTGTCCGGGAACAGGCCGCTGACCACATCATAGGCAGAAATATCATTGCCGCTGGTCACCCGGATGAGCAGGACCACCCGCTGCACGTCGGACACAAAGTGCAGTTCCCGGGCTTTGGCGTAAATATCACCGGGCAGAATATTATCCAGCACCACATTCTTGATGAAGTTGGTCTTGTCGAACTTTTCATCGTGGTACTGCTTGATGCTCTGCAGGCTGATGGACAGCAGCGCCGCAAACTGGCTGGCGGTGGTATCGCTGCCTTCCACAAAGACGGCATAGTCGTTGTGCTTGGCGTTGGAGAACTGATGATAGGCGTAGCCATCCTTCACAAAGGCGTCGCCGGCGGTCAGCCGGGTGGCCGCAAAGCCTTCCCGCACTTCCCCGATCTGCCCCAATTCGGAGCAGGAGATCACAGCCCCCGTTTCATCCACAACACCCACAACGCGGTCGATTGCATCCTTCATCTGGTAGACCACATTTTGGAATACCCTGTTTGCCATAAGCTGCCTCTCCTTACTTACCATTGTGCTGAATGACCAAACCGCCGCAAGGACCCTTGCCGGCCACTCTGCCGTTATTTTGACCCAAACCGACGGGTCCCTGATGTATATTTTACACAATCAACTTGACTTTTGCAACATATTTCAACCAAAATTTCAATATTTTCTTGTGTAGTTTTGTTTTGGTGCCATTTTTGCCTGTTTTACAGGGAAAAACAGGAGGTGCTTTTTTCCGTCAAAATGCCAATGTCCGGCCGAAAAGCCGGACACAGAATGCCAAAAAAGGTATGCAGCGTTATTTTTGATCCTTCTTTTTTTCTTCCAGGGCCCCGGTGCCCCCTTCCACCACACCGCGGCGTTCAAACACGTAGGTGATGGAGCGGAAGAAGATGGCCAGGTCCTTGAGGAAGGTGATGTCGGCGGCATACTCCCCGTCATAGCGGGCCTTCACATCGATGGGCAGTTCATCCCGGCCGTTGACCTGGGCCAGACCGGTCAGTCCCGGGCGGATATCGTTGGCATGCACCGCGTCCCGGGCTTCGATCAGATCATACTGGTTGTACAGGGCCGGCCGGGGACCGATAATGCTCATCTGCCCTGCCAGAATGTTGTAGATCTGAGGCAGTTCATCCAGGCTGGTGCGCCGCAGGAAGGCCCCGCTTTTGGTGATGTAGGAATCGGCGTTTTTAAGTAGATGGGTGGGCACGTCATGAGGCGTGTCCCCCCGCATGGTACGGAATTTCAGGATGTTGAAGTGGGTCTTGCGGGCCCCCACCCGCCGCTGTTTGAAAAACACCGGCCCCGGGGAGTCCAGCTTGATCCAGATAGCCATGATTCCCATGGGAATGGCCAGCACCACCGCCGCCACCGCTGAGAGAAGCAGGTCCAGCAGGCGCTTGATATAGTTACGATACATCTTTGCTCTCCTTCATGCTCTCCATGGCAGCCTGCTGCTGGGCCACCGCGTGTTCGATCTCGCTCTTGTCGATGAGGGAGGTGTTGCCGTGGGCCGCGCTGACGGTATGGTCCTCGTTCAGCTTGCGGTTGGGATGATACCGCCCCACAATGCGCTGCAGCCCAAGCACCACCGCCTCATCGTTGTGTTCGGCACAGACCTGCAGATTCTGCAGCTCCTCATAGAAATGAGCCAGATCGATTTCCATGGGCGGGGCGATGAAGATCTTGTTGTGGGCGGTGCTCAGCATCTTGTCCTGCTCGGAATCCAGCATAAGCTCCTCATACAGCTTTTCGCCGGGACGCAGACCGGTGATCTCGATGGGGATATCCACCCCGGGCTCATAGCCGTAGAACCGGATCAGCCGGTTGGCCAGGTCCATGATGCGCA
Source organism: uncultured Gemmiger sp. (assembly GCA_944382785.1). Taxonomy (GTDB): domain Bacteria; phylum Bacillota; class Clostridia; order Oscillospirales; family Ruminococcaceae; genus Gemmiger. The sequence continues at coordinate 34,383 of CALWNO010000024.1, read as the reverse complement.
CCGGTTCCCCCATATCCAGCACGTAGATGCTGCCGCTCTTGGCCAGACCGCCGGCCTGCAGCACCAGCTGAGCGGCCTCGGTGATGGTCATGAAATAGCGGACGATATCCGGGTGGGTGATGGTAACAGGACCGCCCCGCTTGATCTGTTCCTCAAACAGAGGAATGACGCTGCCGTGGCTGCCCAGCACGTTGCCGAACCGCACCGCCATGCACTTCATGGTGGTGTTGCTGGCAAAGGTCTGGATGAGCATTTCACAGATGCGCTTGGTGCAGCCCATGACGTTGGTGGGGTTCACCGCCTTGTCGGTGGACAGCTGCACAAACCGCTCCACATCGTGCTCGGCAGCGGAGGTCAACAGGTTCTTGGTGCCAAAGACGTTGTTCTTCACCGCTTCGGCAGGGCTGGTCTCCATCAAGGGCACATGCTTGTGGGCTGCGGCGTGGAAAACCACCGAGGGATGGTAGGTTTCAAACACCTCATCCAGCCGGGCTTTGTCCCGGATGGAACCGATGAGGGTGATGATGGGAGCATCGGCGCCATACTTGTTGCGCAGCTCCATCTCCAGCTCATAGGCACAGTTTTCATAAATATCGAAGATCAGCAGCTGGCGGGGGCTGTAGCGCATGATCTGGCGGCAGAGTTCGCTGCCGATAGATCCGCCGCCGCCGGTGACCAGTACCACCTTGTCGTGCAGATATTCGGAGATCTGGGCATTGTTCAGCTGAATTTCGTCCCGGGAAAGGAAGTCCGCGGTGTTCAGTTCCCGCAGGCCCGCCACCACCGGCTTGCCGCTTTCGTCCACAGCCTGGGGGTCGTTGAGCATCCGCACCCGGCAATGGGTGGAGTTGCAGAGGTTGATAACCTCCCGCAGGCGCTCGCCTTTCAGGGTGGTGATGGCAATGACGATCTCCACAATATGGTATTTGCGCACCAGTTCGGGAATATCCGAGATCGTTCCCCGCACCGGAACGCCCTGCACACGCAGATTTTTTTTGGTCAGGTCGTCATCCACGATGACCACCGGGTTGCCGAAGGTGGAGTTTTTGGTCTTGCACAGGTTGACGGCCCAGGCCCCGGCATTGCCCGCGCCCACAATGAGCAGAGGCGTTTTGTCCCGGGCGGTACGGGCCGCCTTGGGCGTGCTGCTGGTATACTGCCGCAAGGTCCGCAACAGCCGCCACAAAAACCGCACACCGGCCACCGCCGCAATGTTGAGTACCGCACCAATGATCAGCACGGTACGATAAAGCACACCGCCGCCGATGGGCATCAGCAGCAGGTCGGCCATCATAATGAAACCGGTGGCCAGTCCGGAAAGACACATCAGCCTGGCCAGGTCCCGCATGCCGGCATACTCCCACATGATCTCATACAGCCCGCCGAACCAGAACACGACCATGTAGGTCAGGAGCATATAGGGCATATACTGCAGGAATGTTCCGATGACTTCGGGGCGCAGATACTGCTGAGCGCCGTCAAAACGCAGCAGGATGGCAATATAATAGCAAAGCACGATCAAACCGCAGTCCAGCAGCATGAGCAGGATGCGGCGGGGCAGACCCTTGATCAGTTGTTCATTGGTTTTCTTCATTCGTTCTGTCTTCCCTGTTATCCGGCAGACTGGACAGCCCGGACAAAAAACGGCCGTCCCTGCCACAGTATATGGCGGGGCAAACCGGACCGCAACGCCGTTCCCCGCACAAAAATTTTGACTTCGGCTTGTATTATAACACAAAATTGCTCCGTTTGTCCCTACTAACAGAGAGCAAACGGAGCAAAAGACGCACAAAATCACCAAAAAAATTTTGGCAAGTCAGACAATTGTGCTCCCAATGTTCAGTTTTATTCCACCGTCACGCTCTTGGCCAGGTTGCGGGGCTTATCCACGTCCAGGCCCTTGGCGCAGCTCACATAGTAAGCCAGCAGCTGCAGCGGAATCACCGAAAGGCTGATGGCAAAGTGGGGATCGGTCTTGGGCACATAGACGGTGAAGCCGGCGGTGTCCTCGATGTTGTAGTTGCCGTAGCTGGTCAGCCCCATCAGGAAAGCACCCCGGCTCTTGGCTTCCACCAGATTGGAGACGGTCTTTTCGTACAGGTCGGGCTGGGTCAGGATGCCCACCACCAGGGTGCCCTTCTCCACCAGGGAGATGGGGCCGTGCTTCATCTCCCCCGCCGCAAAGGCTTCGGAGTGGATGTAGCTGATCTCCTTGAACTTCAGGCTGCCTTCCAGGGCCACCGCATAGTCCAGGCCGCGGCCGATGAAAAAGACGTCATGGGCATTGGCATATTTGCTGGCAAACCACTGGATGCGTTCCTTGTCGGAGAGGGTCTTTTCGATCTTGTCCGGCAGGGCCTGCAGCTCCGCCACCAGAGCGGCGGCACGGTCCTCATCCAGCACACCCCGGTCCTGACCGAAGGCGATGGCCAGCAGGTAGCAGGCCGCCAGCTGGGTGCTGTATGCCTTGGTGGTGGCCACGGCAATTTCCGGTCCAGCCCAGGTGTACAAAGTGGCGTCGGCTTCCCGGGCAATGGAGGAACCCACCACATTGACGATGCCGATGGTGCGCACCCCCCGCTCCTTGCACAGGCGCAAAGCGGCCAGGGTGTCGGCGGTCTCACCGCTCTGGCTGATGATGATGGCCAGGGAATCCGGCTCCAGCACCGGGTCACGGTACCGGAACTCGCTGGCCACGTCCACTTCCACCGGAATCCGGGCCAGGCTCTCAAAGACATACCGGGCCGCCACCCCCACATGGTAGGCGGAACCGCAGCCCACAATATAGATGCGGCGCACGGCGCGGATGGCCTCCGCGTCCAGGGAAAGTTCACTCAGATCCACCTTGCCGTCCTTGATGCGGGGACTCAGAGTATCCCGCACAGCGGCGGGCTGCTCGTGGATTTCCTTCATCATGAAGTGCTCGTAGCCGCCCTTTTCCGCCGCCTCGGCGTCCCACTCAATGGTGGTGGCCTGCTTTTCCACCGGTTCCCGGTCGATGTTGAAGAACTCGATGGAATCGGCGGTCAGGCGGGCGATTTCCAGGTTGTCAATGTAATAGACGGTGCGGGTGTACTTGAGCAGGGCGGGCACGTCGGAAGCAATGAGGTTGCCGTCCTCGGCACGACCCACGATGAGGGGGCTGTCCTTGCGCACGGCGTACACCACACCGGGCTGGTCCGCAAACAGGATGCCCAGGGCATAAGAGCCCCGCACACGCATCATCATGCGGGTGATGGCATCCAGGGGATCTCCCGCCGCCTCGCCGGTGTAATAGTAATCGACGAGCTGGGCCACCACCTCGGTATCGGTCTGGGACACAAAGCTGAAACCGCGGTTGATGAGCCAGTCTTTCAGTTCCTGGTAATTTTCGATAATACCGTTGTGCACCACCGCGATCTTTTCATCCCGGCTGTAATGGGGATGAGCGTTGACCACCGAAGGTTCGCCGTGGGTGGCCCAGCGGGTGTGCCCGATGCCGCAGGTGCCGGGCACCGCGTTGCCGCCGTCGGTCATCTCGCTCAGAACACGCAGGCGGCCCTTGGCCTTGACCACCTCGATCTTGCCGGCGGCGTTCTGCACCGCCAGACCTGCCGAGTCATAGCCGCGGTATTCCAGTTTGGCCAGACCGTCCAGCAAGATGGGCGCGGCCTGGGTTCGGCCGGTAAAGCCAACGATTCCACACATAGAAGTCCCTCCAGTTCAGGCATTTGTTTTATTCATCGTATTCGTCACAGGATTTTCTAAGTATATGCGATTTTCCTTCAAATGTCTACCATGCGCCACCTTTTCCGGCGCCCATAAAGGAAAAGCGGACGGCCGTCAAGGGCAACGGCCGTCCGCTGCACGCATTCTCCCTTTCCAGTTTCTTACACCATAAAGACTTTTCAAAGCAGAGTCGCGTACTTCCTATAGAATAGCATGAAACCCCGCGCAGAGCAAGTCAAAAGCCGTCTGCGCCATTTTCAGTAAGTTTTCGGCATACAATTCTGAAGAATCTTAGGTTTTATGCTTATAATTTTGAAAAATCAAAATCGATTTTTCCTGTTATTTTTTGCCTTGGCATTGAAACAGTTCATATGATATAGTAATTATACTACGTTTTTTCAATTTATTCACGGAAAGGAAGGGTTCATGCTCGCATCTCTTTTGTTGTTTTTGGCCGTGGTCATGCTGGCCTGCACGGTATTTTTGAAGCTGAGTTCCCGGCTGGGAATTCCGGCGCTGCTGGCCTTTTTGTTTCTGGGCATGCTGTTCGGTTCGGACGGCCTGTTCAAGATTGCCTTTGACGATTACGCCGTCACCGAACAGATCTGCTCGGTTGCCTTGGTATTCATCATGTTTTACGGCGGGTTCGGTACCAACTGGCGTGCCGCCCGCCCGGTGGCCGTGCCGTCCATCCTGCTTTCCAGCGCCGGCACCCTGCTGACCGCCCTGCTCACCGGCGGGTTCTGCCATTTTGTGCTGGGCATGCCCATTTTGCAGGGGCTTTTGTGCGGGGCGGTGCTGGGTTCTACCGACGCGGCCTCGGTCTTTTCCATCCTGCGGGCGCGGAACCTGGCCCTGAAAGAAAACACCGACTCCCTGCTGGAAGTGGAGAGCGGCAGCAACGACCCCTTTGCCTACATGCTTACCGCCGTACTGCTGGCGGCCATGGAGACTGGCATCACCCCGGGCGGTGCGGCCCTGCTGCTGGTGAAGCAGCTGGCCTTCGGGCTGGCTTTCGGCTTCGGAGTCGGGGCGGCGGCCCTGTGGCTGCTGCGCCGGGTGCGGTTTTCCTTTCCCGGGTCGGATGTGATCCTGGTGGTGGCGGCGGCCCTGCTGGCCTATGCCGCCCCCACCCTGCTGGACGGCAACGGTTTCCTGAGCGTATACATTGCGGGCATCCTGCTGGGCAACGGGGAGATCGGCCACAAGGAGACGCTGGTGCCCTTCTTTGACGGTATCACCAGCATCATGCAGATGATCCTGTTCTTTGTGCTGGGGCTGCTCTCCTACCCTTCCCGGATGCCCGCGGTTCTGTTGCCAGGGCTGGGCATTGCCCTGTTCCTGACCCTGGGGGCCCGCCCGGCGGCGGTGTTCCTGCTCATGGCGCCCTTCCGGGGCAGTATGGGACGCAAGCTGCTGGTCTCCTTTTCCGGGCTGCGTGGGGCGGCCTCGGTCGTCTTTGCGGTGATGGCAGTCATCAGCCCCGCCTACATCGAGATGGACATCTTCCACATTGTGTTCGTGGTGGTCCTTTTCTCCATCCTGGTCCAGGGGTCGCTGCTGCCCGCCGTGGCCCGGCGCCTGGACATGATCGATACCCAGGGCAATGTGCGCAAGACCTTCACCGACTATGTGGACGAAGCCCCGGTACAGTTCATCCAGATTGCCGTGCCCGCCAGTCATGCCTGGTGCGGCAAGGCGGTGCGGGAGATCCTGCTGCCGCCAGGCACCATTCTGGTCAGCCTGCGCCGGGGAGAGGAAACGCTGGTGCCCACCGGCAGTACCGTTCTGCAGCCGGATGATCTGCTGGTGCTCTGTGCTCTGGAGCAGGACAAGGCCCCCGCCGCCACCCTGACCGAAAAGGTGGTGGACATCCGGGATCTGCCCGAGAGCCGCCGCCGCCTGGGCGATCTGCCCCGCCGGGCCGGCGCGCTGATCGTGTTGATCCGCCGGGGGCAGGAGTACCTGATCCCCAACGGGGACACCGTACTGGAGGACGGGGACCTGCTGATTATCAACAACACAGTTGCCCACTGATTTTTTGCGGTGCAACACAAAAAGTCCCGCTGTATCGTTTCCGGTACGGCGGGACTTTTTGTGTTTGTTCAGGCCGCAGAAATCAGCGGATTTCCACGTTCAGGCGATATTTCAGATTGCCCAGGATCTTCTTGACAAAGCGGTCGATCTCCTCGGGCGTCAGGGCCTTGCCGGTGGGCACAAAGTGCAGGGTGAAGGCCATGCTCTTCTTGCCGGCACCTACCGACTCGCTGCGGTAGATGTCGAAGAGTTCCACATCGCCCAGGCTGGGGCAGGCGCGGTGCATCTCGGCGATGATATCGCCGCAGGCGGTCTCCTCATCGGCCACGAGAGCCAGGTCACGGGCCACCGAGGCAAACTCGGAGATGGGGGCATAGCGCAGGGCCTGACGGCGATGGGCCATGAGGGCGGGCCAGTCGATCTCCGCCAGGAAGATCTTCTGGTTGTCACGGCTGTCCTTGGGCAGCTTGAGCTCGGCGGTCACGTCGTTGGCTAGCTTGCCGAAAACACCGATCTTGTCCTCACCGCACAGGATGTCGGCGGAGATGCCGGGGTGCAACCAGGGGGTGTTCTGGGCGCGGCGGTAATGGAAGGTCACGCCGAAGGCAGCGCCCAGGGCCTCAATGGCCCCCTTGAGGGCGAAGAAGTCCTCCTTCTCGCCGAAGGCAGCCAGGCCCAGATGCAGGGTTTCGTTGGGCAGCTGGTTGATGCTTTCAGCGGGAGCGTAGACGTTGGCCAGCTCGAACAGACGGCCGGCGGTGTTGCCCTTCTTCAGGTTTTCCACCACCACGTTCAGCAGGGACGGAGCCAGCAGCGGGCGCATGATGGTCAGGTTGGAGGTCAGGGGGTTGAGGATGCGCACCACGTTGCGCTCGGGAGCGTCGGCGGCAATGTGCAGGGCATCCAGGTCGGCGTCGGCGTAGAAGGCCAGGGTGATGGCCTCATAGAAGCCCTGGGCGCAGACGGTGTTCTTGGCACGGGCCTGCCGCTGCTGGTCGGGGTTCAGGCCGCCGTTGGTGACGGTGGCGTTCTTCAGGAAGGTGGGCTTGATGTGCTCATAGCCGTATTCCCGGATGACCTCCTCGGCCAGGTCGGGCTCGCCTACCTCGATATCCTCCCGCCAGCGGGGGGCCACCACCTGCATGGTGTCGCGGTCCAGCTGCAGCTCCACCTGAAATTCCAGACGCTTGAGGATGTCCAGCACCGCCTCGGTGGGAACCTCGATGCCCAGGATGGCGTTGATGCGGCTGATGCGGGCGGAGAAATGCTTGCCCTCCCGGGAAGCACCGGCGGACACGTCAAAGGCACTGGCGGTGACCTCGCCGCAGTTCAGTTCCTGGATCAGGTGCAGGGCGCGGGCCATGCCCAGCTCGGTGGTGTACTCGGAGACACCCTTTTCATAGTGAGCGGAGGCGTCGGTGTTCTGGCCCAGGCCGCGGGCGGTCTTGCGGATGTTGTCCCGGGCGAACTTGGCGGACTCGAACAGCAGCTGGGTGGTGTTCTCGGTGATCTCGCTGTTCAGACCACCCATGACACCGGCCAGGGCCACCGGCTTGTGGCCGTCGCAGATGACCAGGTTCTGGTTGGTCAGGGCGAACTCCTTGCCGTCCAGGGTGGTGATGGTCTCCCCTTCCGCGGCGCGGCGGACGATGATCTGGCAGCTTTCCAGGGTGTTCATGTCAAAGGCGTGCATGGGCTGGCCGATCTCCAGCATGACGTAGTTGGTGATATCCACCACGTTGGAGATGCTGCGCAGGCCGCACAGGGCCAGCTGACGGCGCATCCACCGGGGAGACTGGCCCCAGGTGATGTTGCGCACGTAATGGCCCATGTAACGGGGACAGATGTCGGGGGCTTCCACCGTGATGGACAGGCGGGGGTCCTTGTAGTCGGTGGTGGTGTAGTCGGTGGCGGGCATCTTCAGGGGCTTGCCCAGCACGGCGGCCACCTCCCGGGCGATGCCCAGGATGCTCTGGCAGTCGGCACGGTTGGCGGTGATGGAGATATCGAAAATATACTCATCCAGGCCCACCACCTTGCGGATGTCGTCGCCGGGGACGGTGTCCTTGGGCAGGTCGAGCAGCCCGTAAACCTCGGCACCGGGGTACAGGTCCTCATTCAGGCCCAGTTCCTCGCCGGAGCAGAGCATGCCGTTGGATTCCACGCCGCGCAGGGGCTTGGCCTTGATGGTGACGCCGCCGGGCAGGGTGGCGCCATCCAGAGCGGCGGGGGTGTGCATGCCCACATACACGTTGGGGGCACCGGTGGAGATCTGGATATCATGGCCGTAGGGGCCGCAGTCCACCTTGCAGATGTGCAGATGGGTGCCTTCCTGGGGGACGGCCTCGGTGACAACACCCACGACCACCTTGGAGATCTCGGCACCCAGATAGATCAGTTCTTCCACCTCGAAGCCGCAGGAGAAGAGTTTTTCCTGCAGGATTTCGGGGGTCACGTCGATATCGACATATTGTTTCAGCCAGCTGAACGGTACTTTCATTGGTTTCTTCCTCCCTTAGCCCTTGAACTGCTGCAAGAAGCGCAGGTCGTTTTCAAACATCAGGCCGATGTTGTTGATGCCGTATTTGAGCATGGCGATCCGCTCGATGCCGATGCCGAAGGCAAAGCCGGAATACACTTCGGGGTCGATGCCGCAATTGCGCAGCACGTTCTGGTGCACCACGCCGGCGCCCAGCACTTCGATCCAGCCGGTGTGCTTGCACAGGCTGCAGCCCTTGCCGCCGCACTCAAAACAGGAGACATCCACCTCCACGCTGGGTTCGGTGAAGGGGAAGTAGGAAGGACGCAGACGGGTCTTCACTTCCGGTCCGAAGAGGGCCTGGACGAACTTGTCCAGCATGCCCTGCAGGTCGCACAGGGTGATACCCTTGTCCACCACCAGACCTTCCATCTGATGGAACATGGGAGAATGGGTGGCGTCGGAGTCGGAGCGGAAAACGCGGCCGGGCACCAGCACCTTGATGGGCGGGCGCTCGGCGTCCATGACGCGGATCTGGCCGCCGCTGGTCTGGGTGCGCAGCACGATGTCCTCGGCCACATAGAAGGTGTCCTGCATATCCCGGGCGGGATGATTCTTGGGCACGTTCAGGCGGGTGAAGTTGTGCTCGTCGTCCTCGATCTCAGGGCCCTCATAAATTTCAAAGCCCATGCCGGAGAATACGTCGATGATCTCGTTCTTGACCAGGGTGATGGGATGCAGCCCGCCGGTCAGGTTACCCTTGCCGGGCAGGGTGATGTCCACGGTCTCAGCCTTGTTGCGGGCTTCCAGCTCGGCGGCTTCGATCTCGGCGGACAGGGCCTCGTACACGCCCTCGGCCCAGACCTTGCACTCGTTGATGAGCTTGCCGGCGGCGGGGCGGTCTTCCTTGGCCACGTCCCGCAGGCTCTTGGTCAGGCCGGTGACGGCCCCGTTCTTGCTGAGGTATTTCTGCCAGAAGGCGGAAAGTTCCTCCTTGTTGTGCACGGCTGCCCGGTCGGCTTCCAGCTGCGCGCGCACTGCATTGATCTTTTCCTGCATTTCGCACCTCTCCTTTTGTTGCGGTTGCGGGACGAAGCAAACAAAAAAGCTCCGTCCCTGATGTTTGTCAGGGACGAAGCTGTAAAAACTCCGCGGTACCACCCGTGTTCCGCCGGCTGATGTGGCGGCACTCTGCGAGCACAGGTCCTGTGCTCTTCCGCCGTAACGGGGCGGGACCGTTCCGCACTACTGGGCCCCGTTGCAAAGGGCTGTTCCCGCGGACCACTCGGGAGCGAACTTCGGTGCCGGACCCGTGGGGCGGCTTTCAGCCAGTGACCGCCCTCTCTTTGCCTGGAATCCCGTGGCGCTTACTTTCTCCGTCAGCGTGTTTTGCAAAATACGCTATCAATTATAGGCGCGGGGATGGGGTTTGTCAAGGGTTGGGACGGCGCAGGCGGTGCACCAGCCGGGTGATGCCAAAGACCAGCCAACCCAGGGCACAGCCCGACAAAGGCGCCATGCACCAGCCGCCCGCCAGGACCCAGCCCAGGCCCGCCCCGCCGGTGCAGAGCACAAAGACGAGAGCGGGAACCAGGAACAGGGCAAAGGGCAGGACAAACCGCCAGACGGGGCCTTCCAGCCGGCAGACCAGCAGCTGCAGGAAGAACTGCGGAATGAAGTGGAAGAACATCAAAAGCAGCTGGTGCAGGGGGGAAATATTCAGCGGCAGTTCCGCAAAGGCGGAAACGAAGATCACCAGATACACCGCCAGACTGACAAGAAAGCAGCCCAGCAGGATACGGTCGGTCCGGTTCTTTTTCATGGGAAATTCCTCTCCGTTTTTTCTCAGGACAGAGCCTCGATGGACTGCAGGATGCCCTTGTGCTTTTCCTGGGCGGCGGCCAGCTTGCTGCGGGTCTCCTCCACCAGAGCGGCGGGAGCCTTTTCCACAAAGCGGGGGTTGTCCAGCTGCTTGCTGAACATGGCCACTTCCTTCTCGTTCTTGGCCAGTTCCTTCTGCAGGCGGGCCAGCTCCTTCTCCCGGTCGATGAGCTCCATCATGGGGATGAAGCCGCGGGCAGCGGGGGTGACCACCGTGACCATGCCCTCGGTGCTGCCCTCATACTTGGGGGTGAGGGTCACGTCGGTGGCAAAGGCGAACCGGGCCAGGTAGACGCTGCCCTTTTCAAAGGCGGCGGGGGTGGCCGTCTCGATGATCATGCTGGTCTTTTTGGACGGCGGCACGTTCATGTCGTTGCGGGTGGCACGCACAGCCTTGATATAGGCCATCATGGTCTCAAAGTCGGCGCTCTCCTCCGGCCAGGTGGGCAGAGCCTTGGCGTCCGGCCAGGACTGGGTCATGATGGTCTCGGCGCTGCCGGGCAGAGCCTGATAAATTTCCTCGGTGATGAAGGGCATGAAGGGATGGAGCATCCGCAGGGCGTTGTCCAGCACATACACCAGCACCTTGCGGGCGGTGTCGGCCTGGGTCTCGTCGCCGGAGTTCAGCCGGGACTTGCAGATCTCGATATACCAGTCGCAGTAAATTTCCCAGATGAACTTTTCCACCTTGTCGGCGGCCAGGCCCAGCTCGTACTTGTCCAGGTTGGCGGTGACTTCGGCGGCCACATTGGCCAGCTCGGACAGCACCCACTTGTCGCTCATGTCCAGCAGGGACACATCCGGCATACCGGGCTTAAAGTCCTCGGGCAGGTTCATCTGCACAAAGCGGGAGGCATTCCACAGCTTGTTGGCAAAGTTGCGACTGGCGGTGACCTTTTCCTCGCTGTAGCGCATATCGTTGCCGGCGGTGGAGCCCACCACCAGGGTCATGCGCAGGGCGTCGGCGCCGTACTGGTCGATGACTTCCAGGGGGTCGATGCCGTTGCCCAGGCTCTTGGACATCTTGCGGCCCTGGCTGTCCCGCACCAGACCGTGGATGAGCACGGTGTCAAAGGGTGCTTTGCCGGTGTAGGCCAGGCCGGAGAAGATCATGCGGGAAACCCAGAAACCGATGATATCGTAGCCGGTGACCAGGGCGTTGGTGGGATAGAAGAAGTCCAGGTCCTCGGTCTTGTCGGGCCAACCCAGGGTGGAGAAGGGCCACAGGGCGGAGGAGAACCAGGTATCCAGGGTGTCGGGGTCCTGATCCAGATGGGTGCTGCCGCACTTGGGGCAGACGGTGGGGGCTTCCTTGGCCACGATGGTCTCGCCGCAATCGGCGCAGTACCATGCCGGGATGCGGTGGCCCCACCACAGCTGACGGCTGATGCACCAGTCACGGCTGCCCTTCATCCAGTTGATATAATTCTTGGTGAATCGTTCGGGCACGAACTTGATGTCGCCCTTTTCCACGGCCTCGATGGCGGGACCGGCCAGGGGGTCCATCTTGACGAACCACTGCTTGGAGATCATGGGTTCGATGACGGTGTGGCAGCGGTAGCAGGTGCCCACCTCGTGGGTCAGGGGCTCGGTCTCCTTCAGGTAGCCGCCCTCGGCCAGGTCGGCCAGGATGGCCTTGCGGGCTTCCATGGCGGTCATGCCGGCGTACTTGCCGCAGTCCAGGACCTCGGGCTCGTCGGCGCTGGCGCGGCCGCTGGCCCGCAGGGCGTCAGCCTCGGCCTTGTCGGCGGGGCCGGTCATGCGGCCGTCGTAGGTCAGCACCCGGACCATGGGCAGGTTGTGGCGCTTGCCCACCTCAAAGTCGTTGGGATCGTGGGCGGGGGTGATCTTCACGACACCGGTGCCCTTTTCCATGTCGGCGTGCTCGTCGCAGACGATGGGAATCTCCTTGTTCAGCAGGGGCAGGATGACATGGCAGCCGTGCAGGTGCTTGTAGCGGGGGTCATCGGTGTTGATGGCAACGGCGGTATCGCCCAGCATGGTCTCGGGACGGGTGGTGGCCAGTTCCAGCATCTCGCCGGTCTCCTTGACCTTGTACAGCAGATGCCAGAAGCTGCCTTCCTTCTCCTCGTATTCCACCTCGGCGTCGGAGATGGAGGTGTTGCAGTGGGGGCACCAGTTGACCATCCGGCTACCGCGGTAGATCAGGCCCTGGTTATACAGGTTGACGAACACGTCCAGCACCGCCTTGGAGCAGCCCTCGTCCATGGTGAAGCGTTCCCGCTGCCAGTCACAGGAGCAGCCCAGCTTCTTCAGCTGGCTGACGATGCGGTTGCCGTACTTGTTCTTCCAGGCCCAGGCCCGTTCCAGGAAGCCGTCGCGGCCCAGCATCTCCTTGGTCAGGCCCTCTTCCTTCATCTGGGCCACGACCTTGGCCTCGGTGGCGATGGAGGCGTGGTCGGTGCCGGGCACCCACAGAGCGGCGTAGCCCTGCATACGCTTGTAGCGGATGAGGATATCCTGCCAGGTCTCATCCATGGCGTGGCCCATGTGCAGCTGCCCGGTAACGTTGGGCGGCGGCATCACGATGGTAAAGGGCCGCTTGCTGCGGTCGATCTGCGTGTGGAAATACCCCTTGTCGCACCAGTTCTGATAGACCCGGTCCTCGGTGCCTTTGGGGTCATACTGTTTGGCCAGAGTTTTCTCGGTTTCTGCCATTCGTGTGTCCTCCTTACCTTGTGTGCGGGACGAAAAAAATGACCGTCCCGTGAGAGAATCTCATGGGACGGCCATGTATAACAATAACCGCGGTACCACCCAAATTGCCTTTTTGCAAAGGCCCCTTGAACGCCCGGTAACGGGGGCGAAACGGAAAGCACTACTGGGCAAAAAAGCGGTTCGCACCTTCTGCTTGGGGGCGACAACCGCCGGGCTCCTTTACCGGGTTTCCACCCTCCCCGGCTCTCTGCAAACAGGAACTGCCCGCACGGAACTCCCCCGCACTGCATTTGATATCATTCAGTTTAGTGCAAGGGCGGGCGGTTGTCAAGGGTTTTTGCGGCGTTTGGGCGTGTTTTACTCCTGGGCCCAGGCGGTATCCATGGCACAGCCGTAGGCGTCCAGACGATGGCCCGCCGTGACCTGCACCCGGGAAGAAAAGTTCATGAAGAAGGTGCAGGTGCGCTTGCCGTCGGTGCGGCGGCGAAGCATCAGGTCCTGGGTGTAGGGGATGTCGGCCAGGCGGGGCACCCCCGCCTCTTTCAGGATATCGGCGTAGAGTTTGCGCAGGAATTTGGCGTCGCTGTGGCAGCCCAGGTACCAGGCGCAGCCAAAGCCCAGAGGCCGCTTGGTCACAGCGGGCTGGCCGCGGTAAAAATCCTTTTCATAGGCAGCCAGCATCCGGGCACCGGTGCGGCGCAGGATATCGCAGCAGAACACCGCCGGGTAGGTCTGGTCGTCGTAGGTAAAACTGTTGGTTTCCCCGGACAGGAGCGGGTCGCAGTCTTCCACCCCGATGCCGAACACATTGTTCAGCCCGATGGGCGGCCAGCCGGGCACAGCGGCGCCGTTCTCATCGGTGATTCCGGAGCCGAAGGTGAGCAGGAAATGTCCTCCCCGCTGGATGTATTCCTCCATGCGCTTGGGCATATCCGGTTGGAACACCGCCAGCAATGGCGCCGCGACTACTTTGTAGCCGGACCAGTCCGCTGCCGGGTCCAGCACGTCCACGTCCACGTAGTTTTCCAAGAGGGCTGCATAGTGGTCCAGAATCACGTTCTGCGGGTCGCCGCAGCGGTGAGCGGCCGCCAGGGCTGCCAGCCCCGCCGGGGTGCGGCCGTCATACAGAAACGCCACCGACGCCCGGATGCCCATGCCCCCTACAAAGGGCAGCTTTTGCAGCACCTGACCGGCTTCCGCCGTTTCCCGGAACAGACGGGTCTCGGCGCTGCCGTTGCGGCTGACCACCGCACCGCTTTCCAGGCTGGCGGGCAGCTGGCGCCAGAGGGCATGCTCCACCCCGTCCGCCCCGCAGGCCACCGCCTGCAACTGGGAAAGCATGAGCTGTCCCGGACGCAGGCATTTGGTACCGGGCAGCTGCCGGACCACAAAGGGACGCCCGGCACACCGGGCCCGGTCGTACACAAAAGCAGTCCGCACCGCCCGCTTCCATTCGCTGGAAAGATCGCTGCCGCTGCGCCAGTCCGGCCGCACCACGGCCAGGGTCAGGTCGGCCTCTCCCCCGCCCTGTTGGGGCAGCAGATCGGTAAAGATGCGGGCATCCGGGCAGCCCTTGCGGATAGCCTCCACCTCCAGGTGAAGCAGTTCCGCCCGCTGGTAGGCACAGAATTCGTCCCAGTCCACGGCGGCGCACAGGTTGGCACCCTCCTGGCGGGCGGCGCTGATCTCTTCCCAGTCAGAATAGGCGGTGCCGCCGGCTTCGTTGAGAGCCCCCAGGGTCTCGTACTTTTTGCGCAGCCAGGCGCGGTAGGCCTTCTGGCAGGAGGGACAGTAGCAGGGCTGGTCCATGCCGGTGACCAGCCAGGCCAGCACCGCCGGGTGAGCTCCGTAGCGGCGGGCCAGCTGTTCGTCCATCTCCCGCACCTTCTTGCGGCGGGCGGTGTGGCTGGGACAGAGGCCACCAATCTCCCGGGGGGCCGGACGGGTGCCGTTCTCATCTGTGCGCACAGCGCCGGGATAATGCCGGACCATCCAGGCGGGGCAAACCTGTCCCTGGGCACACAGGATCACCTTGATTTTGTTTTCTTCCAGGGTGGTCAGGACGTTGTCCAGCCAGTCGAAGGCATACTCCCCTTCCCTGGGTTCCAGCCAGGGCCAGGCCCCGGCGGCCAGGGTGACCGTGTTCAGCCCGGCCTTGTGCATCAGTTCCAGATCACGGCGCAAGATTTCCGGCTGCCCGGCCCAGCGCTGCGGGGCATACACCGCACTGTGCAGCAGCCCCTTCCAGTATCCATCCGACATGGGTACACACCTCCTGCCATCCAAGCAACAAGCGCCGCCCCGGCCGGGGCGGCGCTCCTTCCTGTTTGCATTGTAGCGTGGATGGTCGAATTTTGTCAACGGTTTGTGACCGCGGCATTGTCCCGGTACAGAAGAACCGTTCCGACCACAGCCGCTGCCAGGCCCACCAGAGGCAAAAATACCGGCAGCATGTCCGCCAGAAGCTCCAGGGCATTTTTAGATGTGATTTCCAGCAGCTGAGGTACCTGGCACAGAACCATAAAGGACAGCCAGAGTACCAGACCGCCTTTTGCACCGAAACGGTGCATCACCCCCACCGCCAGTGCCGACAGGGCCGCAGGCATCAGCACCAGGCAGAGCCAGCCCCAGGCGGGAATCCGACAAAGGAAGCTTTCCCCCTGGCCGCCGGCCAGCACAAAGTACCAGAAGGCTTCCAGAACCGCAGAGAGCACCGCTGTCACCACGCCGTATCCCAGCACAGCCACCCAGCCCACCTGCAGGGCACGGCGGCGGGCAATGCCAAAGTTGATCTGCACCACAAAATCCATGTTGAACTGCTGCATGCCTTCTATAAATAAAAGGATAGCACCGGCACACACGGTAAAGATGCCCGGCAGTCCCAGGAAAAGTGCCGGCGAATCGCTCTGGATAAATCCATCCACCACGGCCAGAATCCCGACCGTAAGAGCCCAGACGGCCACCTGAACGCCCGCCTGGATTGCCATAGACTTGGTGTTCAGTTGGAGAACACTGCCCAACGTGCGGGCAAAGGTTTGTCCTTTGTTTTTCACGTCCGAATCACCACCTTTCGGTAGAAGTGCCAGGTCACCACGCCCAGAATCACGGCAGCCGCCGCACAGACCAAGGTAAACACCGCCCAGCCGGGACGCAGCACATGGATGGGGAAAAAGGGCATCGGAAGGTCCAGCGCCTTGAACACGCCCAAAGAGATGGAAGAAGTCAGGACGATGATGATGAAGACCATCAGGACCGAGGCGGTGCGCTGTTTGGCGCCCCGGGGCAGGTACTGTGCCAGCAGAGACAGCTCGATGACGACAAGAGAGCTTGCCAGGACCACCGGGATGGATGCCGGAATCATGACGATATCCCAGTCGGTGTGCCAGGTGGAAATCAGGGAGGTAGCCGTGACCGCCAGAATCAGCGTACACAGTTCCATGACCACCGCCAGGATTTGCATGCCGAGAAAGGAATCCCGTCGGCGCACCCCGAAATAGGTGGGCAGCGCCATGGTGGCATGGCAGCCGGCCAAGGTCATCGGGGCGAGCCACAGCCCCATGGTTGGCATCATATACACATACCCTTCAAACAGGGACAGGGGCGTATACCGGACCCCCAGGAGCACCAGCACCACAAAGGCCACCACGACCCCCAGGAATTGCAGAAAGGTCAGGCCGAAATACCGCACCAGATTGCGCATGGTCACCCCTCCTCGTCGCCGTGGCCGCACAGGGCCACGAACACGTTCTGCAGGTTCATGCCTTCCACCGTCAGGCCATCCCGGGCCGCCAGTTTTTCAAAGAGAGCATCCTCTCCCCGCACAGCCACCATCTTGTGGCCACCCAGCACCTGGGTCTGCAGAGGCATGATGTCCTGTTCGGCCAGAGCCGCGTCCAGTTCTGCGGCGGGGCCGCTGATGTAGCGGAACTGTGCGACGAGGTCCTCGGTGTTCTGGTCGGCCACCACCTTGCCCTCGTCCAGGATGACCACCTTTTCAAACACCGAGGCAGCCTCCTCGATGATGTGGGTGGAGATAACAAAGGTGCGGCCGGTGCGCTGGTATTCTTCCAGCAGGATACGGTAAAACCGTTCCCGCACCACCACATCCAGCCCGGCGGTAGGTTCGTCCAGCAGGGTGACCGGTGCCCGGGAAGCCAGTGCCGCCGTGATGGACACCATGCTCATCTGCCCGCGGGACAGGCGGTTGATCATCTTGTTGGGCAGTTCAAATTTTTTGATCAGTTCGTCGGCATAGTCCTGGTCCCAGTAAGGGCAGAACAGCCGCCCGGCCCGCATGAAGTTCTTGACCGAAAGGCCGCTGAGCTCACTGGCAGCGGACAGTTCCCGGGCAAAGTGCAGATTGCCCAACACGGCGCTGTTTTCCCACACCGGCTGGCCGCCGTACAGGGCCCGGCCCCCGGTGGCAAAGTTCTGACCGGACAAGATGCCCAGCAGGGTGGTTTTGCCCGCGCCGTTGCGGCCGATGAGCCCGTAAATGCACCCGGGCTCAAAGGTCAGGTCCAGATCCTGCAAAACAGATTGTTTGCCATAGGTCTTGCAAAGTTTGTCCGCCTGCAGAGGCTGCGGGGCTGGTGCTTTTGTCGTAGTGGTCATGGCAGTTGTTCCTCCTGTGCCTGGGCTTTGACCAGGCTGTATAGTTCTTGTTGGGTCAGGCCCAGACGTTTGGCTTCCCGCACAAAGGCTCTGACCTGGGTTTTGGCGAAGTCCTCCCGCCGCTTTTGCCGCAGGGCTTCGGCCGCTCCCGGGGCCACAAACATTCCAATGCCTCTCCGCTTGTACAAAAGACCTTCCTCCACCAGGCGGTTGATGCCTTTGGCAGCGGTGGCGGGATTGATGTTGAAGGCCCGGGCCAGCTCATTGGTGCTGGGCACCTGGGTGTCGGCGGGGTATTCCCCCCGCAGGATGCCATCCTCCAGCAGTTGGGCGATCTGCCGGTAGATCAGGCTCTGGTCATTAAGTGTTCCCTTCAAACCATTGCCCCCTTTCTTGGGTAAAACAGGCAGAACCGATACCGGCTGCGCACTCCGGTTGTTCGGTTCATTACTTGTGTAATTAACCATATCACCTTTTTGCTTCTTCGTCAAGAGGGTCTGCCATGTTTTCGGGCGATTTCCAGGCAAAAATCGGGCAAAGAA
Source organism: uncultured Gemmiger sp. (assembly GCA_944382785.1). Taxonomy (GTDB): domain Bacteria; phylum Bacillota; class Clostridia; order Oscillospirales; family Ruminococcaceae; genus Gemmiger. The sequence continues at coordinate 16,443 of CALWNO010000024.1, read as the reverse complement.
AAAAGCGGCGGGCAGCCGCACCTGGTTGGTGCCAGACTGTCCGCCGCCGAAGCTGCGGTTTTTCTACAGGAAAAATGATAAATTCGGGAAATCAGCCCAGGCTGATGCCCATGGAGCGGGCCACGTTGAGCATGGCGCAGTCATCGGGCACGCCCCGGGTCTTGCCCGCGATCTCGATCAGCGGGTTGGCGGTAACGCTGCGGTTGACCATGGCCACGGTCACACCGTAGTGCTCGTCCGCCACCAGGCCGGCGGCATAGGCGCCGAACTGGGTAGCCAGCACGCGGTCATACGCGGAAGGAGAACCACCGCGCTGCATATGACCGGGTACGCAGATCCGGGTCTCGGCGCCGGTCATCTCCTCGATCTGATGGGCAATACGGTTGGTGGCCGTGGTGTAGCCTTCGGCGGCGCGCTTGGCGGTCCATTCCTTGCGCTTCATCTTGGCTTCTTCCACCGAGACGGCACCTTCGGCCACCGCCAGAATGGAGAAGTTCTTGCCTGCCTTGGCGCGGCGTTCCACAGCATTGGCTACCTTCTTGATATCGTAGGGATGTTCGGGGATCAGGATAATGTCGGCACCGCCTGCGATACCGGAGTACAAGGTCAGCCAGCCGGCCTTGTTGCCCATGATTTCGATGCACATCACCCGGCTGTGGCTGCCAGCGGTGGTGTGGATGCGGTCGATGACCTCGGTGGCAATGTCCACGGCAGTGTGGAAGCCGAAGGTCACGTCGGTGCCGTAGATGTCGTTATCAATGGTCTTGGGCAGGCCAATGATGTTCAATCCTTCCTGGCTCAGAAGGTTGGCGGTCTTGTGGGTGCCGTTGCCGCCCAGGCAGAGCAGGCAGTCCAGCTTGGCCGCCTTGTAGGTCTTTTTCATGGCAGCGACCTTGTCCACCTTGTCTTCGCCCACCACCCGCATCATCTTGAAGGGGGTGCGCTTGGTGCCCAGGATGGTACCGCCCACCGTCAGGATACCGGAAAATTCCGACGGGTCCATCACGCGGTAGTTGCCGTTGATCAGGCCGTCGTAACCGTTCATGATGCCGATGATCTCCACGTTATCACCCATGCGCTGATACAGCGCCTTGGCCACGCCGCGGATGGTCGCATTCAGGCCGGGGCAGTCGCCACCGGACGTAAGGATACCGACACGCATTTTCATTGTGTAACCCTCCCGTTTTTGGGCAGTGGGCCTCCCGCTACGGGTTCCCCGCCGCCGCAGATCTTCTTTAGGTTAAGAGTACGCCACCAAAGCCCCCTTTGTCAATGCCCCGACAAACAGGCCGGAGAAAAAATTCTGGTGCACCATCTGTTTTTGCCTCACCGGCCACCTTCAGGCAGCCGGCACGGCATGGCAGGCAAAATTTCCGGAAACTTTTTGCAAAAAACTGTTGACAAACCGAATCCGAGTCGCTATAATAAATAAACGTCGAGGGCAGCAAGCCCAGACAAAACCTACTGGGGATTCGCATAATGGTAGTGCAGCGGACTCTGACTCCGCCCGTGGGAGTTCGATCCTCTCATCCCCAACCAGGACCGCAGCAGCCCGGCTGCTGCGGTTTTTTTCTCGGGGTGTAGCGCAGATGGTAGCGCGCTTGGTTCGGGACCAAGAGGCCGTGGGTTCGAATCCCGTCACTCCGACCAAAAAGCTCTCAGCTCAGGCTGGGAGCTTTTTTGTTGTATGTGGGGCGGAGATGAGAGCAGTCCGCGGGAGAAGCCCGTCACACCGATCAGCGCCTTACAGCAAATGCTGAAAGACTTCCGGTTTTTTATATGCACAACCGATTGACACGGATTTTTTGTTTGATATCAAAACAGGTCCGCTGCGTTCCTGCCGCAGCGGACCTGTTTATTTTTGTGTTTCCGGCAGCAGCACACGCAGGGTAAACCAGTTGTTCTCAAAGTGAACGGTGACGGTGCCGCCGTATTTCTGGGCCGTGGCCCGGATGCTCTTGATCCCGTATCCTCCATGGGCACCTGCCCGGGAACCGCCTTCCGCGGGCAGTTCCGGGCCGGTTTCGCAATAGTTTTCAAAACGCAGCATGATAAAGCCGTTCCGGGCATAAACCGCCGTACGGATCAGCCGTTTCTCGGTGTCGGGGATGGCCTCCACACTCTCGGTGGCGTTGTCCAGGGCTGTACCCACAATGGTGCAGATATCCGCCGTGGGCATGAAATCCAGCAGGTGTCCGTTGGCCACACAGGTCAGGTTGATCTCGTGCTGCTGGCAGTACAGACTTTTGGCGGTGAGCAGGGTGTCCAACACCGGGTTACCGGTCTTGTTCTGGGCTTCATACATGCGGATCCCGCTTTCCATCTCGTCCAGAGCCGCCGCCTGCTTGCCGGGGTCGTGCTCCGCCTTGATGGCGGCAATCTTCACCTTCAGGTCGTGATACCGGCGGTTGAGCAGATGGATACTCTCCTTGCTCTGTCGGTACTGCTCATACTGACGGTGCAGCACATTATCCATGGCCGAAAGTTCCTCATGCAGGCGGCTTTCCCGCAGCTGTTCCTGCTGGATGGAAAGAATCAGCACCCCCGCAAAATCCACCAGGGTGCGAATGTAGAACACGCTCATGGTGTTGCTGTTCGCCTGGGCAAAGCTCAAGTTACTGACCGCAAAGGCGGTGACGGCCATGACCACCGCACTGATGAGCGAGCGCCCGGTAGCTCCAAGGGTACCGTTTTCCCGCCCCATGCGCCGGACATCAAACCAGAAAACGAATCCGTATACCGCCGCATACACCACTGCCATCAGCAGCAGGGGCAGCGGATGACTGCCGGGACGCTCCGGCCACAGCAGACAATGAAGCTGCCATTCCAGACTGGCGGCAAATTCCGCCAGAATAAAGGCCCGGGCACAGCAGTAGCCCGCATCCATGGCCGGGATATCACAGATCAGCAAAATCAGCAGATACATGGCCGCCACCGCCGCTGCCATGCAGGGAATCCACCACACAATGGGCACATGACCCGTCAGCTGCAAAAAGGTTCCCATCCCCACCAGCCAGACAACGGCGATCAAGACGGTGGCTGTGCGCCGGAACCGGGGACGCAGGGCCAGCACATACAAAAAGCAAGCCAGCCACTCTGCCAGGGCTGTGTACAGCCGGGGAATATCCGGCAACGCCATCACTTGACGCCTCCTCCGATATAGTCGGTCAATGCCTCCATAAAGGCCTTCTTTTTGGGGCGGCTGATCTGCAGCTCATAAGGTCCCACCTGTACCGTGTTCTGCTGCACCCCCAGCACCTGAGCCAGATTGACCAGATATCCGCTGTTGCAGCGGGCGAAGGGTTTGCCTGCCAACTTTTCCTCAAATCCTTTCAGGGTTCCCGTAGCGGCAATTTCTCCGTTCTCGGTATACAGGCGGACCTTATGGCCGTCACTTTCCAGATAATACAAGGACGCCACATTCACCCGGCGCAGTCCCCCTTCCACCGGGATGGTGAGAAAAGTTTTCTGCCGGGCCTGCAGCCGGGCCACCGCTTTCTGCAACTGCTGGGAAAAAGCAAAGTACGGCACCGGTTTGAGCACATAATCCAGCGCATCCACCGCATAGCCCCGGATGGCAAACTGGGCCATGTTGGTGATGAAAATGAGCAGCACATCCTTGTCCATCTGCCGGATACGCTCGGCGGCAGCCATGCCGTCCATGCGGCGCATCTGCACATCCAGCAGGATAATATCATAGATGGCCCGATAGTCGGAGACGATCTCGTCCCCATCGTCAAACAGGCTCAGCTCAAACATGCGGCCGAACTGCCGCTCATACCGGCGGATGTATTCCGCCAGCTGGGTCTGTACCGCCTTGTCATCCTCCACGATTGCAATGCGGATCATGGCCATCCCTCCTTGGTTCTTTATTTTTATTATAGTCAACGAGTGCCCGGCACACAAGGTGCAAAAAGCCCTCCGCCATGAAAGCGAAGGGCTGCGAACTCATTCTGCGCCGGTGCGCTTGAACACCACACCGATGGTCTTGACCAGAATCCGCATATCCAGACCCAGAGACCAGTTATCGATGTAGGTCACATCCAGTTTGACAACTTCCTCAAAATTGCGGATATCGCTGCGGCCGCTGACCTGCCACAGGCCGGTCAGCCCCGGCTTCATGGAAAGGCGCCGTTTGTGGTGGGAATCGTACTGCTCGTACTCGTCCAGTGTGGGCGGACGGGTGCCCACCAGGCTCATATCCCCTTTCAGAATGTTCCAGAACTGGGGCAGTTCATCGATGGAAGTACGACGGATGAACTTGCCCACTTTGGTGATGCGGGGGTCATCATCCATCTTGAACATCAGGCCCTGCATCTTGTTTTGTTCCATCAGTTCCTGCTTGCGTTTTTCCGCATCCGCATACATGCTGCGCAGCTTGTAAATATAGAACACCCGGCCGTTGAGGCCCACCCGTTTCTGGCGGAAAAAGAGAGGACCGGGGCTTTCCAGTTTGAGGGGAATGGCCGTAATCGCAATGATGGGCACCGAGATCACCAGCCCCACCAGCGCCCCCACCACATCCATCATCCGCTTGAGGATCATGGCGCCGAAATCATGTTCCGCGGCTGTGATGGTGACAAAGGGTACGCCTCCCGCTGTTTCTACCGTGGTTTGCAGCTGGGGGAACCAGCCCTCCTCCTGCCGGGCCGCCGCGGTGTAGGGTTCCAATACCGTCACATTCAGGTGCACGCACAGTCCCATGCTCTCCATCTCATTGAGGAGCGGGCGCAGGGAATCCCCGCTCTGGTAGGGCACATTCACATACACTTCATCCAGAGGTTCGTGGCGAATCCATTCCATAGCTCCTTCATACACCGCCGCCACCGGCACTCCGTCCACCCGGCCGCCGGGCTGCTCGGCATCCAGCAGGACCACCCCCTGCAGCTTTTTGGCCCAGTCGTGTTTGAGGTCATGAATCAGCAGCGGTGCCCTGTCGGTGGTGGTGATGATGCCCACCAAAGTGGCCAGGGACCCTTTATAGAAGTATTTGTTGAGGTAGGTTTTCAGTGCCGTATGGGAGAGATACAGGCAGACCGCGTTGGCTGCCAGAATGCCCACATACAGGTAGCGGGATTCCAGCAAGGTAGCCTTGGTCAGCAGCAGGCAAACCGCCAGCACCGCCCCCAGCAGAATGGTATTGCGCAGGCAGTGAAGCAGTTCCGACTTCCAGCCCCGCCGGGTAAGCCGGGCAGAACCGTTGAACCCCGCATACACCACCAGAAAGGCCAGCAGCAGGATCAGGATGAACTGGCCCCAGTCCTGGCGGGTATAGTCCAGCAGCACCCCCAGGCCTTTGTCGGTGACAAGCCAGGCCGCCACCACACTGACCAGGAGGCTGGCACCATCCGCCAGAAGGTTGAGCACATATTGAATTTTATCCTTTTTCGCCACAGGATTTCCCCCTGGTCGTTTTTATTTTTTCTGCCTTGCGGCCCAGGCCAAAAAGCGTAGATTGGTGGAAAGATACCGGCCGAACAGCCGACCCGGGTCCTGCATAAGCCGGTAAAACCACTCCAGGTTGTGCCGCTGCATCCAGTCCGGCGCCCGCTGGATATTGCCCGCCTCGTAATCAAATGCGGCGCCCACCCCCAGCATCAGGGCATGGACCCGCCCCTTGTGGGCGGCCATCCAGCGCTCCTGTTTGGGAGCCCCCAGCCCCACCCAGACAAAGTCCGGCGCGGCAGCATTGATGCGGGCTACATCCTCGGCATCCTCCTCCGGGGTCAGAGCGCGGAAAGGCGGGCTGTACATGCCCGCTATCTTTGCGCCGGGATACCGCTGAGCCAGCACTGCCCTGAGCTTTTCCAGCGTTTCCGGGGTGGAACCGTAAAAATAATGGGTCCAGCCGTGCTCGGCACTTGCGGCCAGGACCCGGCGCATCAGGTCAGGCCCGGTGACACGCTGTGCCTGCGGGTAGCCGTGGGCCCGGCTGTATTTGGACAAAGGACCGCCGTCCGGCAGCACCATGATGGAACCGTTCTGCACCCGGAGATAGTCCGGGTCCCGGTGTGCGGTGACGGTGGTATGGACATTGGCCACACAGATATATTCTCCCCGCCAGAGGTCCAGATTCTGCTGCAGCAGGCGCAGAGCGGCTTCCATATCGGTGACAGCCACATGCACCCCCATGATGTCACAGGTGGAAAACTGCTGTTCCGGCATTGGGCCGTCCTCCTTCCCGGTGCCGGTGGCTTCCGGAACCGATTGTTTCTCCATAATATCCCGCCCGATGGGTAAAAACAGGCAGGGCAAACTGCTCTTAGCATACCACAAAACCCCTGCCGGTGCAACGGCAGGGGTTTTGCGAAAAGAGAAAAGGACATCGGAGCACGAGGCTCCACTCATGGGCATTTTACAGGCTGGAATAGCCGTAGCTGTTGACCAGGGCATCGATCTTGACGCCCTGCCTGCACCAGGGACAGTTGCGGGAATCATAGCTCTCGTAATCTCCCAGGGTGGACGGGTCAAAGATGCTGGTGACAGGATAGCCGGCGCACTCGGTAACCGTGGCAAAGATGGAGGTGATGCCGGCCACCAGACCGCCGTAATAGTCCACCGCTTCCACCGCTGCCTGGGCGGTGTATCCGGTGGTGACCGAAGCGGCCAGAATCAACACATGTTTGTTGGTGATCATGGGGGCGGTATTCTCCCGGAACAGCAGCTGGCTGCCGCTGGTGTGTTCGGGGCTGACCACATAGATGGTCTGGTGGGCGTTCATGTTCACATAGCCGCCCCGGGTCAGTTCGGAAGCCAGGCAGGCGCCGATGACCTCGGTACCGTCCAGGCAAAGAACGGTGTCCACGATGGTGGTGGCGGTATAATGGCGCACCAGTTCCTGGGCGACCGCACGGGCTTCAGACAGGCGGGTCTTCTGCATGGTAACGTCAATATAATAGTTGATATGGCTGTGGCTGGTGGCAAAATGCCCCTTTGCCACGCGCAGCAGAAGGTCCTTCTTTTTTGTGGGCAACTTGACCAGGCTGATGGCCATGGGAATCACTCCTTTTTTCCACTTTTTGTATGCGCTGCAACGCGCGGGAGTTATTACTTTTATTGTAATTTTTTTTGGCTGTGTACGCAAGCATCGGCTGTCGGAAATACCCGCCAAGATTTCACATTTGTTTTTGTAGGTTTTGCCAGAGTCCCTCCCCCCTTGCTTTACACCCCGCGGGGGGAATGCTATAATGTTAGGATACAAAAACAGGGATGGAGGAACGCAGGCATGGGATATCGGCTGGCAGCACATAACGGGGATACGGTGGCGGTGCCCCGTCTGGTGTGGCAGCATCTGCCCCGGGCAGACGGGGACACGGTGCGGGTGGCGCTGTACCTCATCGGCGGCGGCGCCCCGGACCCACGCACCATCGCCCATGACCTGGGCCTCAAGAGCCTGGAAGCGGCCAAGCGGGCCCTGCAATACTGGGCCGGCGCCGGTTTGCTGGAAAGTGACCGGGGCGGCCTGCCCCAGCCAGAAGCCCCCAAGCCGCCGCACATTGACCTGACCACCCTGAACGACCCCTATGTGGCAGTCCTGTGTCAGGAAGCCCAGGCCGCCCTGGGGCGGGCTTTGAGCCGCAGCGAGATGCAACGGCTGGTGGGACTGTACCTGCAGGACGGCTGGCTGCCGGATGTGATCCTGACCTGCTGTGCCGAGGTGGCCCGGCAGGGCCGGTGCACGGTGGCGGCGGTGAGCCGGGAACTGACCCGCTGGCGGGAGGCCGGTGTGGAGACCGGTGCCGATGCCGAACGCTTTCTGAAGCAGGAAGCCGTACGGGCTTCCCGCTGGAATGAGGTTGCCCTGCAGTTCGGCACCGAGGCTGCCCGCCTGACCCGGTGGGAGCGCAACGCCATCACCCGCTGGTATGAGGAATGGGGATTTGGGGGCGAGATGATCGCCGAAGCCCTGCTGCACGCCGAGGCCCACCGTACCGTCCGCTATGTGGACGGTATTCTGCGGTCCTGGCGGGCTCAGGGCCTGACCACCCTGCAGGCGGTGCGGGGCAAGGGGCAGCTGGCCGGTGCCAACATCCTGGCCACCACACAGAAACCCGCCGCCCCGGCCCCGGGCAAGAAAGATCTGTTCCATGCCAACTGGAACGCCGTATTTGAGGACGAAACGGAGGACTGATTCATGCGCACCAAGGACGAACTGTTCCGGGAGGCCCAGCGTCACATTGCGGGGCGCCGCCAACGGGCCGTGACCCGTGCCGAGCGCATGCGAGCCGCCGCCTTTGCGGCCCACCCCGAACTGGCCGCCGCCGAGGAAGCTCGTGTCCAGGCAGGTCTGGCTCTGACCATGACCGCCGCCCGGGGCGGTGACACCGCGGCCGCCGCCCAGAAGCTGGAAGCCGCCGGGCAGGCCCTGGAGCAGTCCCTACGCAAGGCCGGGTATGCCCCCGCCGATCTGGAACCCCGGTTTACCTGTCCCCTGTGCCATGACACCGGGCTGTACAAGGGGTCTCCCTGTCGGTGTGTGGCTCAGGTGGCCCGCACCCTACGCCGGGAGGAGATCAACGACGCCAGCCCCCTGGCCCTGTGCGCCTTCGACACCTTTGATGTGAACCGCTACCCCGCCGAGGTGGAACCCGAGCTGGGCGGACCGCCCCGGGAGTACATGGCCAAGGTACTGCAGTACTGCCGCCGCTGGGCAGAGAACTTCGGCCCGCAAAGCCAGAACCTGCTGTTCATGGGCGGGGCCGGGCTGGGCAAGACCCATCTGGCCCTGGCCGTGGCCGATGCCGTGCTGGAGCGGGGCTTTGATGTGCTGTACACCAGCAGCGCCGCCCTGGCCGCTCAGCTGAACCGGGAGCACTTTGACCGGGACAGTGAGGACAGCTGGCTGGAAGCCTGCAAGGAGGCCGACCTGCTGATCCTGGATGACCTGGGCACCGAGCACATCACCGCCCTGACCATCAGCGTCCTGTACGAGCTGGTCAACACCCGGATGCTCTGCCACCGCCCCACCGTGTACACCACCAACATCACCGATCAGGCTATTTTTGAGGCCCGGTACACCGAGAAGGTTTCCAGCCGGATGCTGGGCAACTGCCGGATGTTCAAGTTCTTCGGCATGGACCAGCGGTTGAACCGCACCAGGTAAAACCTCGCATAAAAATTCCCCGTTGCCCTTTTGGGGCAGCGGGGCTTTTTTATTGGGGATTTTTGTTTGCAGCACGGCTCTCCTATTTTCCGTATGCAGCGGTGACGACTTTGGTCAGCAACCGCAGCAGGTAGGGCGTGACCGCCCAGCACAAGAGCAGAAGCAGGGCTTCCTGCCGGCCGGGCACGACCAGTTCCAGCGCCGGGCCGAACAGCGCTACTCCGGCCACAGCCAGCAGCAGCATCCCGATCCACAGGGCGATGTGCGCCGGAGTAAACGGACGGCAGACCCGCCACAGGACGCCCAGCCCCACCCCCAGCAGAACCAGGGTAGTGAGGGTGGACAGCATGGCGTAAGGCATTGCAAAGGCAGCCGCCGCCCCCTGCAGCACCAGTACCAGAATCAGGTCGGTGAGGCCGCCAGGCAACGCTGCCCGCAGCACGTTGGGAAGGAATTTTCCCCGTACCAGCTCATGGTTGGGTTCCAGGGCCAACACAAAAGACGGGATACCGATGGTCACTGCCGCAATGAGGGTCAGCTGGATGGGCTGCAAGGGATATGGCAGTGCCAGGCACAGCGCTGCCAGGGTGAAGGTAAAGGAAAACAGGTTTTTGACCAGATACAGGGCTGCCGAGCGCTGGATGTTATTGATGACCCTTCGGCCTTCCGCCACCACGGCGGGCAGGCCGGAAAAGTCCGATTCCAGCAGCACCAGCTGGGCCACCTGGCTGGCGGCCTGAGCTCCGGAGGCCATGGCGATGCCACAGTCCGCATCCTTGAGGGCCAGCACATCGTTGACGCCGTCTCCGGTCATGGCCACCGTATGCCCTGCCGCCTGCAAAGCCTGCACCAGCTGCCGTTTCTGGTCGGGGGTGACCCGGCCGAATACGGTGCACCGCTCGGCGGCCGCTGACAGTTCCTCCGGGGTGTGCAGGGTGGTGGCATCCACAAAGTTTTCCGCCCCGGCAATGCCGGCCTGCCGGGCCACCCGGCTGACGGTGAGCGGGTTGTCCCCCGAGATGACCTTGATGGCCACCCCCTGTTCCGCGAAATAGCGGAAGGTCCGGGGTGCTTCGGCCCGGACCCGGTTGGATACCGGCAGCAGGGCGAGAAATTGCAGTTTCCGGGGTTCCAGACCGGTTTTTGGGTCAGGGCGGCCCTGGTAAGCTGCCAAAAGTAACACCCGGCTCCCCCGTTCCAGATAGGGCAGGATCTCCCGCTGCAGTTCCCCGGCCCGGGGACCGGCCACTACCTCGGGGGCGCCCACCACAAAGGCGCCGTGGTCCCGGAAAACGACAGCGCTCCACTTCCAGGCCGAATTGAAGGGCACCGAGGCAGTGCGGGGCCAGCGTTCTCCCCCGCCCCGGGCAAACCGGCGGCAGAGAGCCCGGGCGGTGTCGTTGTCCGGCTCGGTATCGGCATACAGGCTGCGCAGCACCGTTTCCACTTGCATCATGGTCCAGGAATCGTCCAGCAGCTGGGGCTCCCCGGCTTCCATCCGGGTCTCGGTGATGGTACCGGTCTTGTCCACGCAGAGCACATCCACCCGGGCCAGGGTCTCGATGCAGTTCATGTCCTGGGCCAGCACCTTGCGCCGGGCCAGGCGGATCATGCTCACCGCCAGGGCCACGCTGGTCAGCAGATACAGGCCTTCGGGAATCATCCCCACCAGGGAGGCCACCGTGGCTTCCACCGCATCCCGCAGGGTCATATCCAGAGCGGCAAACTGGTTGAGGAACATCAGGACCCCCAGCGGCACCAGGGCAATGCCGATGAACCGGATGAGCTTGTCCAGGGAGCGCATCATCTCCCCCTTTGGCACCGCATGCCCGGCCCGGGCTTCCTCGGTCAGGCGGTTGGCGTAGCTGTCCGCCCCCACGTGGGTGAGCTGGGCCCGGCACCGTCCCGAAAGCAGAAAAGACCCTGACCGCAGCACATCCCCGGGGCCTTTGTCCACGGCATCGGCCTCCCCGGTGATCAAAGCCTCGTTGGCCTGAGCGGTGCCGGTGCGCACCACCGCGTCGGCGCAGATCTGCTCCCCGGCTACAAACTCCACAATGTCGTCCCGCACCAGTTCTTCCGAAGACAGCAGGCGGATTTCCCCGTCCCGCACGCAGCGGACCTTGTGGGCGGAAAGAAGTGTCAGTTGATCAATGGTGACCTTGGCCCGCAGCTGCTGCACGATGCCGATGACCGCATTGCAGACCACCACTCCTAAAAAACCGGCATTCAGGTAGGAGCCCACCGCAAACAGACAGGCCGCCAGCACCACAAACACCAGGTTGAAGAAGGTAAAGAGGTTTTCCCGCAGGATCTGTCCCACCGTTTTGCCGGTGCCCCGGGGTGCGCGGTTGGAAAGTCCCGCGGCCGCACGCTGGGCTGCCTGGGCTTCGGTCAGGCCCTTGTCCGGCTTGGGAGAAAGAACCGGCAGGCCAGATTCGGGACGCTCCCCTGCCCGGCGGCGAAAAGAGTGGTCGGAATGACAGTTTGCCAAATGAGGGACCTCCTTTCCCGGAATACAAAAAGCGTGTTCAGTAGTATACGACAGCCTTTATGAACAAATAAAGTCCCGATACACCGGACACGGGCGAAAACAAAAAATGCTCCCGACGATACGGGAGCATGAGAAGGATCTATCAGACTTCCGCCAGTTCGCCGCGGGAAGCCGCTTTCAGGTAGGCATAGATGAAGCCGTCCAGGTCGCCGTCCATGACGGCCTGCACGTTGCCGCTTTCGTAGTTGGTGCGGTGATCCTTGACCAGGGTGTAGGGCATAAAGACGTAGCTGCGGATCTGGTGACCCCAGGCGATCTCATTCTGCACGCCCTTGATGTCGTCGATCTTGTCCTTGTGCTGCTGCAGGGCGATCTGGTACAGCTTGGCCTTCATCATTTCCATGGCGTACTCGCGGTTCTGCAGCTGGCTGCGCTGGGTCTGGCAGGAGGTGACAATGCCGGTGGGCTTGTGGATCAGGCGGACGGCGGAAGAAGTCTTGTTGATGTGCTGGCCGCCGGCACCGGAGGAACGGAACACCTGCATCTCAATATCATTGGGGTTGATCTCGATCTGGATCTTTTCATCCAGTTCGGGCATGACTTCCAGGCTGGCAAAGCTGGTCTGACGGCGGGCGTTGGCGTCAAAGGGACTGATGCGCACCAGGCGATGGACGCCATTCTCACTCTTGAGCATACCGTAGGCGTTGGCACCCTTGACCATCATGGAAGCACTCTTGATGCCCGCCTCGTCGCCGTCCAGCACATCCAGCACCTCCACCGAGTAGCCGTGGGCTTCGGCCCAGCGGGTGTACATGCGGTAGAGCATCTCGGCCCAGTCCTGAGCTTCGGTGCCGCCGGTACCGGCGTGGAAGGTCAGAATGGCGTTGTTGTGGTCATATTCGCCGTTGAGCATGGTCATGAGCTGCAGCTCGTCGATGGACTTTTCCACCCCGTTGACCGCTTCCTCCCCCTCTGCGATCAGAGAAGGATCGTTTTCCTCCTCGATCATCTCCAGCAGGGTGCCCGCCTCCTCATACTGGGTGGACAGCTTGCGGAAGCGTTCCAGCTTGTTCTTCAGCTCGCCCATCTCGGAATAGACCTTCTGGCTGCGGGCCTGGTCGTCAAAAAAGCCGGGCATGGTCATCTGGTGCTCCAGCTCCGCCAGACGCTTCTCGCTGGCCTCAATGGACAAAGCATCCCGCAGGTCGTTCACCGCGGTCTGGAAGCTGCCCAGTTTGGATTTCAGTTCGTCAATGGTGATCATATATCAATACCCCTACGTTTATGATAGTTATACAGGATAAGTATAAACGAAAACCACTGCCTTGTAAAGGGTCGCCCTTTCCCTATTGTTCACGGAAAATTCTTTGCTTTCCCTTATGGCATGGTGTATAATGATTTCTGTTAACAGCCGTCAAAAACGGCTTATGAATCACGGAGGCTATCATGAGCAATTATACAGGCAGCACATGTCCTGTGTGCCATAAACCTTTTACTCCCACCGACGACATCGTCGTCTGCCCTGACTGCGGCACCCCCTATCATCGTGCCTGCTGGCCCGCCGACGGCGTGTGCGTGAATGCGGCCCGTCACGGTGCCGGATTTGAATGGAAACCGGACAACGCGGAGGATGACGGCCAGCTCGCCTGTCCCAACTGCGGCGCCCGCAACCCCGCCGGCACCCATTTCTGCAGCCACTGCGGGGTTCCTCTGCCGGAGCATCCCGAAAATGTCGATGCTCCCCACAGCAGCCGGACATCCGCACCGGGCGGTTCCGGGCGGCCCATCTACGACGATCCCGACTACACCGCCCCCCAGCGGAACACCGACGCCCCCCCGCACATCAACACCTATACCGTGGGGCCGGAAGGAGTCTATCGCCGGGAGATCGGCCCCGAGGACCCCATCGACGGCATCCGCGCCCGGGACTGGGCTACCTTTGTGGGACCGTCCAGTTTGTATTATTTGATGCAGTTTGTACGCATGGAACAGACCAAACACAAGATCGGGATGTCCTTTGCGGCCTTTTTCCTGGGTCCCATCTACTTCTTCTATCGTAAGATGTGGAAACTAGGGGCATTGTTCGCCGTGCTGGATGTGGCGGTGACCATTCCCACCTATCTGGCCCTTTTGGTTATCTCGGATGCTTCGATCGTCAGCGGCATGAGCACTTCCTGGATTCTGCCCGCCATGGACGTCTGCGCCATCGTGGGCTGGGCGGTGATGATCCTGCGGGCCATATTTGCCGGGTACTGGTACAAAAAGACCTGCACCGCCCGCATCCGGGCCATCTACGACCGCATTCCCGAAGGCCAGGACCGCCAGGATATGCTGGCTCTGCGCGGCGGCGTGAGCGTTCCCGCCGTGGTCATCTATCTGGCCGTCTGCCTGGCCCTGACCTGGGTGATCATCCTGCTGGGCGTCACCCCCGCGGCGGTCATGTCCATGTTCAACATGTAATACAGCCGGGGGCACCCGCTGTGGGTACCGGCAGTGAATACAATTGGAGGAATTTGTTATGAAAACCACCCTGGTCATTATGGCAGCCGGCATCGGCTCCCGTTACGGCGGCGGCATCAAGCAGCTGGCGGCCGTGGGTCCCAATGGCGAGATCATCATGGATTATTCTATTCATGATGCCATCGAAGCCGGTTTTGACAAGATCATCTTCATCATCCGCCGGGACATCGAAGAGGCGTTCCGGGAAGCCATCGGCGATCGCATTCAGGGCATCTGCGCCGGATTGGGCGTGGAGCTGGGATACGCTTTCCAGGAGCTGGATGCTCTGCCCGCAGGCGTGACCCTGCCCGAGGGCCGCACCAAGCCCTGGGGTACCGGCCAGGCCGTACTGGCCTGCAAGGACCAGCTGGACGGTCCCTTTGCCGTTATCAACGCCGACGACTACTACGGCAAGCAGGCCTTTGTGCTGCTGCATGACTTCCTGCAGGGCTACACCCCCGAAAAGCCCGGCGACCTGTGCATGGCCGGCTTTGTGCTGAAAAATACCCTGAGCGACAACGGCGCCGTGACCCGTGGCATCTGCCGCATGAACGCCGAAGGCTACCTGACCGGCGTGGACGAGACTTCCGGCATCGAGAAGACCGCCGACGGCGCCCAGGCCGGCGGCAAGGCCGTGGACCCGGACAGTCTGGTTTCCATGAACATGTGGGGGCTGACTCCCGAGTTTGCCGACATGCTGGAGAAGGGCTTTGTGGAATTCTTCGGCGGGATTGCCGGCAACGAGCTGAAGGCCGAGTACCTGCTGCCCATCTTCATCGACAGCCTGCTCAAGCAGGGCAAGGTCAGCGTCAAGGTGCTGCCCACGCAGGACCGCTGGTTCGGCGTGACCTATCAGGAGGACAAGCCCGTGGTGGTGGAGTCCTTTGCCAAGCTGATTGAGGCCGGCGTCTACCGCAAGGACCTGTTCAGCGATCTGCGCAAGTAAAATCCATTTTTTGCCCCGGCCTCTTTCTGTGTGCCGGGGCATTTTGGTACGCAGGAACGAAAATCACAAAACAATGACATTACTGGGCATGGAAAGAGAGGGCAAAATGCGGTATCGTAAAAGCAGGAGGGATGTCTGTATGAGCAATCCGAACAATGAACCCGTCACCGTTGAAAAGCCCATTGCCGAACTGACTGCCGCCGAGCTGGATTCCGCCCTGGCCCTGGATGTGGAACGCCTGCTGCGTTTTGGGCGCAAGCACAAAATGATCAAGGACCTGGACATGCTGGTGGCCCGCAACACCCTGCTGGACCTGCTGGGGCTGAGTGCGCCCAGTGAGGAAAAGCCCCCGAAAGAAGTCTTCGACACGCCCACCGAGATTCTGGAGCACATGCTGGACCTGGCCGCTGCCAAAGGCCTGTTTGACAACGATGTGCCCCAGTACCGCATCAACTTCGAAACTCGCCTGATGGGCGCCATGATGCCCCGGGAAAGCGAAATTCTGCGCAAGTTCCGCAAGCTGTACGCCAAACGGGGCCCCGAAGCCGCCACCGACTGGTTCTACGACCTGTGCGTGGTGTCCAACTATATCCGCACCGCCCAGATTGCCAAGAACATCCAGTGGAACACCAAGACGCCCTACGGCGAACTGGAAATCACCATCAACCTGACCAAACCCGAAAAAGACCCCAAGGTCATTGCCATGGAGCGGCTGCAGCCCGCTGCCAGCTATCCCAAATGCATGCTGTGCAAGGAAAACATCGGGTACGCCGGGCGCATCAACTTCCCTGCCCGGCAGACCCACCGCATCGTGCCGGTGCATCTGGCCGGTGAGGACTTCTACCTGCAGTACAGCCCCTACGCCTACTTCCATGAGCACTGCATCATCCTGCATGACGAACACAAGCCCATGGAGATGGACCGCCACACCCTGGCCCAGATTTTTGACTTTGTGAGTCAGTTCCCTCATTACACCTGCGGTTCCAACGCAGACCTGCCCATTGTGGGTGGCAGCATTCTGAGCCACTCCCATTTCCAGGGCGGACGGTATCTCTTCCCCATGCAGAAGGCCGGCATTGCCACGCCCCTGCAGGACCCCCGCTATCCCGGTGTGCGCGCCGGTATCCTGAACTGGCCGGTGTCCACCATCCGGCTCATCGGCCGCAGCTCTCAGGAAGTGCAGACCGCCGCCAACAACATCCTGACCGCCTGGCGGGAATACAGCGATCCCAGTGTGGATATTCTGTCCCATACCGGGGACACCCCCCACAACACCGTCACCCCCATCCTGCACTATGACGACCAGGACGGCTATATTCTGGATCTGGCGCTGCGCAACAACCGCACCACCGAGGAATATCCCGACGGCATCTTCCATCCCCACAAGGAATACCACAACAT